>NZ_CP030048.1:1200454-1500568 GCF_015291665.1 Bradyrhizobium sp. CCBAU 53338
CGCGTCATCCCGCACGTGGATCACGGCGATGTTGTCGGCATAGAGCCGCTTCCAGCCCTTGATGTGATCGAGCACCTGGGCGGCGGGGCTATCGGCGACCAGCAGCGTGGCGTCGATCTTGTACTCTTCGAGCAGCCGCGTCAGGTTGTCGAGCTTCTTGACCTCGATCGCCTTGAAGAAATCCATCACGAACTTCTCGCCATAGAGCTCGGCGCGGCCGTCGACGAAGACGGGGATGTCGCGCGAGATCAGATAGCCGCCGAACTGGTAGGCGTTGAAGATGCGCTGCGCCTTGCGCTGCTGGAGCAGGTCGACGGCGGCCACCGGCGTCTGCTCCATCGTGAAGGTGAAGCGGTGATGCGACATGTAGATCGATGTCGAAGTCCAGGCCGCAGCCGCGATCATCAGGGCGCCCATGATCGTGACGTAGCGCGCCGCCCAGCTCTCGGTGGCTTGCGCATCGAACTGCGGCAGCGGCGACTTTTCGCCGAGCGGCTTGGCCAGCACCAGCGGCACCAGGAAGGCAAAGGCCTCGATGCTCCTGACATGGGTGAGGCCCATCCAGGTGAACAGCAGGATCAGCAGGATGCGCGGTGGCGACAGCGTGAGGCCACGGAAGAGGCCGATCGCGATCAGGCCGAGGATCGCGCCTTCGAAAGCCGAGAACGAGGCGAAATTCGCCGGCATCCATTCCGAGATGACCGACAGCAATTCGCCGAGATTGAGGATGTTGGTCGCACCCAGCAGGGTGCGCCAGCCATAGGGCGTGACGCAGGCGGCCGCCATGGCGGCGACGCCGAACAGAAACCAGCGCGCGAGGAGGCGGATTTGCTTGCCGGAATCGAGCGTCCAGATGGCTTCGAGCGCCATCGGGCCGATCAGCGCAAGGCCGAGCACGAAGCCGCCGTGCAAATTCGCCCATAGCGACATCAGCGGCAGCCAGACCCAGGACGGCGTCACCTTGCGGTCGGCCGCATTCATCAGCACGCCGACCCACGCGATCATGACCGGCAGCGCCAGCATGTGCGGGCGCGCCAGGATGTGGTGCAGAGACAGCAGCACCGCCAGCATCGCGAACAGCACCGAGCGCGGAATTTCGAGATGGGCATCGAGCAGGTAGACGAAGATCGCAACCGAGGCGGCGATCGCGAGCGCGGTGAGGATCACCGGTCCCGCCCAGTCCCATTGCGAGTAGGAGGCCGAAAACAGAATCTGCGACAGCCACGACGTCGAGATCCAGGGCTCGCCCGGCCGCGTGAAGGAATAGAAGTCGGTGTAGGGCAGGGCGTGGTGATCGAGGATCCACTGGCCGATCTTGATCTGCCAGAACGAGTCGGAGTCCTGAAGCAGCGTATCGCCGACATGGAGGAAGAAGAGATAGGCGCCCGCGCCGACACACAGCGGTACCAGCGCGCGCGCGCGGCTCTGTACCGTGATGCTGTTGGTGAAGGAAAGGGACATGCCGCCTCGTCTTGTTTTTGTCGGGTGGACCGAGCGGGCGGCATTGGACCACGACGGTCATAACTTCCAGTAAACCGGCGGAACCAATCGAGGCTCTTGCGACAAGTGGATACCTGTTGGCGTCAGGCAAACACGTCGAAACAAGACGCCGTCTCGTGTCCTTGCAATTTAACCGATCGTTTTCAATTTCGGTTTACCATCGGCGAATACATGCAATCCGTTCCGTGTTTACGCAGTCGAATTAACTGCGGCGCAAGTCTTTGCCCTTACGTTGAGTTCCATGGTCGGGCGGCGCTGGGAAGCCGAAGAGACCAGACCATTGAAGCCTCGTGTACCTTTTGGAGCAGTCTATGAAGAACCTCGTTTCGCGTTTCGTGAAGGACGAATCCGGCGCCACCGCCATCGAATACGGCCTGATCGCTGCCGGCATCGCGCTGGCGATCATCACCGTCGTCAACAACCTCGGCACCACGCTGAACACCAAGTTCGGCTCGATCTCGTCCAGCCTGAAGTAAGCTGAGACGAACTCAGAGTTCAAAGAGCCCCGTCCTCGGACGGGGCTCTTTTCGTTTGGGACGGGGCATTGAAGGTCCCGCAGGATGGGGCAAAGCGAAGCGTGCCCACGTCACGTAGGTGGTGGGCACGGTGTACCCCCAGCGTCATTGCGAGTTTAGCACCGACGGCACCTTACGGGAGTTCTAGCCGAGGCCAGGCTGCCAAACGGGCGATGCGTCCTTCGCAACGCTGTTCGCCGCGCGGCCCATCCACTCCAGATAGGCCTTCGCGGCCCAGATCGAGGCTGCCGCCAGCGCAATGCCGCCGGCAACGTCGACGATGTAATGCGCGCCGATGACAGGCGTTGCAGCGATCATCAACAGATTGAGTGCGGCCGCGATGCCGCCGATGCGGCGGACCGGCCACAGCGCCCACATGTAGAGCACGGCGGAGGCGGCGTGGAAGCTCGGGAACGAGACGATGCCGGACAGCTTGAACAATTGCAGTTCGTGCAGGCTGCCGTCGCGCAGCGCCAGGATGTCGCGCAATTGTCCGGCGTAAACAGCGGTGTTGACGTCGGGAAGCTGCGCGGCCGGCAATTGCAGTGCGTAATAGGTGCCGATCGCCGGCACCAGCGCCGAGATCGCGATGGTGACGGCGAGCGCAAGGCTCATCGCCAGCATGAACAATTGCAGCCGTACGTAACGCGCGGTCAGCGCCAGCACGACGGGGACGCCGAGCAGCGGCCATTTGATCAGGCTGTAGCCGCGTGCGAGGACGTCCGCGAGCCAGGGATACTCGTTGACGAGGCGTGCGATCGGTTCTGGATCCAACCCGAGCGCGCGATCGACCGCGAGCAGCGCATGGTCCTGGAGCGGAAAACCCATCTTGCCGGCGACGTAGCTCAGCGGTCCGACGATGGCGCACGTCATGATGACCTGGCCGATCGTGCCGAGCGAGAAGATCAGTTTCGGATCGGCGAGATCGCCTCTGGCGATGCGGTGACGATAGGCGATGGCGACGAGGGACGCGGCGATCGCGAACGTGATGCCGTAGGCGACCGGCTCGAGCCTGAGGCCGGTGACGGAGAGTCCGAGCGCCAGCAGGCCACCCATGACTGCGATGGGAAGCCAGTTCAAATGAAAGAGCTGCCAGGCGATCTTGGCGTCCGTGTCGACCATGCTGCACCGGGTTGGGTCGCAGCGACAGTCGCCGAGGCGCTTTAAGACCGCGGTAAGAATCGTGGTCAGCCGTTTACCAATCGATTCCCTGCAATTTGAGCTGTTTGCAGCGCAGCGTTGCAAGGTTCTTCCAAGCGTGACGCGCCACGCATTTGGTTCTTGTCATCCTCCCTGAATAGTTGTTCAGTCCTTGCGGGGCGATTTGCAGCGAATTCGGTGACGAAGCGTTCGGCCGCGGGGCGTGCGGCAGGCGTGGTGGGACAGGAAGCGCGCCATGGTTTATCGGCGGACGCATCAAGTGGTGAAGCGCCTTGCGGCTCGGCGCAGCGCCATCCTGGCGGCGGCAAGGGAAGCCGCAGCCGAAGGCGGCATGGCGGCGGTGCAGATCGCGCCGGTCGCGATCAGGGCCAATGTGGCGGCGGGCACGGTCTATCGCTATTTCCCTTCCAAGGCCGAGCTGATCTCCGAACTGATTTCCGAGGTCTCCCGCGACGAGCTCGCGGCCATCAGGCGCGCGGCCGACGCCGCGCCGGGGCCGTCCTCCGCGCTGGCAGCGGCCGTCACCACCGTGGCGGTCCATACTCTCTCGCAGCGCCGGCTGGCCTGGGGCATCCTGGCCGAGCCCGTCGATGTCGATGTCAGCGCCTCCCGCCTGGCCAGCCGCCGCGAGATCGCCGGTGAGATCGCCGCCCGGATCGACGCCGCGGTGCGCGCCGGCCATCTGCCGGCGCAGGACACGTCCCTGGCCGCAACCGCGCTGCTGGGCGCGCTGCACGAAGCCCTGGTCGGACCGCTGGCACCCGACAATCTCGAAGATCCCGCGAAGATGCGCGATGCGGTGCAGACCGTGACGCTGCTGGCGCTGCGCGCCGTCGGCGTCATGGACGCCCGCGCTCGTGGTCTCGTCGTGCAGCAGACGCTGCTGCCGACGACCAAGGCGCTGGTCGGGGCTTGAAATGTCGCTGCGGCACGGGCGGTGGCCTGACTGCGCTCAGGCCGTTGCCTGAGCACGCCTTTTCGCAAGACCCGCGCGAAGCAGGCAGAATCAGCCGGCTACTGTGCATGGGGTTGTTTTGGCCGGCTTGGTCTGCGGCCTGCCGGCAGCCTCACAAATTCGCGTCACCCTCGGGGCCGACGGAGGCGATGCGCACCATGTTGGTGGTGCCGGGGATGCCGAGCGGCACGCCGGCGACGATGATCACGCGCTGCCCGGCGCGGACGAAACCGTCGCGGAACGCGATCTGGCCGGCGCGGCTCACCATGTCGTCCTGATCGCGCGCGTCTTCCGCCACCACGCAATGCACGCCCCAGACGACGGCGAGCCGGCGGCCGGCGGTGATGTTCGGCGTGATCGCCACGATCGGCGGCTTCGGCCGCTCGCGCGCCACGCGCACGGCGGTCGAGCCGGAGCTGGTCCAGCAGATCAGCGCGGGCAGGTCGAGCGTCTCGGCGATCTGCCGCGCGGCGTCCGCGATGGCATCGCCCGCGGTGGATTCCGGTGCGGGGCGCTGCGCCGTGATCACGGACCGGTAGGTCGGGTCGCGCTCGACCTCCTCGCCGATTCGGTTCATGGTCGAGACCGCCTCGACCGGGAATTTGCCGGCCGCTGATTCCGCCGACAGCATGATGGCGTCGGCGCCCTCGTAGACGGCGGTGGCGACATCGGAGACTTCGGCGCGGGTCGGCACCGGCGACTGGATCATCGATTCCAGCATCTGGGTCGCGATCACCACCGGCTTGCCGGCGCGGCGGGCCATGCGCGTCATCTGCTTCTGCAGGCTCGGCACGCGCTCCAGCGGCAGCTCGACGCCGAGGTCGCCGCGCGCCACCATCAGCGCATCCGAAGCCTCGATGATGTCGGCGAGGCGGTCGATCGCCTGCGGCTTCTCGATCTTGGCCATCACGGCGGCGCGGCCGCGGATCATCTTCTTGGCCTCGATCACGTCGTCGGCGCGCTGCACGAAGGACAGCGCGATCCAGTCGACGCCGGTGACGAGCGCGGCCTCGAGGTCGGCACGGTCCTTCGGCGTCATCGCCGAGACCGGCAGGTCCGTATCCGGAAGGCTGACGCCCTTGCGGTCGCTCATCTTGCCGCCGACCACGACACGCGTCACCGCGTGCTCCTTGGACGTCTCCTCCGCGATCAGCCGCACCTTGCCGTCGTCGAGCAGCAGCGCATGGCCGGGCCGGAGCGCAGCGAGGATCTCGGGGTGAGGGAGGTTGACGCGGCTGGCATCGCCGGGCGTCTTGTCGGAATCGAGCGTGAAGGTCTGGCCGTTCTGGAGCTGGACCGAGCCTTCGGCGAACGCACCTAGCCGGAGCTTCGGGCCCTGGAGGTCGACCAGGATGCCGATCGGGCGGCCGTAGCTGCTCTCGACGTTGCGGATCGTCGCCACCAGCTCCCGCATCTTGTCATGCGGGGTGTGGCTCATGTTGATGCGGAACAGATCGGCGCCGGCCTCGAACAGGCGGCGGATCATCGCGAGATCCGAAGAGGCAGGTCCGAGGGTCGCGAGAATCTTGATACGGCGAAGACGCCTCATGGCTTATTTCCAGGCGGGGGCGGGGCGGCGGCCGGTGGCAGGCCGGGCGAGCCCGGGGGCGTAGCACCGGGCGGGCTATTGGGCAAACCCGGAACGCCGCCACCAGGGCCAACCGGGCCAGGCATTCCGGGGACACGCTGCTGTGACGGCTGCTCGTTGGCGTCCGTGAGCTGCACCGTCCAGGCCCGCTGCTCGCCGGTATCGACCTCGAAATAGCCGGTCCGGTCATAGCCGCGCGCCAGGCAGTCCTCGGTGCCGCGGATGGTGAATTCCTTGTCGCGCGAGCACATGAAGGCCTGGCCCGACCATTCGCCTCCGCGGTCGTAGTCGATCCCGTAGATGTAATAGTAGCGGGCGACCAGCGTGCCGCGCAGCAGGGTCTCGCAGGAGCGGGACGAGATGTTCCACCAGCCTTCGGTGGTCCAGCCGTCGGCATCCTTGTAGCCGAGCGCGATGCCGACCCGGCTGGCGGTGTTGTTGCAAAGCCGGAAGTCGGCCGAGGCCGGGCTGGCCCAAAGGCAAAACAGGCCAAGCGCCAGCACCGGGACCAACCGGGCGAGCAGGCGAAGGGGGGAGCGGGGAGATTCGGCGATCATTGTCGCGGAACGTATACCAGATGATTGACGATTTGGCGTAGGGCCGGGGAATTGCCCAATGGTCGGCCCAGCGGCCGTTTGCGCCGCGATATGGCAAAATCTGTGACAGAACCCCACCTGATCCCGTAAGGGTGACCAGCATCAAGGTCCAGCCGAAAGGTCCAGCCATGGCAATCGACGATAAAACCAGAACGGAGCTCGAGGCGGCCGCTTTCCGGCGTCTGGTCGATCATCTGAAGACGCGGACCGACGTCCAGAACATCGATCTGATGAATCTGGCCGGCTTCTGCCGCAACTGCCTGTCCAACTGGCTCAAGGATGCCGCCGACGCCCAAGGCGTCGCGTTGAGCAAGGATGAGAGCCGGGAGGCCGTCTATGGCATGCCTTACGAGACCTGGAAGACAAAGTACCAGGGCACGGCGACCCCTGAGCAGATCGAGGCGATGAAGAAGGTCCATCCTCACAACCACTGAGGGGACTGGCGCGGCCTGAGTCGCACCACACAACAGCTTTCTTTGCTCGCCTGCAGGAAGGTGTGGGCGCGCTGTGGACGAGCGCGATGCTTGCTTGAACGCTGACGGCGCCAACCCTAAGGGTCTACCCAGCACGCGCGGTGAGGATGCCGGCGTCACCTCGTTTTGCCAGTTCCATTGGGAGTACCAAGATGGCCACCTCCGCCGCCGTCCGCGACGACGAGCCCGCGACGAAATTTGCCAAGGACCAGCTCAAATCCATCATCGAGCGCATCGAGCGGCTGGAGGAAGAGAAGAAGGCGATCTCCGACGACATCCGTGACGTCTATGCCGAGAGCAAGGGCAACGGCTACGACGTCAAGGCGCTGCGCACCATCGTGCGCCTGCGCAAGCAGGATCCCAACGAGCGCGCCGAGGCCGAGACGATCCTCGAGACCTACATGCAGGCGCTTGGAATGATCTGAGGCGTTTGCGCCTGAGATCGCCGCGCGCCCGTAGCCCGGCCCTGATTGCGCTGCGCTGCATCCGGGCTACGAGACTGAGTTTGTGGAAACGGTCGCGGCTATCAGCGTAGCGCGGCGGTGCGCATCACGAACGACGTCGTCTCGATCCTTGCGGTCGCGCTGCCCGAAAAACTGTCGCAGGACAGGCCTTGCATCGGATCGTCGGTGAAGCCCATTGCGACCACGGCGTGCGGCTTGACGAAATAGCCGCGCATCTCGACCATATCGAGCTCGCCCATCAGCGTCACCGACATCGCACGGCTGGCGCTCGGGGACAGCATCACGATCTTGAGCCAGATGCTGTCGCCCTTGGCGGCGGATAGCCGGGTCGCGGTGGCGATCATGCCATCGGTGCTCTTGCCGACGACGGTGTTGATCTCGTTGGCCGGCGCGGAATTGCGGGCCGCGGACACCGGACGCAGGCCGCGCGGGATCGGCGCGGAGGCGGCGACGACGTTGGCGCGGTCGACCGGAGAAGCGGCCGGCGCGTAAGCCAGCGCCTGAAGGGTCGCGTTGGAGATGCTTGCTGTGGCTTGCGGATCGGTGGCGGCGGCAAGAGCCTGGCGAGCCCTTAGCGCAGCCACCTGGGCCGGCGTCGCCTGCCGCGGCGCAGACTGGATATCATCCCAGAAGCCGCGGGCATTGATGATGTCGGCCGGCGTCTCGAGCTTGCCGGACGCCGGCTTGTCAGCCACGGGTGCGGGCTTCGGCCTGGGCGGCGCAACGAGCTGCGCGTCGGCCGAGGCGAGCTGGATCGCGGCGGCGACGGACGGCTTGGCGCGGGGCGTCGGAACCGGATCGGCAGGCTTTGCTTCGGCAGGCTTGGCTGCGGCGACCACGGTCGGCGGAACGGGCTTGGCGGTCGGGGCAGGAGCGCCCTCGTCATCCTCGTCGCTGCTGGCGGCCGGAGCAGACTTGCCCTTGAACAGGGCAGCGAAGAAGCTTGGCTTGCCGGCGCCCGCGCCGTCGTTGTCACCTCGACGCTCGATCTCGGCCTTGGCGAGTTCATAGCCCTTCAGCGGTACGCCATCGCTCGGGATATGGACCGTGCGCCCGTCCGGGAAGACGCGGACGAGCTGGTCATGCGTCATCCGCGGCCAATGCCGGACGTTGCCGGTGTCGAGATGCACGAAGGGCGAGCCGGAGGTCGGGTAGAAGCCAACGCCGCCACGCTGCAGGCGCAGGCCCGCGAAGCGGATCTGCTCCAGCGGCACGCCGGGAATGTAGAAGTCCATCGCATGGCCCAGCATGTGCTGGCTGAAGCGCGCCACCCCCGTATGGGCGGAGCGGCGGCGGAGCATGGCGTTGGTGGCGGGGGAGCGATAGGAGGAGATGATCTGGATCGGCTGCTTGGCGTCGACGTCGCGATAGACTTCCCAGAGGATGTCGAACAGGTGACGGTCCATCACCGTCTCGTCCTGGGTGCGCCAGTCGCGCAGGAAATGATTGAGCGTCTTCAGCGCGGCTTCGTCGTAGCGGCCGTCGCGCTTGAAGGTGACGGTGAGGTCTTCGCCGGAATGGGTGTGATGGAAGGAGAGCGTCTTGGTTTCGTTCAGCGCCGCGGCGTTATGAACCGAACCGGCAGCCGCAAGCAGCACCAGCGAGGCGAGGCCGATCCGAGATCCGACCTTCACGCCCGCATGGGACAACGACACCGCAGTAAATTGGCGTGCGAAACCAGCCAGCACGTATGAGCCCACCCAGTCGACGAGCGTTCAAAATGGACTCTCCCGCCAACCCCGTTAGCGCGCGAAAGAGGATGAACGCTTTCTTAAAGCGAGAAGGTTAATTCGAGGTTGACCTTCCCGCCCCCAAACCAAGTCAGACTACAATCCTAAACGGTTGACTGTGGCAAAAAAACGCCCGGGTGCCGGGGCGCAACCGGAGAATGGTTAACGTTAAGCGACCCCATCCAGGGGACGGGGGCGCTGATTTCGTTGGAGAATTTAGAAGTTCAGCCTCGCCAGGCTTAGCGGGTGAACACCCGCTGCTGCGGCCGGCGGCCGACCGGAGCCGGCGGCTGGGCCGGGGCCCCACCGCCGAACAGCCGCTCGAAGAAGTTCAGGCCGGACGAGCTGGCGCCATTGTTGGCCAGCGCAACGCCCGAGGGCAGCGTCGTCGCCGGGCGCGAATAGCTCGGCTGCGAGTGCGCGATGACGGTCTCGAGATCCTTGCCGCGGCTGTTCTTGAGCATGTTGATCATGGTCGCATCGCGACCATAGACGTCCTTGCGGAATTGCAGCTTGCCGCCGTCATCCACGAATGCGGTTTGATAGGTGATGTTGACCGGGATCGGCGTCGGGAACTTCAGATCAACTTCGCTCGAACCGTACATGCTGCGAACGCGCTCCGGCGTGTAGTGGTCGTTCGGCAGGGCGATGTTGAGCAGCACCGAGGCGTACTGATCCGGATATTGCACGCGCATGCAGCCGTGGCTGAAGGCGCGCTCGTCCTTGGCGAACAGGTACTTGTCCGGCGTGTCGTGCTGATAGACGAGGAACTTGTTCGGGAAGTTGAAGCGGATGCGGCCGAGTGCGTTGGCCTCGCCGGGCGGCTGCGAAATATGCACCGAGCCGTCGCGGTTCTGCTCGAGCTTCAGACCCATGCGCTGAAGCACGGTCGGGTCCTGCTGCAACGCCGGCAGATATTCGCCATAGACGATCGACGGCGGCACGTTCCAGGTCGGGTTGACGGTGATGTACTTCATCGTCTCGGTCAGGAGCGGCGTCGCGTGCTGGCCCGGTTTGCCGGTGACGACGCGGGTGGTCCAGACCTGCTGGCCGCGCTGCATCACCTTCAGCGTGTAGTCGGGAATGTTGAGGATGACGTAGGCATCGCCGAGCGAGGGGGCGCCGAGGTCGCGCGGCAGCCAGCGCCAGCGCTCCATGTTCACCAGCACGGTGTCGATCTGCTTGTCGCGCTTCGGGCTGTTCAGTGCCTTGACCGTCTTCTCGTCGAGGATGCCGGTCGCCTTCATGTCGGCGCCGTCCTGGAATTTGCGCACGGCCTCGGCGACCGTTGCGTCGTAATGGTCGTCGCTGGCGTTGTTGGTGATGCCGAGCTTGGCGCGGAGCTGCGGCACGCGCGGATCCTGCACGACGATCTCAGCCTGCTTCTTGCCCTTGGCCGGCGTGTATTTCAGCGCGGGGCCGTCGGTGATCTCGATCACCGGGCCGTCGCCCTGGCCGCGAAGCTTCGCAAGCTGCGCCTTCAGCTCCTTGTAGAGCTTCTGCGGCGGGTTGTAGCTGTCCAGTGCAGCGGAAGCATCAGCCGCCGTCGTGACCTTGGTGAGCACTTCGTTCGGATCGATCGGATGCTCGGGATAGAGGATGTCGGCGCTGACCTGGGACCAGTGCATGCGGCCGCTCTGCGCCTGGCGCGCATAGTCGAACATGCTGGCGGTGAGCTTCAGCTCGGCGTCGGCAAGCGCGTCTGGCGTGGTGGCGGCGGCGAAGTCGGGCACCGGATAATCTGCAGGGTTGAGACCGTCTGAGGCCGCATCCTTCAGCCGGGCAATCACGCCCTTGGCTGCTGCGGTCAGGCTGCCGGCTTGCGTCCAGACCGGCGCGAAGTCACGGGCGCCGTAGAATTTCTCGGCGGCGGCGCGCTCATTCTTGCGGTCGAAGTGACGCGAGGTCTTGGTGCCGAGGATGTCCTTGATCTTGTCGGCGACCGGCTGGTCGGCGGCGGGGACGTTGCTCGCAGCCTTCACCGGCTCAGTGGCCGGAGTCGCTGCTGCCGCCGCAGGGGCTGCTGGAGCGGCAGCCGGCGCGGCTGCGGTGTCGGCCTTGGCAGGTTCGGATTTCGCCGGCTCAGACTTCGCAGATTCAGATTTGGCAGCTTCAGATTTGGCGGGCTCGCTCTTCGCGGGTTCGGTGGTCGCCGTCTCGCTCTTAGGCGCGTCGGCTGCGGGCGTCGTGGCGACATCAGAGGGCTTGGTCGCGACCTTGTCGGCAGCCGGCGCCGGAGCCGCCTCAGCCTTGACGGGCTCCTTCGCAGTTTCCTTCGGCGCGTCCTGGACGGTGGCGGTGGTGTCGAGCTTGATGTCGGAGGCGGTCGGGGGCGGGACGTTTGCAGGCTCGGGGCGCGGGATCGCGGCTTCGATCGCGAGTTCCGCGGCGCTACTGCGCGCCTGATCCTGTGCCAGCGCCGAGCCGGCCGATACCGTGAGGAAGGTCGCCGCGACCGTCGCCAGAACGCGGTCGAAGCCTGCACGGTGGTTCAAACAGTCACGCATTGTGTCGCACCCCTCGGGTGAACTGTCCCTCGTGGAACAGCTTTCGTTATCGCCTAATTGAGCTTCGGCTAAATCGGGCCGGCCTTCGACAGTTGCACGCCTGCACGCAACGATTCATACGCAGACGATATACAGGCCCCGTTTTCGCAGCTAGCGCTACCCCGGGAAACTCACGACAAACTGACTTCAAGACAGACCGTTTGCAACGGATTGTGCGGTTTCACCGCGCGCTTTTCCCGGTGTCTGTCACTTCCAAGTCACGGTTTCGCTCGAAGCCGAATTTTGCCGTAATTCAACGGCTTGCGGGCGCATCGTTGCCCCGCGCGAACCCTCGTTCGAGGAGGTTCAGTGCGTCTCCTCGCCGCTTTTCCCGCCATGTTCGGGAACTCCGGCTTCGTCGAGTTTGCGATAGAGCGTGGACCTGCCGATCTTGAGTCGGCGCGCCACCTCGGACATCTGTCCGCGGTAGTGCGAGATCGCGAAGCGGATGATCTCGCTCTCCATGTCCTCGAGCGGGCGGACATCGCCGGTGGCGGTCAGCATCGAAAGGGACCCTGCCAGCGGCAGCGGCGCGATGGGTATTTCGCTACCCGATACCACCGATGGCGCTGCGATCGGCTCGATCATCAGAGGCGCGGTTGGAATCTCCGTCGTGGAGTGCGGATGCGAGGCCAGAAGCGGGAAGTCGTCGAGACCGAGTTGCTCGCCCTCGCTCATCACCACCGCGCGGTAAACCGCGTTTTCGAGCTGGCGGATGTTGCCGGGCCAGTCGAGCTGGGCGAGATGTGCCACGGCCTCGCCACTGACGCCGGAGATCGTGCGGTTCTCCTCGGCGGCAAAGCGCGCCAGGAAATGCCTGAGGAGATGCGGAATGTCCTCGCGCCGTGCCTTGAGTGAGGGGATCGTCAGCGGCAGCACGTGCAGCCGGTAGAACAAATCTTCGCGGAAATGGCCCTGCTTCACCCGTTCCAGCAGCTTGCGATTGGTCGCAGAGATGATGCGGACGTCGACCTTCACGGGCTTGCGGCCGCCGACGGCCTCGACGGCGCCTTCCTGGAGCGCGCGCAGCAACTTGACCTGCGCGGTCAGCGGCAGCTCGCTGACCTCGTCCAGGAACAGCGTGCCGCCATGAGCCTCGAGGAATTTGCCGGTGTGCCGTTCGGTTGCGCCGGTGAAGGCGCCCTTCTCGTGGCCGAACAAGATGGATTCGACGAGATTGTCTGGGATCGCGCCGCAATTGACCGCGACGAAGGGCTTTGCCTTGCGCTCGCCGCTGCCGTGGATGGCGCGCGCGAACATCTCCTTGCCGACGCCGGACTCGCCTTCGATCAGCACGGGGATCGAGGAGTTCGCCGCCTTCTGCGCCGCGCGCATCACGCCCGCCATCGCCTCGGCGCGCGTGATGATGTCGGAGAAGGTCAGCCGGCCCTCGCGGCTGTGACGAATGCGCTGCAATTCACCTTTGAGTGCGGAAGCATTGAGCGCGTTGCGCAGAGAAACCTGGAGCCGCTCCAGCCCGACCGGCTTGACCACGAAGTCGGCCGCACCTGCACGCATCGCCGAGATCACGTTGTCGATACCGCCATGGGCAGTCTGCACGATGACGGGAACGCTGAGGCCCGCTTCGCGGATTTTCGCCAGCACGCCCATGCCGTCGAGGCCCGGCATGACGAGATCGAGGATCACCGCGTCGATCGCGGGTGCGTCCGGGCCGGTGAGGGCAGCAATCGCGGCGTCGCCGGACTCGACGACGACCGTCTCGTAGCCGCATTTCTGCACCATGTTCTCGACCAGTCGGCGGGCTACGGCGTCGTCGTCTGCGATCAAAATACTGGCAGCCATGGTGCTCCCCGCACGCTACTACTATCTGTCTCGAATCGGGTCACTCTGGCCGAAGCCGATTAACGCACTCTTAAACCTTGCTGCCCCCGCCCGCCGTCGCGATTGTTGAACACAGGTTTCCCACACAATGACTTCGCGCTCCAAAGCCGCCGTCCGCAAACCAGCCACCAAGACATCCGCAGCCAAGAAATCCGCAGCCAAGACATCGGTAGCCAAGGCAAAACCCTCCGCAAAGCCTGCGAGCAAGACTGGCAAGCTTCCGGAGTGGAACCTCGCCGATCTCTATTCCGGGATCGATGCGCCGGAAGTGGTGCGCGATCTCGAGAAGATGGATGCCGATTGCGTCGCGTTCGAGACGGACTACAAGGGCAAGCTCGCAACAGGCACAGCAAAGGAAGATGGCGGAAAATGGCTCGCGGGAGCCGTGCGACGCTATGAGGCGATCGACGATCTCGCCGGCCGTCTCGGCTCCTATGCCGGTCTCGTCCACGCCGGCGACAGCGTGGACCCCGAGATTTCAAAGTTTTACGGCGACGTCTCCGAGCGGCTGACGGCGGCCTCGACCCATCTGCTGTTCTTCGCGCTCGAGCTCAACCGCGTCGATGACGATATTTTGAACCGCGCGATGCAATCGCCCGAGCTCGCGCATTATCGCCCGTGGATCGAGGACCTGCGCAAGGAGAAGCCGTATCAGCTCGACGACAAGCTCGAGCAGCTGTTCCTGGAGAAGGCGCAGACCGGTTATTCCGCCTTCAACCGGCTGTTCGACCAGACCATCTCCGGCCTGCGCTTCAAGGTCGGCTCGAAAGAACTGGCGATCGAGCCGACGCTGAACTTCCTGCAGGACCGCGACGGCGCCAAGCGCAAGGCTGCGGCGGAAGCGCTGGCGAAGACCTTCAAGGCCAATGAGCGCACCTTTGCGTTGATCACCAATACGCTCGCGAAGGACAAGGACATCTCCGACCGCTGGCGCGGCTTCAAGGATGTCGCGGATTCGCGTCATCTGAACAATCGCGTCGAACGCGAGGTGGTGGATGCGCTGGTCGCTTCCGTGCGTGCGGCCTATCCAAGACTGTCGCATCGCTATTACGCGCTGAAGGCGAAGTGGTTCGGCAAGAAGAAGCTGGCTTATTGGGACCGCAACGCGCCGTTGCCCTTCGCCGCGACCGACGTGATCGGCTGGCCCGATGCGCGGAACATGGTGCTGACGGCCTATCGCGGCTTCTCGCCCGAGATGGCTGACATCGCCGAGCGTTTCTTCACCGATCGCTGGATCGATGCACCGGTGCGTCCGGGCAAGGCGCCGGGCGCCTTCTCGCATCCGACCACGCCGTCGGCTCACCCTTACGTGCTCATGAACTACCAGGGCAAGCCGCGCGACGTGATGACGCTAGCCCATGAACTCGGCCACGGCGTGCACCAGGTGCTGGCGGCCAAGAACGGCGCGCTGATGGCGCCGACGCCGCTGACGCTGGCGGAGACCGCGAGCGTGTTCGGCGAGATGCTGACGTTCCGGAGGTTGCTGGCACAGACCAAGAGCCCGAAGCAGCGCCAGGCACTGCTCGCCGGCAAGGTCGAGGACATGATCAATACCGTGGTGCGGCAAATCGCGTTCTATTCCTTCGAGCGCGCCGTCCACACCGAGCGCAAGAACGGCGAACTGACCGCGACGCGGCTCGGCGAACTCTGGCTGTCGGTGCAGGGCGAGAGCCTGGGCCCGGCGATCGAGATCAAGGCGGGCTACGAGAACTACTGGATGTACATCCCGCACTTCATCCACTCGCCGTTCTACGTCTATGCTTACGCCTTCGGCGATTGCCTCGTGAACTCGCTCTATGCGGTCTACGAGAACGCGGCGAAGGGCTTTGCCGAGCGCTATCTCGACATGCTCGCCGCCGGCGGTACCAAGCACTATTCGGAGCTGCTGCGGCCGTTCGGGCTCGATGCCAAGGACCCGAAGTTCTGGGACCGCGGGCTGAGCGTCATCGCCGGCATGATCGACGAGCTTGAAGCGATGAGCTGAGGGCGCGCAACTGCCCGGATTTAGGGCAGCGGCGGTGCCTTGTATGTGTTGAACCACGGTTCAGCAAAGCAAATCCGGCGCGCGGGATCCGCGATAATCGGGATTCCAAATGAGCCTATTTGCTGGAAATCCGCGCTTCGGTGCCGTTGCCCTGCTCGAAGGTTTAAGGTATCCCAGCCGAGGAATTCGACTTTCGACTGGGGACATCCATGGCAGATCATAGCGAAGTTGCGTACAGCACCGCAGATGGCAACGACTACGTTGCTCACGAGCAGACCTACGAGGGCTTCATCAAGCTGGTCAAGTACGGCACGGCGTCGGTTGCGCTGATCGTGATTCTGATGGCGATCTTCCTCACCTGAAGCGACTTCGGCGGCTGCCTCCATCTGCGGCGGCAGCTGCCCACAAAATTTGCAAACAAGCCGGTTCCAAAGCCGGTATGCAACGTTGCGGGAGTAACGCTACTTTTTTGTGCGTGCGCTGTCCCGCGCCGCCGGAGGACCTATGAAGATCGCCGTTGCCAAGGAAATTGATCCGTCAGAGCCGCGTGTCGCGGCTTCGCCTGATACGGTGAAGAAGTTCAAGGCGCTGGGCGCCGAGATTGCCGTCGAGCCGGGCGCGGGCATCAAGTCGGGCCTCCCCGATTCCGAATTCACCGCGGTGGGCGCAACCGTCAGCGCCGATGCGCTGAAGGATGCCGACATCGTCATCAAGGTGAAGCGTCCCGAAGCCTCCGAGCTTTCGCAATACAAGCGCGGTGCGCTCGTCATCGCCATCATGGATCCCTACGGCAACGAGGCCGCGCTGAAGGCGATGGCCGATGCAGGCGTCTCCGCCTTCGCGATGGAATTGATGCCGCGCATCACCCGCGCACAGGTGATGGACGTGCTGTCCTCGCAGGCGAACCTCGCCGGCTACCGGGCCGTGATCGAGGGCGCCGAAGCCTTCGGCCGTGCCTTCCCGATGATGATGACCGCGGCCGGCACCGTGCCCGCCGCAAAGGTGTTCGTGATGGGCGTCGGCGTTGCCGGCCTCCAGGCGATCGCGACTGCGCGCCGTCTCGGCGCCGTCGTCACCGCGACCGACGTGCGCCCGGCCACGAAGGAGCAGGTGGAATCGCTCGGCGCAAAGTTCCTCGCCGTCGAGGACGAGGAATTCAAGAACGCGCAGACCGCCGGCGGCTACGCCAAGGAAATGTCCAAGGAGTACCAGGCCAAGCAGGCCGCGCTGACCGCCGAACACATCAAGAAGCAGGACATCGTCATCACCACTGCGCTGATCCCGGGCCGGCCCGCGCCGAAGCTCGTCTCCGGCGAGATGGTCAAGTCGATGAAGCCCGGTTCGGTGCTGGTCGATCTCGCCGTCGAGCGCGGCGGCAATGTCGAGGGCGCCAGGGCCGGTGAGGTCGTCGAGACAGATGGCATCAAGATCGTCGGCTATACCAACGTCGCCGGCCGCGTCGCGGCCTCCGCCTCCAGCCTCTACGCACGCAATCTGTTCTCCTTCATCGAGACCATGGTCGACAAGAAAGAGAAGAAGCTCGCCGTCAACTGGGACGACGAACTCGTCAAGGCCACCGCGCTGACCAAGGACGGCGCCGTGATCCACCCGAACTTCCAGCCGAAGGCGTAAGGAGATCCGTCATGGAGCATGCTGCACAGGTCGTAGACCCCTTCATTTTCCGGCTGTCGATCTTCGTTCTCGCCGTCTTCGTCGGCTATTTCGTGGTGTGGTCGGTGACGCCGGCGCTGCATACGCCGCTGATGAGCGTCACCAATGCGATCTCGTCGGTGATCGTGGTCGGCGCGCTGCTCGCCGGCGGCGTCGCCAACGTCTCGAGCGGTTCGGGCTGGGCGCGCGCCTTCGGTTTCGTCGCGCTGATCTTTGCCTGCATCAACATCTTCGGCGGCTTCCTTGTCACCCAGCGCATGCTGGCGATGTACAAGAAGAAGTCGAAGTAAGCGGCCACCTCGGGCTGATGGGATCAATGGGGACCTGAGATGAGCGCTAACCTCTCTGCATTGTTGTATCTCGTGGCGGGGGTGCTGTTCATCCTGTCGCTGCGCGGACTTTCGAGCCCGGCGTCGTCGCGCCAGGGCAATCTGTTCGGCATGATCGGCATGGCGATCGCGGTCGCCACGACCCTGGCCAACCATCCGCCGGCCGACGGTCTCGCCTGGGTGCTGGTGATTGTCGGCATCGCCATCGGCGCTGCAATTGGCGCGGTCATCGCACGCCGCGTGCCGATGACGTCGATGCCGGAACTGGTCGCCGCCTTCCACTCCCTGGTCGGCATGGCCGCCGTGCTGGTCGCCGCCGGCGCGTTCTACGCGCCCGAGGCCTTCGATATCGGTACTCCCGGCAACATCCATTCGCAGAGCCTGGTCGAAATGTCGCTCGGCGTCGCCATCGGCGCGCTGACCTTCACCGGCTCGGTGATCGCGTTCCTGAAGCTGTCCGCACGCATGAGCGGCGCGCCGATCATCCTGCCGCTCCGCCACGTCATCAACATCGGTCTTGCGATCGCGCTCGTCGTCTTCATCGTCGGGCTGGTGATGTCCGGCAGCGCGTTCGACTTCTGGATGATCGTCATCCTGGCGCTGGCGCTCGGCGTGCTCATGATCATCCCGATCGGCGGCGCCGACATGCCGGTCGTGATCTCGATGCTGAACTCCTATTCCGGCTGGGCCGCGGCCGGCATCGGCTTCACGCTCGGCAATTCGGCGCTGATCATCACCGGCGCGCTGGTCGGCTCGTCCGGTGCGATCCTGTCCTACATCATGTGCCACGCGATGAACCGGTCCTTCATCTCGGTCATCCTCGGCGGCTTCGGCGGCGAGACGGCGGCGGCCGGCGGCGGCACCGGCGAGCAGAAGCCCGCCAAGCTCGGCTCGGCCGACGATGCGGCCTTCATCATGAAGAACGCCTCCAAGGTCATCATCGTGCCCGGCTACGGCATGGCGGTGGCGCAGGCCCAGCACGCGCTGCGCGAAATGGCCGACATGCTGAAGAAGGAAGGCGTCGAGGTGAAGTACGCCATTCACCCGGTCGCGGGCCGCATGCCCGGTCACATGAACGTGCTGCTGGCCGAAGCCAACGTGCCCTATGACGAGGTGTTCGAGCTCGAGGACATCAACTCCGAATTCGCGCAGGCCGACATCGCCTTCGTGATCGGCGCCAACGACGTCACCAACCCGGCGGCCGAAGAGGACAAGACCTCGCCGATCTACGGCATGCCCGTGCTCCAGGTCTGGAAGGCCGGCACCGTGATGTTCATCAAGCGGTCGCTGGCCTCCGGTTATGCCGGCATCGACAATCCGCTGTTCTACCGCGACAACACCATGATGCTGCTCGGCGACGCCAAGAAGGTCACCGAGAACATCGTCAAGGCGATGTAAGCGGCGAGAACTCCCCTCGTATGGCACGCCGCTGATGCAGCGGCGTGCGGCAATCCTACCGGCGCATCGCGCGCGCCACAGTGCCGCTGCCGATCATGCACGGCAGTGAGGGACGGGCCCTCCAGGTCGCGGTCACGAAAACCGCGCGACAATTCATCAACGGCTCCTGAGGGCTGACGCGCGCGATCTTCTCGCGCATAATCGGTCGGCCCAACGAAGGAATCGCCTGCATGAGCGCACACGGACCGATGCCGCGGTCATCCTGGATCTTTCCCGCTCTGGCGGTGCTGCTGTTCCTGATCGTCACCGTGACCGGCTACGGCTTCACCCTGTCGGTCGGCGGCGGCCTGTTCGCGGTCGTCCTGCTGGTGATCCTGTTCGGCACCGTGTTTGCGGCCGTGCATCATTCCGAGGTGATCGCGGAGCGGATCGGCGAGCCCTTCGGCACGCTGCTGCTCACGCTCGCGGTGACCATCATCGAGGTCGCGCTGATCACCACGATCATGCTCGGCGACAAGCCTGCCCCGACGCTTGCGCGCGACACCGTGTTCGCGGTGGTGATGATCGTCTGCAACGGGCTCGTCGGCCTCTGCGTCTTTATCGGCGGGCTGCGCTACCGCGAGCAGGGTTTTCAGCTCTCCGGCGCCAACGTCTATCTCAGCGTGCTGATTGCGCTCGCGACGCTGACGCTGATCATGCCCAACTACACGCTGACGACGCCGGGGCCGGTCTATTCGACGCTTCAGCTCGGCTTCGTCGACCTCGTGACCATCGTGCTTTATGGCGTTTTCCTCTACACCCAGATGGTCCTGCACAAGGACTATTTCGTTCATGAGCGGGCTGAGGGCGAGAGCGGGGGCGCCCATTTGTCCGGCAAGATGCTGGCGCTGAGCATCGCGCTGCTCCTGATCTCGCTTCTGGCCGTCGTGCTGCTTGCCAAGAAATTCTCGCTGGTGGTGGACGCCGTCGCCGACAGGATCGGTGCGCCGCCGGCGTTTGCGGGCCTTCTGGTCGCGCTCCTGATCCTGATGCCGGAGGGTGTTTCCGCGATCGCGGCGGCGCGCAAGAACGACCTCCAGAAGAGCATCAACCTGGCGCTCGGGTCCTCGCTGGCCACCATCGGCCTCACGATCCCGGCAGTCGGGCTCGCAACCTACGTGATCGACCAGCCGCTGGTGCTGGGGCTCAATCCCCAGAACACGGCGTTGCTGTTTCTGACATTCTTGTTGAGCATGCTGACCTTCGGCACCGGCAGGACCAATGTCCTGTTCGGGCTGGTCCATATGGTGGTATTTGCAGTCTACGCGTTCATGGTGTTCGTTCCCTGAACCGATTGCCCGAGAGAGGTTCTGATGCTTGCCGCCAAATCCGAGGTTCAGGTCGACAACGAACAGGTCCGGGTAACCGAATGGCGGCTTGCCCCGGGCAGCGCGACCGGGCATCACACCCACGGCATGGACTACGTGATCGTTCCCGTCGTGGCCGGCGAAATGACCATCGTGGCGCCCGGCGGCGAGCGCACCAAGGCGCAGCTTGCGGCCGGAAAATCCTACTTCCGCAAGGCCGGCGTCCAACACGACGTACTTAACGAAACCTCAACCGAGATCGTGTTCCTTGAGATTGAGCTGAAGCCGTAAGGCACGCGTAGCCTTTGCCATCGATCCGTCGCAGTTGATCCCTTACAATGCCCCAAAGTTCCCGCATCAGATCGCGCGGGGAGTGGCCGAGAAATGCTGAAATACCTCGCTAAAATCTCGATGGATATTTTCCCCTCGGTGCTCGCGACGATCATCGGGGCCTACATCGTTAACCACTACATCAACGCCAAGCCGGCGGCGGATACGCCAGCCGCGGTGGTGGCGCCTGCCAATGCCGGCAAGAAGCCCGCAGATGTGGCCAATCTCCCGGCCCCCGGCGTGAAGGCCAGGGGCGTCTCCGAGAAGAGCATTTCCGACAAGAGCGCGACGGACAAGCTGGCGGCCGAGAAGCCCGGCGAGACCAAGGCTGCGGACGAGGCCCCTTCTCACGGCCGTACCCCGGCGCATGAGAAGGCGGTTGCCAAGACCTCCCCAGTCGCGCCCACTCCGGCAGCGCCGGTGGTCGAAGCCAATTCGGCGTCGGCCGTCGCATCTCCGGCTGTGACCCCCGACGCCAACGATCTGGCGCGGGCCGCCATCGAGCGCCTGCGCAAGTCGCCTGAGGGCAAGGCCGCTGAGAAGGCCGCTGAGGCCAAATCCGAAATCAAGCCTGTCGAGGTCAAGGCCGCCGAGAGGCCGCCGGAGCCTGCGGTGCAGGAAGCTTCCCGTACGCCGGAGGCCCCCCGCGTCATCACTGCAGTGCCGTCGACGGTGCGCCCGCTGCCGCCGCCGATCAATGTGTCGACGCCGTCATCCGAAACCTTTGGCAATGGCGGCGCGCCGCAGGCGAATTCCCCCTACACGGCCTCGATCGGCAATGACGATCCGAATCGGCTGACGCCGCCGGCGGATATTCCGGTGCCGATGATTGCGCCGCCGCTCGATCTGCGCGCCGACGCAGGTGCTGCCGCATCCACCCCGCGACCCAAGACCAATGTCGCCGACGAAATGCTGTCGGGCATGAAGTCGATGTTCCACGCGGTTCTGCCGAAGGGCGCCACCCCCGATTAAGACGAGGACGGCTGTCAGCGCCGTCCCCAGACTTTCAGCCGCCGACGCGGGCCAAGCCGTTGCGGGCGGCGTCATCGCGTGGGCGCAGCGCGACGGCCTTGTTGTAGGACGCCGCCGCCTTGGTCTTGTCTCCCAGCCGCTCATAGGCCTGTCCCCGTGTCGTCCAGACCTGGGCGTTCTGCGGATCGGCCTCGGATGCTTCGTCGAGATCGGCAGCCGCCTCCTTGACCTTGCCAATCGCCAGATAGCTGACCGCACGGCCGAGCAGTGGCTCGGCCTTCTGCGGATTGAGTCCGCTTGCGGCACCGAAATCGGCGATTGCGAAGTCGTGCTCGTTGTTGCCCTGGTAGAGCAGGGCGCGGCCATAGAGCGCCTGCGCGTTGTAGGGATCGAGCGCGACGGCGCGATTGAACTCGTCCAGCGCGGCCTGCGTCTCGCCCGATTTGACCAGCGCCTGGGCTTTTGCCGTGTGGGTCTGGGCCTCGGTCACGTTGGCGGCGCTGACGGCGCTATCCGGCGCGGTCGCCGCCGCGGGCGCTTCCTGCGGCTTATCCTTCTCCGGACCCAGCGAGCCCAGATCGAAGGAGCAGCCGCACAGCGTGATCCCCATCAAGGCCAGCGCGAGCTGCTGGCGCCAGATCTGGCGCAGCCGCGCCAAGCCGGGCTCGGGGAAAGGGGAGACCATCTACGGTTCGCTCGCGCTGGTGCCGCATCTGTAGTGCCCCGTCCCAGAAAGGCACCGCTCACAAAATAATAACGCGGGCCTGGGGCCCGCGTCATCGAAAACTCAGTCCTGCGCGACCGGCAAAATCAGCGCGGCCCGCGCGGACCTGCACCGGGGCCGCCACGGCCACCACGCTCACCGCCGGGGCCGGCGCCGAACACCGGCTTCGGCTTCATCGGCAACAGGCCTTCGCGCTGCAGCTTCTTGCGGGCCAGCTTGCGCGCACGGCGAACGGCTTCGGCCTTCTCACGAGCCTTCTTCTCGGAGGGCTTCTCGTAGTGACCGCGGAGCTTCATCTCGCGGAAAATGCCCTCGCGCTGCATCTTCTTCTTCAGCGCCTTCAGGGCTTGGTCGACATTGTTATCGCGAACGAGAACCTGCACGCGGCATCCTCTTCAGTGGATCGGATTTGAATTCTGGTAAGTCAAAGGGGATGGCAAAAAGCGCAAGCCCTTAACCTTGAGGGCGCGGATGTATCAGACAAAACCTTGGATGTCCACCGGCCAATCGGGATTTCGGGCCAAGTTCAGCCATTAAATGCGGCGAAAATGCTCCCTTGCGGCCCTGATTTGGGAGATTTGGCGCCAAGAAGGGCCGCAGCGGACATAGTTCCGGAATCTTTGAAATCAGGGGAGACGCCGCATGGACATGAAGAAATATGCCGCCGAGGCCATCGGTACGTTTTGGCTCACATTCGCAGGTTGCGGCAGCGCGGTGATCGCCGCCGGCTTTCCGCAGGTCGGCATCGGCCTGGTCGGCGTGTCCCTGGCCTTCGGCTTGAGCGTCGTCACCATGGCCTATGCGATCGGCCACATCTCGGGCTGCCATCTCAACCCGGCCGTCACCGTCGGTCTCGCCGCCGGCGGGCGCTTTCCGGCGGGCCAGATCCTGCCTTACGTGATCGCGCAGGTCTGCGGTGCAATCGTCGCCGCTGAACTGCTCTATGTGATCGCCAGCGGCGCGCCCGGTTTCGACGTCACCAAGGGCTTTGCGTCCAACGGCTATGATGCGCATTCGCCGGGCCAGTACAGCATGATCGCCTGCTTCGTCACCGAGGTCGTGATGACCATGATGTTCCTGTTCGTCATCATGGGCGCGACCCACGGCCGCGCACCGGCGGGCTTTGCGCCGCTCGCGATCGGGCTCGCGCTGGTGATGATCCATCTCGTCAGCATCCCCGTCACCAACACGTCGGTGAATCCGGCGCGCAGCACCGGCCCCGCGCTGTTCGTCGGCGGCTGGGCGCTGTCGCAACTCTGGCTGTTCTGGGTCGCACCGCTGATCGGCGGCGCGCTGGGCGGGGTGATCTATCGCTGGCTCAGCGAGGAGCCGGCAGGCGTCGTCGCGGGCGTGAAGACGGCGTAGAGCGTTTTCGAGCGAAGCGGGTACCGGTTCGCATCGAGAAAACGCGTCAAGACAGAAACCAAGAATCGGATCGCAGCTTTCTGCTGCGGTCCCTCACTTGCTCCTCGAAGGCCTGACTTCGGTGACGTGGCCCATCTTGCGGCCGGGGCGCGGTGCGCCCTTGCCGTAGATGTGGACGGTCGCGCCCGGCACGCTCAGCCACGACTCGTAGTCGTTGATCTCGTCGCCGATCAGGTTGGTCATGGTCACGACCTCGCCGTGACGCACCGGCTTGCCGAGCGGCCAGCCGGCGATGGCACGGATGTGCTGCTCGAACTGCGAGACCGACGCGCCGTCGAGCGTCCAGTGTCCGGAATTGTGCACGCGCGGGGCGATCTCGTTGACCAGCACCTTCGATCCGCCGCCATTGGCGAGCACGAACATCTCAACCGCGAGCACGCCGACATAGTCGAGCGCGGTTGCGATCTTGCCGGCGATACTGCGCGCCTCTTCGGCGAGCGCGTCCGGAATCGGCGCAGGCGCGCGCGAGATCTTCAGAATGTGGTCGCGGTGCTCGTTCTCGGTGACGTCGAAGCACTCGACCTGGCCCGATGCCGAACGCGCGGCAATCACGGAGATCTCGCGCTCGAACGGCACGAAGGCTTCCAGGATTGCCGCTTTGGTGGCGAGGCTGGTCCACACTTTCGCGATGTCGTCGCCCGCGCGGATGATGGCCTGGCCCTTGCCGTCATAGCCGAAGCGACGGGTCTTCAGCACCGCGGGAAGGCCGATCTTCACGATCGCCTCGCGGAGCGATGCGACCGAGGTGACGTCGGCATAGGCGGCGGTGCCGATGCCGAGCTTCGTCACGAAATCCTTCTCGGCGAGCCGGTCCTGGGTGGTCTCCAGGATCTTGCGGTTGGGCAGTACCGGGCGGCGCGCATCCAGCACCATGGCGGCCGCGGACGGCACGTTCTCGAATTCGTAGGTGATGACGTCGACGTCATGGGCGAACAGCTCGAGCGCCTCGACGTCGGCATATTCGGCGCAGGTCGCGTTCAGCACGACGTCGAAGGCCGGCGAATCCGGATCGGGCGAGAACACCTGGCAGCGCAGGCCAAGCCGCGCCGCGGCCATGGCCAGCATCCGGCCGAGTTGCCCGCCGCCGAGGATTCCGATGGTGTCGCCGGGCTTCAGCTTCACCTGCTTTGCGTCCGTCACGCCTTGTCCTCCGGGCGCTCGGCAACGGCCTCGGTCTGCGCCTTGCGCCAGGCGGCCAGGCGCTCGGACAGCGCGGGATCGGACAGCGCCAGCACGGCCGCCGCGAGCAGCGCCGCGTTGATCGCGCCGGCCTTGCCGATGGCAAGCGTGCCGACCGGAATGCCGGCGGGCATCTGAACGATCGAATAGAGCGAATCGATGCCCTTCAGCGTTCGGGACTCGACGGGCACGCCGAATACCGGCAGTTCCGTCAGCGACGCGGCCATGCCGGGCAGATGCGCGGCGCCGCCGGCGCCGGCGATGATCACCTTGAAGCCGGCCGCCTTGGCGCCCTTGGCGAAGCTGAACAGCCGGTCGGGGGTGCGGTGGGCCGAGACGATGCGAGTCTCGGAGGCGACACCGAGGACTGCGAGCGTGTCGGCGGCGTGCCGCATCGTCTCCCAGTCCGACTGGCTTCCCATGATGATGGCGATCGGCGCGGTCATGACGTCAATTGTGCTCGGAAAACAGAAAGATAGGCCAGATTAACGGTTCCGGCCGGCGGCTCGCAAGGCGGTGGCAAGGAGAAGGGAATGCACTATCCTGTCTTGGTGAATCCCCGCAAGCCTTCATTGAGCAGGATGCCCATGAAGAAACCAAAAAGGGCGACCGCTGCGAAGGCCAAAAAGGGCCGGAAAACCCGCGGGAGCCGAACCAGAACTGCACCCAAGCGGGCGACGGCGCCGCGCCGCGGGTCCCGTGCCGGTGCTGCCAAGGAAACTGGCAAGACGACCGGTAAGTCGACTGGCAAGGCAACTAGCAAGGACACCAGCAGAGCGACCCTCCGCGACCTGCGGACCAGGCTCGCGCAAGCGCTGCGGCGCGTCGCCGAGCTCGAGGCTGCGGCCGACACCGATTTCCTGCTGGGCATTCCCAACCGGCGCGGCTTCGAGCGCGAGCTCCAGCGCGCCATCGCCTACATGAAGCGCTACCGCGCCAGCGGCGCACTGATCGTGCTCGACGTCGATCGCCTGAAACCGATCAACGATTCCTTCGGCCATGCCGCCGGTGACGAGGTGCTGAAGGCGATCGCGAACACGCTGACGCGGCAGATCCGCGCTTCCGACGTGGTCGGACGTCTCGGCGGCGACGAGTTCGCCTTGCTGCTGTGGAATCTCAGCGAGACCGATGCCAAGGCGAAGGCTGTCATCTTCGAGCAGGCGATCGACGATCTGTCTTTCACCTTTCGCGGCCAGCTTGTGGCCGCGGGCGCCTCTGCCGGCGTCGCGCTGCTCGGCGCGCAGTCCGACGCTGCCCGCGCGCTGGAGGAGGCCGATGCCGCCATGTATGTGCGCAAAGCGCAGCGGCGGCACGAGCCGCGGATCAGGCTTGTGAGCAGCTGATTTTACAGTGTCGCGAGATCTTCCGGCACATTGCCGAATTTACGCAGCAGCGTGGCATCACCGAATTCACCGGTCATGGGATCGCCGCTGCGGCTGAATGCGATTGCGCCGATATGTCCGGCGCCGCGCGCCAATGCCTCGGCGCGTCGCAACGCGGCCGTCGAGCTCTGGCATTCCTCAGCCGTGCCCGCGACAGGCGATCCGTCGGCATCGATCAGGAAGGGCATTGCAACGTAGTAGGTCACGTCAGACATGGCGTTGCTCCAACGGTGAGTTCAGGCAGCGCTACTCCTGCTGCGTGAGGTCTCGGGAATGCAGCCGGCCGAAATCGCCGCCTGCAATTCCTCCAGCTCGGCTTCCAGGTATTCGTTGGCCATGATCAGCGCCTTGATCGTGCTGCGCAGGTTGCCGTCGCACATCGCGATCGCCTGGTCGCAGGCCTGTTCATAATGGCTGTTGTCGAGAAGGGCGGGGACTGACATCGGCGGTGTCCTTGCGGGTTGTCCTTGGGCGTTTGCTTTGGGCGGTTCCTGGGGTGTCCGGGCGGTATTTATGTTCTCTTTTTGTTCTTTTCGAGTCAAGCGGATTCATCGCGGCAATCCACGGCCGCTCACAGCTCAGGCAATGATGTCGGGCGTGATCTGGTCTTCGATGAAGGCGATACGGTCGCGCAACAATAGCTTGCGCTTCTTCAACCGCTGTAACCGCAAAAGGTCGGGAGCGGGCGATTGATGCAGTGCATCGATCGCCGCATCGAGATCTCGGTGTTCCTGCTGCAACCGGGTGAGCTCGGCTTCGAGCTCACGCTCGTCTTCATGGGTCATGTCTGCGGTGGCCGAAAACCGATGGGCTTGAGATCAAGGCTGTGGACGCCCTGTGGAAATTATCGCCCTTGCGCGGCGTGACCGCAAGCGATCTGCGACCGTCACGCACCGCTCTCTCGCAAGATATTTCGACGATTCGCAAGCGCGCCGCATAAGCGCATTGATATCATGGATTTTTCGCCGCGCGGTTCCGTACTCACGCTTCATTACATATGAATTTTCAAAAATGACGATGCGACGACGGATACCCATCGACAGAACGAATCGGTGATGTACACTTCCGCGTCCGGATCGAATCCAAGGGTCACCCCTACCGAGGAGGTTTCGAATGACAATTCAGGCACATCTGGTTGAATTGGAACGGAAGCACAAAATTCTCGAAAACGAATTGCACGAAGCTCTCGTGCACCTTTCAACAGACGACCTGCAAATTGTTGAGTTGAAGCGCCGCAAGTTACTGGTCAAGGACCAGATCGAACGACTGAAGCAGTCCGGCGACACGCTTCACTAGTAGCCCCCGTAACAGCGTCAGGTTTGATCGTATCCTTTCAGGCAGGGACGGGAGCCTTCGCGCTTGTCCCTGCTGTAAGGTGCGCATTGCGCGAGCATCTTCGCGCGGTGATCAGATCTCTGCGAGCTCCGCGACGTGGTCCGCGATCGCGAGCGACGATGTCAGTCCCGGCGATTCGATGCCGAACAGATTGACCAGCCCTGCAACGCCGTGGTCGCGCGGACCCTGCATCAGAAAATCCTGCGTCGCCACCGCCGGCGGCACGATCTTCGGGCGGATGCCGGAATAGCTCGGCATCAGCGCGCCATCGGGCAGCGTCGGCCAGTATTTGCGGATCGCCGGATAGAAGCGTTCGGCGCGCGACGGATCGACTTCGTAATCGATGGTCTCGATCCATTCGACGTCGGGGCCGAAGCGCGCCTGTCCTGTCATGTCCAGCGTCAGATGCACCCCTAACCCGCCGGGCTCGGGCACCGGATAGATCAGGCGCGAGAACGGCGCGCGCGCGTTGCAGCTGAAATAATTGCCCTTGGCGAGATAGGCCGGCGGAATCCGGTCGACAGGCATACCGTCGATGTGACGCGCCACGGTCGTCGCCGAAAGTCCGGCGGCGTTGACGAGCAGGTCGCATTGCAGGGTCATCGGGGCTTCGCCGCCGGCTTCGATCTCGATCACGCCGGCCTCCGCCTTGGCGCGGATCAGCGGCGTGTGAAACGCAAAGGCCGCGCCTGCATCTTCAGCCTCGCCGCGCAGCGAGAGCATATAGGCATGGCTGTCGATGATGCCCGTTGACGGCGACAGCAGTGCCGCGTCGCAGGCCAGCGCCGGCTCCAGTGCGCGTGCGGCCTCGCCGGAGAGCAATTGCATGTCGAGCACGCCATTGGCCTCGGCATGCGCCTTGATCGATTGCAGCTTCTCGGTTTCCTTCGCACTGGTCGCGACGATCAGCTTGCCGCAGTTCTTGTGCGGGATGCCGCGCTCGCCGCAATAGCGATACAGCGCCTGCTTGCCGCTGACGCACATCCGCGCCATCCAGCTTCCGGCGCGGTAGTAGATCCCGGCATGGATCACCTCGCTGTTGCGCGAGGAGGTGACGGTGCCGATGGCTTCGGCTTCCTCGAGCACGATCACCTCGCGCCCCGCCTGTGCCAGCTTCCTTGCCACCGCGAGCCCGACCACGCCGGCCCCGATGACGACGCAGTCGACCCTATCCATGGCTACGCAGAGGTCCCGTTGAAGCTGCCGATGGCGCCGGTTTGCCTGGAAAACGCGCCGCGCGGGCGTTTTCCGTTAAGGAAGCATTTATCATGTCAGGGCAATTGCCGTATTTCGCGTCACATTTTTTCTGTTGGGCGTACAGGCGTTTACCCGATCCAAACCCGTGAAGCCAGACAATCCGCAGTTGAAATTGCGGGTGGCGGATGGCCGAGAAAAACTGGCAGGAAGGCAGCATGCTTCCGATTGCTGTGCAGGCCGTCGTGTGCCTGACCAGCGCGGTCGCGCCTTCGCGTGCCTATGCCGGAAGCTTCGATCCGCCGACCTTTCTGGCCAATCTCGACCCCAATCTGATCTGGGAAGCTCTCATCGGGGGCATCGTCGTCTGCGCGTTTCTGGCTGCTATCGCGCTGTGGATCCATTCTGCCCTGCGCCGAAGCAAGCGTTCGCAGCTGCGGCGAAACGCCTTCGTCTCCTCCGCCATGAACAATCTCAACCAGGGCGTGGTGATGACGGATGCGCAGCGGCGCGTCATCTTCTGCAACGACCGCTATCTTGACATCTACGGCCTGGCGCGTTCGGACCTGTGGACCGGCATGACCGGCTACGACATCCTCGGGTTGCGGCGCAAGCGCGGGGTCCTCGGCGTCACCGACGACGAGTTCTACGAGAAAGCGGCAAGCCCCAACGGCCTGATCACCGAACTGCCCGATGGCCGGGCGATCCTGGTCAAATATTTCGTTCTGCCGAACGGCGGCTCGGTGGCGACCCATCTCGACGTCAGCGAGCACCGCAAGCTGTCGCGGCAGCTCGCGTCGACCAAGCAATTCCTGGAAACCGTGCTGGACAACGTGCCGGCCTGCGTCGCGGCGAAGACCATCGAGGACGGCCGCTACATTTTCGCCAACAGCGCCTATGAGCGCTTCTGGGGTTTCTCGCGGGATCAGGTCGTCGGCAAGAACGCGCGTGAGCTGTTCGACCTGAAATCGGCTGACAGCATCGAGGCGACCGACCGCGCCGCGCTGCTGGCGCCGGATGGACAGCATCGCAACGAATTCGAAGTCGAGGTCGACCAGGCCCGGCGCATGGTGGCCTCGATCCGCATCGTGGTCCGCAACGAGAGCAACAAGCCGGAATTCCTGCTGGTGGTGTTCGAGGACATCACCGATCGGCAATCGCTGTCGATGGAGCTGGAGAGCACCAAGAAGTTCCTCGAACTCGTGGTCGACAACATCCCGGTGGCGCTGATCGTGGAGCAGGTCAAGGATGGCCGCTACCTGCTGGCCAACCGCAGCGCCGAGACGATCCTCAACCGCAGGCGCGAGGAAGCCACCGGCCTGACCGCCTCCGACATCTTCAATGCCAAGGAAGCCAAGCTGATCATCGCGCGCGACGAGGCCGCGATCAAGAAACGCGGGATGATCACCGAGGAGCATCCGATCTCCACCAAGGACGGCCTGCGCCTGTTCCTGACCCGGCGCGCAACGGTGCTCAACGATGCGGGCGAGCCGCAATATCTGATCAAGACCCACGAGGACGTCACCAACCGCCGGCAGACCGAGTCGCGCATGGCGCACATGGCCTATCACGACGGCCTCACCGATCTGCCGAACCGCGCGGCCTTCCTCCAGGCGCTGACCCAGATGATCGAGGCCTGCGAGGGGACCGACGAGGAATTCGCTGTCCTTTGCGTCGACCTCGACGGCCTCAAGGAAGTCAACGACGTGTTCGGCCACGCGCTCGGCGACAAGCTGCTGATCGAGGTGGCCCAGCGGTTCCAGGACGCCGCACGCGGCGGCCTGGTGGCGCGCCTGTCCGGCGACGAATTCGGCCTGATCATCGACGGCAAGCAGCCCGAGGCCGGTCTCGCGCTGGCACAGCAGCTCGGCGAGGCGCTCGCGGCTGAATTCCACATCGACGGCCGCGCCGTACGCGCCGGCATCACCACCGGCATGTCGGTCTTCCCGCACAATGGCCCCGACGGTGCCGCGCTGCTCGCCAATGCCGGCGCCGCCCTGTTCCGCGCCAAGCAGAAATCGCGCGGCACGATCAGCCTCTACCAGCCCGAGATGGACCAGCAGATCCGCGATCGCCGCGTGCTGCACCAGGACCTGTCGAAGGCGATCAAGAACGGCGAATTGTCGCTGGCCTTCCAGCCGCAGGGCATCGCGCGCAACAGCGTCGCCGAGAGTGAGATCATCGGCTTCGAGGCCTTGGCGCGCTGGCAGCATCCGGTGCGCGGTCAGGTCTCGCCGGCCGAATTCATCCCGATCGCGGAGGAAAGCGGCCTGATCGTCGAGATGGGCGAGTGGATCCTGCACGAGGCCTGCCGCGAGGCGGCGTCGTGGCCGAAGCCGCTCCAGGTCGCGGTAAACCTGTCGCCGGCGCAGTTCATGCACGGCGACGTGGTCGGGCTCGTCCATTCGATCCTGATCGAGACCGGACTTGCGCCCGGTCGGCTCGAGCTCGAGATCACCGAAGGCGTGCTGATCGAGGATTTCGATCGCGGCCTGGCGCTGCTGCGCCGGCTGAAGGCGCTGGGCGTCCGCATCTCGATGGACGATTTCGGCAGCGGCTATTCATCGCTGAGCTATCTGCAGGCGTTCCCGTTCGACAAGATCAAGATCGACCGCGCCTTCATCATCAATCTCGGCCGCAACCCGCAATCGGCCGCGATCGTGCGCGCCGTGATCGACCTCGGCCACGGTCTCGAAATGTCGATCATCGCCGAAGGCGTCGAGACGATCGACCAGCTCGCTTTCCTCGCCGGAGAAGGCTGCGACGGCGTGCAGGGCTATCTGCTCGGCAAGCCGCTGCCGATCGGACAATATGCCGGCCTCGTCGGCCGTGCCGAGGCCATGGAGCTTGCGCTCAAGACCGGCTAGTGATGGAGCGCTTCGCTCCCATTCGACGGTTTCATGGCGGATTACGACCTCGCGATCATCGGTGGCGGCCTGAACGGCGTCAGCCTCGCGCGCGATGCCGCCGGCCGCGGGCTGCGGGTGATCCTGATCGAGCAGGGCGATCTCGGCGGCGCCGCATCGTCCGCGACACCTCGGCTAATCCACGGCGATTTGTCGGTGCTGGAGCGGCGCGGCTTCTGGCGGGTGCGCCGGGCGCTGGCCGAGCGCCGGACCTGGGTTCGAATCGCGCCGCATCTGGTGCGGCCGATGAGTTTTGTGATCCCCGCCCATTCCGACGAGCGTCCGCCATGGCTGCTGCGCGCCGCCCTGTATGCCTATGATGCGCTCACGGATCGCGGCGGTTTGCCAGGATCGGCCACCCTCGACGTCACGCATCATCCCGTCGGCAACGCGCTGAAGCGTCCGTTCGGCATCGCCTTCCAATATGCCGACTGCGTGGTCGATGATTCCCGCCTTGTGGTGCTCACGGCGTTGGATGCTGCCGAGCGCGGCGCCGTGATCCGGACCGGGGCGCGTTGCGTGCGCGCCGACAGGACCGAGATCTGGCGGCTCGCGCTGGTCGATCGCGGGCATCGCCGGGTGATCACGGCGCGTTCGCTGGCCAACGCCACCGGCGGCTGGACGTCGATGGTCGCGGAGACCGTGCTCCGGCAGCCGCAGCCGGCCATGGTCGCGAGGCAGATGAGCCAGATCGTCGTTCCGAGGCTTTACGAATCGGACAACGTCTATGTCTTCCAGAACAGCGATGGACGGCTGATTTTCGCAAGCCCGTTCGCGCAGGATTTCACGCTGGTCGGCACCGTCACGCGCGACTTCACCGGCGATCCCGCGATCGTCGCGATGCCGGGCGCCGATGTCGGCTATCTCTGCGACGCTGCAAGCCGCTATTTCCGCGAGCGCGTCGCTCCGACCAACGTGGTACGCACGGTTACTGGTGTCAACCTGTCGCTCGAATCCGCACGACGCCGCGACGGCACGACACTGTTCCACGCACGCCGGCGCAAGGCGCCGCTGCTCACGATGTTTGGCGGCGACATCACGACTTCGCGTTTTCGCGCCGAGCGGGCAGTGACGCGGTTGACGCCGTTCTATCCGATGTCACGACCCTGGACTTCGGGCGCAGCATTGCCGGGCGGCGATTTCGCCTGGGATCGTTTCGAGATTGAGGTCGACCTCGCGCGCCACCGCTGGGGCCTGCTTTCGGAGTCGCAAGCCCGGCGTCTGGTTGCGGCCTACGGCTCGCGACTGCCGGGCGTGCTGGGCGCAGCGAAGAGCAGAGACGATCTTGGCCCCGTCTTCGGCCCCGACCTGACCGGCGCAGAGGTCCGCTATCTGATGGACCATGAATGGGCACGCTTCCCCGACGACATCCTGTGGCGCCGCTCCAAGCTCGGCCTGACCATGCCCGCGGCGGATCGCGACGCGTTGGCTGCGTTCATGGCGGATCCGTCTCGAACCGGTTGAGCAATGGCCGATCCGCCGCTAGCGTGCGGCGGCATTAGGGTTGGCAGGGACGATGACTGACGAATTGCCCAGGACAGACGCCGCTGGCGTAGATGCGAATCCCTCCGCGGGTCAGCCGTTGCTGCGGATCGAGGGCGTGGCCAAGACGTTCGGGTCGTTCCGTGCGGTCGATGGCGTATCGCTCGACATCAGGGCCGGCGAGTTCTTTGCGCTGCTCGGCCCCAGCGGCTGCGGCAAGACCACGCTGCTGCGCATGCTCGCGGGCTTCGAGGCACCGGATGAAGGTCGCATCCTGCTTGCCGGCAAGGACATTGCGCAGGCGCTGCCGCACGAGCGCCCGATCAACATGATGTTCCAGAACTACGCGTTGTTTCCGCATCTCTCGGTGCGCGACAATATCGCCTTCGGTCTCAAGCGCGCCAATATGGCGCGCGTCGACGTCGCAACGCGTGTCGCCGAGATGGTCGCGCTGGTGAAGCTCGAAGGGCTGGAGAAACGCAAGCCCGACCAGCTCTCCGGCGGCCAGCGCCAGCGCGTTGCCCTGGCCCGCGCGCTGGCGCGAAGGCCGCAATTGCTGCTGCTCGACGAGCCGCTCGCGGCGCTCGACAAGAAGCTGCGTGAGAGCACGCAAGTCGAGCTGATGGAGCTTCAGCGCCGGCTCGGGATGACCTTCATCATCGTCACCCACGACCAGGAAGAGGCGATGACGATGGCTGATAGAATCGGCGTGATGAAATCAGGCAAGCTCGCCCAGGTCGCCGCCCCGCGCGAGCTCTATGAGGCGCCGCGCTCGCGCTGGATCGCGGAGTTCGTCGGCGACATCAACCTGTTCGACGCCGAAACCAAACTGCGCGACGGTCATCGCCTGGTCGTAGGCACGCCTGACGCAGGGACGCTGGTGGTGGCCGAGCCGGGCCAGCCGTTCGCCGAGGCAAGATTTTCGGTCGCGATCCGCCCCGAGAAGGTCAAGCTGTCGCGGCGTGGTCCCGCGAGCGAGGCCGGTCATGAAACTGCAATCAACCGGCTCGACGGGGTGATCGCTGACATCTGCTATCTCGGCGGCACCACCACCTACCGGGTGAAGCTCGATACGGGCGGGACGGTACAGGCGTCCGTCGCCAACAGCGCGCGGCTCGATGTCGATGCCTATAGCCTGAACCAGCACGTCGTCGCCTGGTTTACGCCCGACGATTGCGTGGTGCTGCCGTCATGAGCGCGCGCCGGATCTTCGCGCGACCGGCGCGTTTCGCCGCCATCGCGCCCTATGTCTGGATGGTGCTGTTCTTCCTGGTGCCGTTCGGCTTCGTGCTGAAGATCAGCCTGTCGCAGACGGCGATCGCGCAGCCGCCTTACGAGCCGGTGTTCGACCTGACGGCGGGGTGGACGGCGATCCGCGCGGCCTTTGCCGCGCTCTCGGTCGACAATTTCAGGCTGCTCGCCTCCGACGACCTGTATGTATTCGCCTATCTGCGCAGCCTCACCGTTGCCGTGACGGCGACGGCCTTGTTGCTGCTGATCGGCTATCCCATCGCCTATGGCATGGCGCGATTGCCAAAACGCTGGCAGGCGGTGGCGATGGTGCTGGTGATCGTGCCGTTCTGGACCTCGTTCCTGATCCGCATCTATGCCTGGATCAACATCCTTCAGCACGACGGCCTGCTCAACCGGATCCTCTTGGCGCTGCATCTGGTCAGCGAGCCCGTGGTATGGCTCTCCACCGACACTGCGATGTATATCGGCATCGTCTATTCCTACCTGCCGTTCATGATTCTGCCGCTCTACGCCACGCTCGCCAAGATGGAGCCGGCGCTGGAGGAGGCCGCCTCCGATCTCGGCGCGCCGCCTTGGCAGGTGTTCTGGCTCGTCACTTTCCCGTTGTCGCTGCCAGGCGTCGGCGCCGGCGTGCTGTTGTGCTTCATCCCTGTTGTCGGCGAGTTCGTGATCCCGGATCTTCTGGCCGGCTCCGACTCGCTGATGATCGGCCAGACGCTGTGGCTCGAGTTCTTCACCAACAAGGACTGGCCGGTCGCCTCCGCTGTGGCGATCGTGCTGCTCGTGGTATTGCTGCTGCCGCTTCTGTCCTACGAGCGGCTGCAGCGGCGACAGTTGGAGGAGCGGTGAGATGCCTAAAATCTCCCGCCTGTCCCGTTTCAACATCGCTTCGCTGGCGCTGGGGCTCGCCTTCCTCTATCTGCCGATCCTCATTCTCGTGATCTATTCCTTCAACGCCTCGCGGCTGGTGACGGTGTGGGGCGGCTGGTCGCTGCGCTGGTATCACGAGTTCTTTGCCGACCGCGCCATGATCGAGGCGTCCTGGATGAGCCTGCGGGTCGGGGTCGCTTCTGCGACGATCGCGACGCTGCTCGGCACGGCGGCTGCGGTGGCGTTGTCGCGCGGCGAACGCTTTCGTGGCCGTACGCTGTTCTCCGGCATGCTCTATGCCCCTCTGGTGATGCCGGAGGTGATCACGGGACTGTCGCTGCTCTTGCTGTTCGTCGCGCTGAACGCCGAGCGCGGCTTCTGGACGGTGACGATCGCGCATACCACGCTGACGATGTGCTTTGTCGCCGTGGTCGTGCAGTCGCGGCTCGGCTCGCTCGACCGTTCGCTGGAGGAGGCGGCGATGGACCTCGGCTGTGCGCCCGTCCGCGCCTTCCTGTCGGTGACTCTGCCGCTGATCGCACCGGCGATCGTTGCCGGATGGATGCTCGCCTTCACGCTCTCTCTCGACGATCTCGTGATTGCGAGCTTCACCACGGGGCCGGGATCGGCGACGCTGCCGATCCGGATCTACTCCGAGGTTCGCCTCGGCGTGAAGCCGGAGATCAACGCGATCTGCACGCTGGTGATCGCACTGATCGCGGTGGTCATCGTCATCGCCTCGCTGGTCTCGAAACTGTCGAGCTCGCAGGGCGAGAGCGCGGCTCCGTTGTGATCCCTGCCTTCATTGCGAGGAGCTCGCGACAAAGTTGCGAAGCAATCCAGACCGTCGCCGCGGCAGGAATCCGGATTGCCTCGCTCGCAATGACGAGAGGCAGCTACGACTTCACCGCGCCCGCCGTGAGGCCGCCTACCATGTAGCGGCGGAAGGCGTAGTAGATCGCGGCCGGCGGCAGCGCGTAGATGAAGCCGGTGGTCATCAGCAGCTCCCAAGGCGAATCGTCGGCGGAGAGGAAGTTGCCGAGCGCGACGGGCAGCGTGATGTCCTGATCGTTCGACAGCAGCAGGAACGCATAGAGATATTCGTTCCATGCGAGCAGCACCGCGTAAGTGCCGATCGCGACCAGCGACGGCATCATCAGCGGCAGGTACACCAGGCGGAAGATCTGCAGCGTGGTGGCGCCGTCCATCACTGCAGCTTCGTCCAGCTCGACCGGCAGCTTGTCGGAGGCTTGCTTCAGCACCCAGATCGCATAGGGGCTGGCGATCGTTACCATCGCCAGGATCAGCGACCAGCGATTGTTCAGAAGGCCGTAATTGCCCATGGTGCGATACATCGGCACGGCGAGAAACGCCGCCGGAATGAAATAGGTGAACAGCGCGAGATTCATCACGATGCGCCCACCCGGCACCTTCAGCCGTGAAATGGAGAACGCGGCCGCGGTGGCGACAAACAGCGTCAGTGCGCCGACGGCAGCCGCAATCACCACCGAATTCCAGAACTGGACGTAAAAGTCCCGCAGGAAATAATGCTGCTCATGGAACACGATCGAAAAGTTGTGCAGCGTCGGATGGTCCGGCCACATCTTCCCGGAGAACGCATCCTCCTTCGGCGAGATCGCGAACAGGAACATGTGGTAGATCGGCACCATCGTCCAGATGAACACCGGGATTCCGATCAGGAGCAACCGCGCTTCGGTCGCGACTTCGCGCAGGGTGGGGAGCTTCATCGCGACAACCGTTTCATCATGAAGTAAACGAGCGGCAGGACGAACGGCATCGCGCAGACGATGGAGGCCATTGCGAGCGAGAGCTGGTCGAGCCGGAGATAGCGGATGCCGAGCGTCGACAGCACGTGCGTAAGGTCGGCCGGGCCGCCGCCGGTGAGCAGATAGACGCTGTTGAAGTCGCCGAGCGTCCAGATCATCGAGAGCAGCGTGCAGGTGACGTAGAGCGTCTGCATCGATGGCCAGGTGATGTAGCGGAATTTCTGCCACCAGCTCGCGCCGTCGACGTCCGCCGCCTCGAACAGGTCGTGCGCGATGGCGAGCCGTCCGGTGATCAGGATCAGCGTCCAGAACGGCAGCGATTTCCAGATGTGAACGGCGATCGCCATACCGAGCGCCACCGTCGGATCGTTCAGCCAGTTCGGACCGTCTTCGCCGGTGAGCTTGAATATGATCTGGTTGACCATGCCCCATTCGGGATTGAGCATGAATCGCACCGAGAGGATGGTCGGGATCGACGGCACCGCCCAGGGCAGGATGAAGATCACCGAGAGCCATTTGATCCAGGTGCGCTGCTGCGCGAAGAAGCCGGACAAGAACAGCGCGATCAGCATCTTGATGTTGATGCCGACGACCAGGAAGATCAGTGTGTTGATCGCGGCGCGCGCGAAAACGGGGTCGTTGTAGAGCTCGACATAGCTTGCCGGGTGGCGCGCCAGCCACAGGCCGTAGCTGACGGGATAAACGACGAAAGCGAGGAATACGAGCATATAGGGCGCGAGCAGCACGATGCCCCAGACCTGCGCCGGGGTCAGCCGCGACGACAGGGGCGGAGCGGGGATCGTCTGATCGCCAGAGAGCGTGATCGCCATTCTTTGGGACTCTTTGAAAGGACTTCCGGCCGCACGAGGCGGCCGGTGTTAGCGTTTTGTCTCTCCCCGCGCCAGCGGGGAGAGGAAAAAAGAGAACTTAGCCTGCAACCTGCTTGATGCGGGCGATCATCTCGTCGACGGCCTTGTCGACCGGGATCTTCTCGCTGACCACCCGGTTCATCGCCTTGGCAAACACGTTCTCGTTGTTCAGGATCGTGAACTTGTAGTTCTTGGTGAAGTCGAACGGAATCGTGCCGCCAGTGAACTGCGTATAGGCTGCCTTGCGGTGCTTGTCGGCCTGCCAGAACGGGCTCTGCTGGCTGGCCTTCGTCACCGGGAACCAACGGCCGAGGCCGCCTTCAACGTAGGGCCGCAAATTTTCTTCCTGGAGCAGGAATTTGATGAATTCCTTGCCTTCCGCCTTGTTCTTGGAGGCGGTGAAGATCACGCCGGTCTTGACGTCGGAGCGGTATTTCATCGGCGTCCCGTCAGGCTTGTTGGGGAAGCCGGTGGTGATGATGTCATCATAGTAGGCCTTCTTGCCGGCATCGCGCTGCTCCTGCGTGAGCGCCGGATTGATCGAATCCTCGTACCATTTCGCCGGAATCGAGATCGTGAAGTTGTGGGTCATCACGATCGTCTTGTTGTGGAAGGCGACATTGTTGTCGGGGTCCTTCCAGGTCGTTGAGGACGGCGGCGTGCAGCCCCTTGTATAGATGTCGGTGTAGTCCTTCATTGCGTGAATCAGGTTCTCGCGGACCTTGGGATCGTCGACCGTAAGCTTGCCGTCGTCATCGACCAGCTTGACGTTGTAGGCGTCCATGAAGGTGTAGAACGACTGGAATGCGTCGGTGGATTCAACGCCCATCGGCTGGCCGATCGCGTAGAGGCGCTGACCGGTAGCCTTGCGGATCCCCGGCTGCACCTTGTCGCACCAGAACGACCAATAATCGTTCCATTTGGTCGGAATGTCGCTCTGCTTGAAGCCTGCCTTTTCCAGCATGTCATTCCAGATGTTGACATGCATGGTCTGCTGTTTCAGCGGGAAACCGTAATAGCCCTTCTTCTTGGTCTGGTCGTTGTAGAGAAGAGCCGTTTCCAGCGTGTTTGGCGCGAACTCGGATTTCATCGGCAGGAGGATGTCGGAGAGGTCCTCGAGCTTGCCTTCGAACGCCCATTTGCCCGCCGCCTGCACGTCATACGTGTCGGAGTAGGCGACGTCGGGCACCGTGCCGGAATCCAGCGCCGCGACGGTCTTCGGAATCATGTCCTGAACCGCATATTGCGACAATTCGACCTTGATGCCGCTCTTGGTCTCGAATTTCTTGATCGCTGCGAGCAGCGCGTCGTCCTCGGATTTGTAGAAACCCTTCACCCACCAGATCGTGATCGTCTTCTGCTGTGCAAAGGCGGGTGCAGTGGCCGCAAACAGCCCAACCGCAGCAACCGCCAATGATACTGCGCCAATAACCTTGGATCTCACGTTTTTCTCCCTCAAACGGCCGGCGTTTTTAACCGGTCGTATAAAACACTAGCCCATGGCTGCCATCCGATCTAGCGGCATGTTGTCAGACCTAGGTCGAGGGGGATCGGGCTCTCTGAGATGCTTAACGCGCGCATCGATCCAATCATCGCATCGATTCCCGGCAATCAATTCGCCATGTGTGTCCAGTTGGTCCATGCAGACCCGCGCACCTGCTCGTCGCCGGCGACACCTACTTCGAGCGGGACGATCGCGGCTTGCCTTGCCCGCCGGTCAGGGACGGAGAGCGCCATGCCTCCAGAAGCATCTTGAGGAATTGGCTGGCGTGAGGGGACAGTGTCGCCCCGCGCCTGCGCACGATGCCGATCGTCCGCGACACTTCCGGCTCGACCAGACGGACGGTGTGAATGATCGGATGGCCGGCCGCGGGCGTCGCCAGCCTCGGGAGCACGGCGATGCCGAGTCCCGCTTCGACCAAGCCGAGCGAACCGGATAGGTGAGCGACCTCGTAGGACCAGTTGAGCTGCAGGCCCTGTCGCGCCAGCGCATTGTCGATCAATGCGCGATTGCCGCTGTTGCGACCGACGGTGATGACCCGGTGCGACACAATTTCCGACCAGCTCACCTGTTTGCGCGATGCCAGCGGATGGTCATGACGGCAAGCCAGCACGAAGGGATCCTCAACCAGTTTCTCGAATTCGATCTCGGCGTGCGAAGCCCCGATGAAATTGATGCCGAAGTCGACTTCGCCGCGTGCCACCGCCTCCAATCCCTCGTTGGCGCCGATGTCGAGAATCCGGATGCGAATGCGCGGATACGCGTCGGCGAACCGGCCGACCGCGCGCGGCATGAAATAGAACACCGCCGTCGGCACCGCGGCAATCGAGACCAAACCTGAACTCCGCGCGCCGATATCTTGGATGGCGAGCACCGAAGTCTCGAACTCGTCGATGAGGCGACGCACCTTCGGCAGGAAGTCGCGGCCGGTCATGGTGAGATTGACATGACGCGTCGAGCGTTCGAGCAGTGGTGCGCCGAGACTTTCCTCCAGCTTCTGAATGCGCCGGCTGAGCGCCGGCTGGGATAGGTTCAGCGCCTTCGCGGTGCGCACGAAGCTTCCGGTCTCCGCGACGGTGATGAATGCCTTGAGGTCGAGCAGTTCCGCGTTCATGGCCCCATCTCGCGATTATACCGATATATGCATTAATACTTCAGATATTTGCATTTTACAGAAGAGTTGCAAGAGAGGATGTTTGGTTCGAGCCAAGAATGTCGCCGAACGGATCAGCCATGAACGATCAGATTGCCATTCCCTGTGTGGTCATGCGCGGCGGGACCTCGCGCGGGCCGTTCTTTCTGGCCAGCGATCTTCCGGCTGATCCCGGATTGCGCGATGCGCTGCTGTTGTCGGTCATGGGAGGCGGACACGATCTTGGAATCGACGGAATCGGTGGTGGCAATGCCGTTATCAACAAGGTCGCGATCGTCGGCCCGGCAACGGTGCCCGGCGCGGACGTCGACTACCTGTTCGCCCAGGTCCGTGTTCGTGAGGGGATCGTCGACACGTCGCCCAACTGCGGGAACATGCTGGCGGCCGTGGGACCATTCGCGATCGAAGCCGGCCTTGTCGCCGCTGGCGGAGATCGGACCCGTCTCCGCATCCACAATGTCAACACCGGCAAGCTGATTGATGCGACGGTCGCCACCCCCGGAGGGCGGGTGACTTACGAGGGTGAGGCGCGGATCGACGGTGTGCCGGGAACGGCCGCACCCATCGAACTCTCGTTTCCGAACGCTGCCGGTGCACGCACCGGTCGCCTGCTGCCGACGGGGCGGCCGACTGACCGCATCGAAGGGATCGATGTGACCTGCATCGACGCGGCGATGCCGGTCATGCTGGTCCGCGCCGCAGATCTTGGATGCACCGGCCGCGAGGCTCCTTCCGATTTCGCCGACAGCGGCTTCCGCGGGCGTCTCGAAAGACTGCGGATCGAGGCCGGACGCCTGATGGGCTTTCCGGATCCGGCGTCGATGGTGATTCCGAAGCCGATTCTGATTGCGCCTGCCAGCGAGGCGACGCTGAGCACGCGATACTTCATGCCGCACGACTGCCATAGCGCGCTGGCGGTAACCGGCGCCGTCGCGATCGCGACGGCGTGTGTCACGACAGGGACGATTGCCGCAGAGATGGTCGGACCGCTGGTGCCGCCGGTCCCGATCACCCTCGCCCATCCCTCCGGCGAGCTCGTGGTCCGACTGGAGCCCGGGCCGGTCGCCAGGGTGCAGCGAACAGCCCGGCGGATCTTCGAGGGCCAGGTTTTTGCGCGCCGGTCGCACGTGCCGCATTCGGTGTTGGCGGCCTGAAGCCCGCCGTCTCCGCAGCCATCAAGAAATCAAGGCATGGGAGAAGCGAGACTGGAAGCACGGGCCCCGACCAGGATGATCAGCAGTGTTGGGCCATCACCGTTTCGCTGTGGGATGCCTGTGACCGCGAGGTGCTGGCCCGTGAACTGGGCCAAAGCGTCGTTCGCGCTAGTTGGACTTCGCGCCCTCTTTGGAATTCTCCGCCGTCGGCGATCCCTCCGGCGCCTGCCGCTTTCCACCGGTGATGCGCTGCTTCAAGAGGTCGAGGAAGGGAGACGCCGCAGGCGAATGGCGGATCAGGGCCTCGGGGTCGGGGAAGATCAATGGATCGTCCCACGGACCCTGCACCATGAAGGGCAGTTGAAAGCCTGATGTCGTGTTGAGGCTTGCGACACCCTTCATGTCGTACTCGCGCGTCGGCACCGACGCGGTGCCGGTCAGCGTGATCTTCGCCGAGGGGCCCTCGATGCGGATGTCCTCGGCGGTGGCGATCCCGTCGGCGAATTTCACCGCGATCGTGAGGTTGTCGTAAGGCGTCGAGCCGCTGCGGAAATTGCCGCCACCGGACAGCGGCCGGCGCTCGAGCCGCTTCAAGAGCTGCTCGGCGTTGAAGCCGGAGATCGCGCCGTCATGCCCCGTTACCGTGGCGGTGCCGTCGAGCGACTGCACGAGGCCGAACGGGCTCGAGCCCGACGCGAGCAGGGACACGTTGATGTTGCCACGGCCGGACAGCTTGTTGAGACCGAACAGTTCGGTCGCGCAGGCCTGAAGATCGACGTCGGTGAACTGGAACTGCGCCTTGATGTCGGCGACGTCGTCGGAGCGCGAGATGCCGAACGAACCCTTGGCGATGCCGCCATAGACCTGCGCCTCGCCGACCGAGAGCGCCAGCGTGCCGTTGCGCAAATTGGCGCCGATCGCGGTGCGGCCGAGCTTGGTCGGACCGACCGTCAACTTGGCTGCGGAGAGGCGCATGTCGAGGTCGGTGCTCGAAAGCCCGTTCAGATCGAACAGCTGCCTGTTCCAGTCGCGCGCGCCGCTGGCGAGCAGGCGGAAGGTGGAGATATAGGGCGTGAAGTCGAGCGCATCGGCGGCGAGCGTCGCCTGCAATGTCTGCCGGCCGTTATTGGCATAGGTCATTACGCCCTCGGCGGCATTGCCGTCGAGCTCGACATTGACGTTGGTCAGCGCGATCGAGGCGCCGACGACATTGGCGCGCGCCTTGAGCGTGAAGCGGCCGAAGCCGCCGCTGCCGGGCTGCGGTTGGCCGGTCCAGCGCAGCGCGTTGCGCAGCGACGGGCTGTCGATGGTGAGCATGCCCTCCATCATCGGGCTGGTGCGGTTGGCGACGCTGCCGTCGAAGGCGAGCTTCAGCGGTGTGCTCGCGATTCTCGCCTTCAGGCCCGATCGGTCGCCGGAGAGGGCTGCGACGAAATCGGCAAAGCTGATCGAGCCGTCGACGCGCTCGCCGCGCCAGTCGAACTGCCCGGTTGCGGCGAAGGAGCGCGAGATCGAGGGCCAGGCCAGGGACAGGTCGATGTCCTCGAACTTCTCGGTGGCATGTGTAGCGGCGTCCTCGTAATTGAGCACGCCGTCCTGCAGCCTGATCTCGGAGAACGAGACCTCGTTGTCGGCGCCGGGCTTCATCGTCCGCGCAATGGTCTGGATGAAGGGTGTCCAGTTGCTCTCGCCATCCGGCTTCAGGCTGACATGAATGTGCGGCCGCAGCAGCGTCAGGTCGGCGATCTCGAATCGTTGCAGCAGCAGGGGCAACAGCCGGAGATTGGCGGTGAGCACGTCGACATGGAGCGCGGGGTCGCCGGCGCCGCCGCCCTTCAGGCCGACGTCATGGAAAGAGATGTAGCTCGCCGGCAGCACGGAAATATCGATGCTGCCCGTCACGCTGAGCTCGAGCCCGGTGACGTCGCGGATCTGCGCTTCGACCGCCTTGCGCAGCGCGTCGCGGTTGATGAGCCAGGAGGTCGCGATCAGGGCGATCAGCGCGACGCCGAGCAGCGCCGCGATCGGCGTCCCGAGGCGCTTCATTCCTTGGGCCATGGTCAATGGCATGTCCTGATCGAGTTGGTCGCTGGAGCCAGAAGGGCGGGGCGGGAAACCTGCGCGCCCCCACGCCCAACCCCCGCAACTTGAAGGGTTTTCTTGTCGCTTTCAAGGCCGCGGACCGGTCTGCCCACGGCGTGGGCAGCTTCTAGCACCAGCGACCTGGACGGAGAACCCCGTATCATTGACGGCTTCGGACGATTTCGCCTAATAATCGCCGCCAACAAGGCGCGGCGCCTCTCAGGTTAAGTCGAGGTTTTTTGCATGAACAAGGTCTATCCCGACGCCAAGTCGGCTCTTGAGGGCGTTCTCAAGGACAACATGATGATCATGTCCGGCGGCTTCGGCCTCTGCGGCATCGCCGAGTCGCTGTCGGATGCGATCCGCGACTCCGGCGTCAAGGGTCTGACCGTGGTCTCGAACAATGCCGGCGTTGACGGCATCGGGCTCAGCCGCCTGCTGGAAACCCGCCAGATCAAGAAGATGATCTCGTCCTATGTCGGCGAGAACAAGCTGTTCGCCCAGCAATTCCTCGCCGGCGAGCTGGAACTCGAATTCAATCCGCAGGGCACGCTGGCCGAGCGCATCCGCGCCGGCGGCGCCGGTATCCCGGCCTTCTACACCAAGACCGGTGTCGGTACGCTGATCGCCGAAGGCAAGGAAGTGAAGGAGTTCGACGGCGAGAAGTATCTGATGGAGCGCGGCCTGTTCGCCGATCTCGCGATCGTGCACGCCTGGAAGGGCGACACCGCCGGCAACCTGATCTACCGCAAGACCGCGCGCAACTTTAACCCGATGATGGCGACCGCCGCCAGGATCACGGTGGCCGAGGTCGAGCATTTGGTACCCGCCGGTGAACTCAATCCCGACCACATCCACACGCCCGGCATTTTCGTGAAGCGCATCGTCGAGGTCGGCACCGCCAAGAAGCGCATCGAATTCCGCAACACCCGCCCGCGTACTGCCGCCTAAGGAGAGCACATGGCCTGGACCCGTGAACAGATGGCTGCGCGCGCCGCGAAGGAATTGCGCGACGGCTACTACGTCAATCTCGGCATCGGCATCCCGACGCTGGTCTCGAACTACATTCCCGACGGCGTCGACGTCAGCCTGCAGAGCGAGAACGGCATGCTCGGCATGGGCCCGTTCCCCTACGAGGGCGAAGAGGACGCCGATCTGATCAACGCCGGCAAGCAGACCGTCAGCGAGCTGCCGTCGACCTCCTATTTCTCGAGCGCGGATTCGTTCGGCATGATCCGCGGCGGCCACATGGATCTGTCGATCCTCGGTGCCATGCAGGTGGCCCAGAACGGCGATCTCGCCAACTGGATGATCCCCGGCAAGATGGTCAAGGGCATGGGCGGCGCGATGGATCTCGTCGCCGGCGTCAAGCGCGTCGTCGTGGTGATGGAGCATTCCGCCAAGGACGGCGCCAAGCTCCTGAAGAAGTGCAACCTGCCGCTGACCGGCGAGCGCGTCGTCGACATGGTCGTGACCGATCTCGCGGTGTTCACCATCGACAAGCACGGCGACGGCGGCATGGCCCTGATCGAGCTCGCCGAGGGCGTGACGCTCGACGAGGTCAAGGAAAAGACCGAGGCCGAATTCCGCGTCGCGTTGAAGAACACCTGAGACGGTCGTCGCGAATCATCATCAATGGCCGGGTTCAATCCCGGCCATTATCGTTTGAGGCAATTCTCATTCTCCGACGCGGTCATGCCCCGGCTTGACCGGGGCATCCAGCACGCCGCGCCTTCTCGGGTCCATCGCTGGCGTTTCGGCGTGCTCGCTCGCAATGACGGACTACGTGGCTACGACCTCGCAGCCCACACCTTGCTCCACCTTGCCGACACGCTCGCCACCCACGACCGCTCCTCGCGCACCAGGCGGAAGCCGAGATTGGCGGGCGGCACGCCTTGCGCGCAGCCGCCGGCGCGGGCGTCGCGGATGAAGTCGGTGACATAAGCGCGGTGCGCGCCCTCGGCGACGCGCACGCCGCAATTCACCGTCGGTCGACCGGCATTGCCAGAAGCATCGACGCGCGAGCGCACGAAGCAGGTTGACGTCCACTCCCAGACATTGCCGGCGAGATCGGACACGCCGCGCTCGTTCAGGCCGAACTTGCCGAACGGATAGGCCGTGGTGTCGGCGAGATCGCGCTCGGATTCGCGCTCATAGCGGCTGATCCATCGCTTGGCCGGATCATTCGCGTCGACCGGCGCGCCGTCGTCCCTGAACCGGGAGCCCGCCGCAAAGGCCCATTCCGCATCGCTCGGCAGGCGGTAGCGGTGGCCGGTCCTGCGCGACAGCCAGCCAGCATAGGCCTGCGCATCGTGCCAGCTCACCTGCACTGCAGGGCGATCCGGCGCGATTGCGACGTCGCGACCGAGCGGATGACATTGGCCGTCCTGCACGCAGAGCTGGTAGTCGGCCGAGGAGACCTGCTCGCGCATGATGTGAAGCGCACCCGTGAATTGCAACCTATGCAGCGGCGCCTCGGCCTGCTGCCCGGCGCGCGTGAAATCGCCGGCCTCGCGATAGACGAAGTCGCCCGCGGCGATCTCGACGATCGCTGGCTCGCCTTGCGGGCCGTGCGTCGTCATCTCGGAGACCAGCGGTGCGACAGCCAGCGGTCCTGCGAAGCCGGCGGCACAGGCGAGGAGCAGTTTGAGCTTGAATGCGATCAGCATGGTCTTTCCCCCGAAAGAAGAAGGGGCCGGTGATGGCCGGCCCCTTGTCGCGTCTAGTTGGTATTGGGGGCCGGTATCTCCGCAGGCGCCTTCACCTGAGTCATCAGATCGTCGTTCCACTTGCCTTCGACCTTGAAGTGCGCGGTGGCGCCGAGGTCGGCGGCTTCGATCAGATTATGCGTGACATAGGCGTAGATGCCGGGCTGCAGGAACTTGTACATCGCAGCTCCCGCGGAGCCGCCGCGGATGAACCAGGTCTCGAGCCCGGTCTCCGGCGGGTTGGAGAACTTGCCGGTCTCCCAGACATAGTCGCCATGGCCGCCGATCAGGTGCGGGCGGCTGTCGCGGTTGGCCTGGGAATGCACGATCAGCACGTTCTCGCCGACCTTGGCCGTCAGTGCGTTCTTGCCGGTGAGGGCGCCAACCTTGCCGTTGAACACGACGTGGGACGGGATCAGCTTCTTCATCACCTCTTCGGTGTCGGTGAAGGCTTCGCCCGGCGAGTCGTAGGACTTGAAATTGCCCTTCTCGTCGCGCGGCACATACATGTCCTGCTCGCCGATGTAATAGACCTTGTCGTATTTCAGCGCATGGCCCTTGCCGTCGTTGAGGCCATCGCGCGGCAGAACCATCACGGCGCCGTTCATGCCGGAGACGACATGCCAGGGGATCATCGGGCCGCCCGGCGCGCAATGATAGACGAAAACGCCGGTCCGCGTCGCCTTCCAGCGCAGCACGACCTGCTCGCCGGGATTGATCAGCGTGAGCTCGGCACCGCCGAGTGCGCCGGTCGCGGAATGGAAGTCGATGTTGTGCGGCATGCTGTTGGTCGCGGGATTGACCAGCGTCAGCTCGACATAGTCGCCTTCATGCACGACCATCAGCGGGCCCGGCATCGAGCCGTTGAAGGTCATCGCCTGGAAGGTGGTGCCCTTGTCGTCGATGACCACCTTCTTCTCCTCGATGGTCATCTTGAATTCCATGATCTTGGGGCCCTGCGTCGTCGCCTGCTCGTGGGCATGCACGAAGGGCGGGGCGACCAGATCGACCTTCTGCCGCGGCAGCTTGAGGTCGCTGGCGGCAATGGCGGGGGTCGCGAGCATCAGAGCGGTCGCGGCGGCGCTGATCAATGCGGCTCTGCGGGTGAACATCGTAAAGCATCCTTCAGGGTTTTAATGACGGATGCAGTGTGCGCCTGTTGTGGCAAGCGTGTTTGCGCTGCGACAAGCTTTGGCCTGATTGGCCTCCGGTGAAATCCCTAGGAAGTATACCGAAGTGCCAACGATGCCGTCGGCGTGGTGGTGGCGCAGCGTGCGGCATCAGCCGCGTCAACGGCAAATCGTTCGCATGTTCAGCTGCGGTCGATCGTGAAGGGTTGGATGCGCGATTAAAGAAGCTCGATCGCAATCCAGACGGTAGCCCAGACCGCAAGCGACACCACGGCCAGTACGGCGGCGACGATGGCCAGCACGCGTACGAGATGATTTGCGCCGGGGGCAGGCGCGACCGGAACCGGACGGAAGTCGTCGAAGCGCGGGATATGGCCGCGGATGCCGGCAAGCCAGAGAACCAGATCGAGTGCAAACGACGGCATAGCTATCTCCCAGGGGACGATGATTGAACGTCACAATGGCTCCAATCCAGCGCTCAGACTTTGAGCAAGCGCAAGGTGGTCCGCGTGAAAGCGGGTAATCCAGTGCCATCCGCAGGTTGCCGCGGCCGCAAGGGCATCAATTTACGAATGGGCAGGATATGAGGACCGATCTCGCAGCGAGCTACGGCGAAGAGAGATTGCCGCGCTACACGAGCTATCCGACAGCGCCGCACTTCTCGCCGGCGATCGGTGCCGACGCCTACGCGCGCTGGCTGTCCGAGCTCCCCTCCAACGCCAGCGCCTCTCTTTACCTGCACGTGCCGTTCTGCCGCGAGATGTGCTGGTACTGCGGCTGCCACACCCAGATCGTCCGCCGCGACGGGCTGATCGCGGCCTATCAGCGGACGCTCCGCAGCGAGATTGCTCAGGTCGCGGACGCGATAGGCCGCCGCATCAAGGTCGAGCACATCCATTTCGGCGGTGGCACGCCGACGATCATGGCGCCGGAGGCCTTTGCCGAGTTGATGGCGGCGATGCGCCACGCCTTCTTCGTGCTGCCATCGGCCGAGATCGCGGTCGAGATCGACCCACGCACGCTGACATCGGAGATGGTCGAGGCCATGCGACTCTCCGGCGTCAACCGTGTCAGCCTCGGCGTGCAGAGTTTCGATTCCGTCGTGCAGCGCGCGATCAACCGGGTGCAGAGTTATGAGCAGACAGCTGCGGTCGTCGACATGCTCAGGCAGGCCGGGATCAAGAGACTCAATTTCGACCTGATCTATGGTCTGCCGCATCAGACCATCGCATCCTGCCTCGATACGGTGCGGCGTTCGCTCGCGCTCATGCCGGCCCGCTTCTCGGTGTTCGGCTATGCGCATGTGCCAAGCTTCAAGAAGCACCAGCGCATGATCAGTGAGGAGCATCTGCCCGACGGCCTTGCGCGCCACGATCAGGCCTGCGCGATCGCCAACGCACTGAAGGAGGCGGGCTATGTGCAGATCGGCCTCGACCATTTTGCGCGACCCGACGATGCCATGGCCGTGGCGTTCGAGCAGGGGACGCTGCGGCGCAATTTCCAGGGCTATACCACCGATCAGGGCGAGGTCCTGCTTGGCTTCGGCGCGAGCGCAATCGGACACCTGCCGCAGGGCTATGTCCAGAACGCCGTGCAGATCGGGGCTTATCAGCAGAGTATCGCGCACGGCCGTCTCGCTACCGTGAAGGGGTATGGGCTCACGGACGACGACCGGCTGCGCGCCGACATCATCGAGCGCATCATGTGCGAGTTCAGCGCCGATCTCGGCGATATCTGCGCGCGCCATGGCGCAGAGCCGGCTGCGATGCTGCAATCGGCGCCGCGGCTGAAGCCGCTGATCTCGGACGGCGTCGTCAGGCTCGACGGCGACCGTCTCGCCGTCGCGAACGATTCGCGCTTCCTGGTCCGCAGCGTCGCGGCCGCGTTCGACGCGCATCTGGATCCGGTCAAGCAGTTGCACAGCCGTGCGGTGTAGTTCATCGTCAGCTTGCGCTTCCACAAAGAAACTCCGGTCGCCTCCGCTATCGTCGCGGCGGAACGGAGTTGTCCATGCCTTTCCGATCTGACGATCTGGTCGATGACATCATGCGCAATGCGCCGCACACGATCCGTGTGTTCCTCGCCTTCAGGATGGCCTGTGTCGGCTGTCCGATCGCGACTTTCCACACCGTGGACGACGCCTGCGGTGAGCACGGCATCGACCGCGACGAATTCCTGGCCGCGCTGGGCGATTGCGTACCGGCGTGAGGCGGGCTTCAGTTCGCGCGGATCGCGCGCGAACTCCCGAACGAGCGCGGACTTTCGCCGTAAGCGGAAGCGTTCTCGACCCTCATTCTACTTCTACGCCGCACCGCTGTCCGGGGTTCGCTCTGCCAGCACGACGATCCCGTGCGGATCGCGTAGGATGATGCGCTGGCGGCCGCTCTCGACGAGGCCTTGGTTCTCCCAGCCGCTGAGGATGCGGCTGACGGTATGCAGCGTGGTGCCGGTCATCTGCGCGATGTCCTGACGGCTGATCGGGAAGTCGATCTCGATGCCGTGGTCGAGCCTCTTGCCGGATTGGCTCGCGAGCCGCAGCAGTGCGTGCGCGACGCGCTGCTCGACCTGCTGCGTCGACATTTCCAGGATACGCGTGTGGCTTTCCTGCAGCCGCTTGCCGACGGTTTGCATCGTGTTGGCGGCGAGCGCGGGAAACCGCTCGATCAGTCGCGGCCAGGCCGAGATCGGCCAGATCAGAGCGACGCTGTCGTCGACCGCCATCGCGGTCGCCGGATAGCGCGCGGTGCCGATCGCCATCGCGAGCCCGAAGGTTTCGCCGGGCGCGACATATCGCACCACGATCTGTTCGCCGGTCGGCGTGGTCTTGGCGGCGCGGACATGGCCGTGCAGCAGCAGGAAGAAGGATTGTGCGTCCGCGCCCTGCTCGAAAATGGCGGTGTTCTTGGGGAAGCGCGCCGAGCGGGCCTCGCGCAGGATTTCGTCGAGATCTTCCGGCTTGACGCCCGAGAACAGCGGCAAATGCGCAACCAGCGATGTATCGACCTTGGCCATTTCGCCTCCTTGGCATCAGGGAGTGTGATGGCACCTGCAATCGTCCGGTAGTTTGCGTTAGCGCAAAACCGGCCGGCCGGACGGCAGTATTTTTCCAGGTAACGGTCCGAATTCACAGGAGTTGCCCATGGCTGGTGCCCGATCCCGTAATTTTCAGGGCTGGCCGCTGTTTGCGAATAGCTTCCGGCCGTTCTTCCTGTTCGCCGCGATCCAGGCAGGACTGTCGATCCTGGTCTGGCTGCCGATGTTCTACGGCGAATTGTCGGTCACATCGGCCTTCGCGCCGCGGGATTGGCACATTCACGAAATGCTCTATGGCTTCCTGCCTGCTGTCATCACCGGGTTTCTGTTCACGGCGATCCCCAACTGGACCGGGCGACTGCCGATCCAGGGCACGTCGCTGGGCGCGCTGCTGGTGGTCTGGCTCGCCGGACGTGCCGCGGTGATGCTGTCCGCCGAGATCGGCTGGGCGTTCGCGCTCGTCATCGACGCCGCCTTCCTGGCGCTGGTCGTGGCGGCCGCAACCCGCGAGATCATCGCGGGCGGCAATTGGCGCAACCTGCCTGTCGTGGTGCTCGTGCTGGTGCTGCTCTCGGGCAATGTCGCCTTCCACCTCGAAGCGCATGTCGAAGGCGCAGCGGATGTCAGCATTCGCGTGGGCATCTCCGTGGTCATGCTGCTGATCTCGCTGATCGGCGGCCGCATCATCCCGAGTTTCACCCGCAACTGGCTGGTCAAGTTCAATGGCGGCCGATTGCCGGTGCCGTTCGGACGGTTTGACGGCGTGGTGATCGGACTGAGCGCGCTTGCGCTGATCGCGTGGACTGTAACGCCGCTGAACATGATCACCGGCGTGGCGATGGCGTTCGCCGGCATCTTGCACCTGGTGCGGCTCGCGCGCTGGGCCGGCGATCGCACCGCGCGGGAACGGCTGCTGCTGATCCTCCATGTCGGCTACGCCTTTATCCCGCTCGGCTTCCTCCTCAATGCCCTGGCCGGCTTCGGTCTGCTGCCGCCGAGCGCGGGCATTCATGCCTGGATGACGGGAGCTGCCGGAATCATGACGCTCGCGGTGATGACGCGCGCGAGCCTTGGCCATACCGGGCAGACGCTGACGGCCTCACCCGCTACTCAGGCAATCTACGTCGCGATCATCGTCGCGGCGCTGGCCCGGGTCGGTGCCGTGCTGTTGCCGGCCCATAACGATGCGCTGCTGCATATCGCGGCCTGCGGCTGGATTGTCGCGTTTCTCGGCTTCGCCGCCGCGTTCGGTCCGCTGCTCGCCGGCAATCCCCGGCGCGCACTCGCCATCATGGGCGTGCCGGCTTCGGCACGCTGATTTTTCCGCCGGCGTAACAAGCGCCGTCGTCGATCCGAAACTGTCATTCGGGCTGTGCCTGCCGTTGGCCGGGCGCGGACATGCGATTGAGGATTGGATCGAAGATGATCGGCGAAGTCGTTGTGATTGGCAGTCTGAATTTGCGAGATGGCGTCCAGATCGAGGAGTATGATCGACTGGGCGAGCGCATGTACAACATCGTCAGCAGCCTTCCGGGCTTTCTGTCGGTCAAATCGTTCAAGGCCGACGACGGCGAGGAATTGACCGTGTTTCGCTTTGCTTCGGAGGAGGCACTCGAAGCCTGGCGCACTCATCCGGAGCATGTCGAGGCGATGAAACGAGGGCATGCCGAATTCTATGCCAGCGGTCGCTTGCAGATTTGCAAGATCATCCGTGAAGTCGGCCCGTTCGAGCACGCCTGATCGAGTGTGAGCTAGGCCGCGGAGGCTGACGGCGCCTCGGCCGGTGGCCGCACACCCCGCCGCCAGTCCGTGATGGTGCAGCCGAAGCGGCCGCGGAACCAGCGGGCCATGGCGCTTTGGGCGGAGAAGCCGAGCTGGATTGCGATCGCTGCGAGCGGGCGATCATGATCCTCGATCAATTTCGTCACGAGATCGGCGCGCTGCGCATCGAGGATCGCCGAGAAGCTGGTGCCGCATTCGGCGAGGTGGCGGTGGATGGTGCGTCGGGTGCACGAGAAATGTTCGGCTACGCGCTCGACCGTGCAATTGCCGCTATCGAGCAGCGATCGAACGACTTCGTCGACCTTCTCTTCCCAGCTTCCGGGGCGCGTATCGATCTCCTCGACGCGCTTGCGCAGATAACTCGCCATCAGCGGATGTGAACTCGCAATCCGCCGGTCCATGTCGTGGGCCGACAGCAGCACGGCATCGACCTCTGAATTGAAGACGAGAGGACAGCCGAAGAAATCCTGGTGTCGCTCGCGGTTGCGCGGAGCCGGATATCGGAAGTGCATTTCGACCGGCCGCCAATGGTCGCCGCAAAGCACTTGAACGACGCGGTAGACGGTCGCCAGACCCAGATCAATCGACTGGTTGAGTGCGCTTGGGTGACGACCGCGCAGGTTCAGCGCGATCATGACGGTATTGCCGCTTCGCCTGACATCCAGGCGCATACCGTCGTGATGGATGTGAATGTAGCGGGCCAGCGCTTCAATCGCTTTTCCGACGGTCGGTTGCTCGCGAACGATGAGGGCGACCGGTCCGAGATTCGTGAGGCCACCGCGATTAGCCATCCGCAGGCCGAAATCTTGGGCGCCTGACTCGGCTGCCGACATTTCGAGCAGGCGCCGGAAGGCGGAGACGGCGATTCGAAGCTCGGGTTGCTCCAGGCACGCCAGCGGGAGTCGCGCCTTCCGCATCATCTGTTTCGGGTCGAGCCCGACTGACCGGGCAACGTCCGGATAATGAGTCAGGGCTGCACTGCGGATGAGATCGGTCATACCAGCCATTCCAGCAGATGTCTCGAAATGTAAAGTTTCTGTCCCATTTCGTCAAACATGGAACAATACGGAACCTACATAGGGACCAACCGACGCACCGGCGCGAATGCCGTGCTGATGACGGCGGGGCGCGATGAGGCCCCCGATCCGTCTCTTATCATTTGACCAAGACATTGCTGGATCTGGATTATGCCGGGAAACATGCTTTCCAAGGGTGAGGTATTCGTCATTGAAACCGACGCCGCCTCCCGCGAACAATTGTCCAATGCGCTTCAGCAGAGCGCCTATGAAGTGATCTGCTTTGCCGACGGCGCATCGCTGCTGTCGGAAGCCAAGGCGCGGATGCCGGCCTGCGTGCTGCTGGAGATGCCGCCGGACCGCTCCGCCCTCGACGTGCTCAAGCGCCTGCGCGAGGAAAACTGCATGGCGCCGGTGCTGGTGACGTCGGCGAATGGCAGCATCGCCATGGCCGTCGACGCCATCAAGAACGGTGCGGCCGACTTCATCGAGAAGCCGTTCCGCACGCACGATGTCGTCGGCCGGATCGATGCCGCGATCGACGAATCCGTCCAGCCCGATTCCGGTCGGCAGCGCTGGCTGCCCGGTTGCGAGCCTCTGACCGGGCGGGAAGGGGACGTGCTCGCACATCTCGCCGCCGGCCTGACCAACAAGGAGGTCGCCCGTCGCATGCATCTGAGCGCACGCACGGTCGAGGGCTATCGTGCCAGCATTCTGAAGAAGGCGGGCGCCAAGAACGTGACCGATCTGCTTCGGCGCATCTTCGGCCAGGGTTCGCCCAGCCAAGTCTGACAGTTGATCCGCTAGGCAGGGTTGTGCCGCGGCGTGGTGACGCGTTCCGCGGCCATGGTGCTGCCGCAGCGGCGCCCAACGGAAACCCCAATCGAACCGGTTCCTCTCCTGCCGCGTCTCACGACGATGGCGTGGCATGTTTTCGCGCGTCCGGCTGGCGGCGCGGCGATATCGGCAGGGAGAAGTTTGATGTGCACGATCGCAAGATGTCTGGCGACGACGAGCCTGGTCCTGGTGAGCGCAGCGCTCGTCTCACCCTCATGGGCCGCCGATGTGGATGCCACATCGGCCATCGACACCGTCACCGTCTACCCCGATGGCGCCACCGTCACCCGCGTGATCGCGATCGACCTCGCCTCCGGGGACTCGACGCTGGTCGCCAGGGATTTTCCGCTCTCGCTTGACCCGTCCTCGCTCCGCGTCGAGGGCGAGGCCGGCGCCAAGCTCACCATCGGCACCATCGATGCGCGGCCGCCGCGCGCGGCGCCGCCGGCCAATCTTCCCGAACTCGACAAGCGCATCGAGGCGCTCAAGGACGAGCGCGCCGACCAGCAAGGCGCGATCGATGCCGCGACCGCCCGGCGCAAATTTGCGCAGCACTTTGCCGAAGCCTCCCCCGCCGGCCTCGGCGATAAGGGCGAGGCCCGCCCGATCACAGAGTGGCGCGCGGCCTTTGCCGCAGTCGCCGAGGAAGTCGCGGCCGCCGATACCGCGATCCGTGATGCCTCGCGAAAACAGCGCGAGATCGATCGTCAGATCGCGCAGCTCGAGGCCGAGCGGTCCGCCAAGCCGCCGAGCAAGCTCGAGGTGCGGATCGACGTTGCCTCAGCGGCTGCGACCAAGGCGACGCTGCGCGTCACTTACGCGGTGCGCAACGCGCGCTGGCTGCCGCTCTATGACGCAAGGCTCGACACCGGCGCCAGGGACCGCAAGCCGCAGCTCGAGTTGGTCCGCCGTGCCGAGGTGACGCAGTCGACCGGCGAGGACTGGTCGAACGTCTCGCTCGGCGTTTCCACGGTCCGTATCGCCCGCGGCAGCAGCGCGCCGGAGCTGGGCTCGCTGGTCGCGCAATATCCGCAGGTGCCGAAGCCGCGCGCGCTGGGCTCGGTCGCCGATACGGCTATGCCGGCTGCGGCGCCGATGCTGCGGAAGATGGAGGCGTCACGAAGCAGGGAGGAATTCGATCTCCCAGCCCAGCGTGCCGATGAACAGCAAGCTGTTGCCGAGATCGGCGCCTTCCAGGCCACCTTCACGATTCCCGGCCGCGTCAGTCTCGGTGCCGCCGAGGGCGCCAAGAGCCTGCGCATCGCCTCGATGAGCGTGCCCGCCGATCTCGCGGTACGCGCCGCGCCGGTGCAGGACCCGACCGCCTTTCTCGAAGCCAGCTTCAAGCAGACCGATGACACGACCTTGCTGCCGGGCAAGGTGGCGATCTACCGTGACGGCATCTTCGTCGGCCGGGGCAAGCTCTCCGCGTCGGCCAAGGACGACATCGTGCGGCTCGGCTTCGGCGCCGACGACAAGGTCAAGATCGAGCGCGCGGTGCTCAAGCGCAACGAGGGCTCGGCCGGCCTCCTGGTCACGACCTCGAAGACCGACGAGCGCGCCTTCAAGACCACTGTCCGCAACGGCCACGACTTCCCGATTCACGTCGCGATCGAGGACCAGCTGCCGGTCAGCGAGAACGACGAGATTGCGGTCGAGATGCTGCCCACGACCACGCCGCCCACGGCAAAGGATGTCCGCGACAAGCGCGGCGTGCTGGAATGGTCGTTCGACGCCAAGCCCGGCGAGGTCAAGGACATCAATTTCGCCTGGCGTGTTCGTTGGCCCAAGGACAAGAACGTCGTGATCGTGCCGTCGGGTTAGTTTGCAAGCCACGACGGCGGTCCACTCCCTCTCTCGCTTGCGGGAGAGGGCTCGGCTATTCCTTGACCGCGCCGGTGAGCGAGGACACGTAGTAATCCACGAACAGCGAGTAGAAGATCGCGACCGGCAGCGAGCCGAGCAGCGAGCCCGCCATCAGTGCGCCCCACTGGTAGACGTCGCCGGTGACGAGCTCGGTCAGGATCGCGACCGGCACGGTCTTGTTGGCGCCGCTCTGGATGAACGCGAGCGCGTAGATGAACTCGTTCCAGGACAGCGTGAAGGAGAAGATGCCCGCCGAGATCAGGCCGGGGACCGCCAGCGGCAGCGTGATCCGCCGCAGGATCTGAAGCCGCGTCGCGCCGTCGACCAGCGCGCATTCCTCGAGTTCGTATGGGATCGACTTGAAATAACCGATCAACAGCCAGGTGCAGAACGGCACCAGGAATGTCGGATAGACCAGGATCAGCGCGAGCGGTGAGTCGAACAGGCCGAACTGCACCACCACGGTCGCGAGCGGGATGAACAGGATCGACGGCGGCACGAGATAGGCGAGATAGATGCCAAGGCCGACATAGGGGCTGCCGCGAAAGCGCAGGCGCTCGATCGCGTAGGCCGCAAGCGTGCTCGCGACCAGCGACAGCGTGGTCGCGCCGATCGCCACCAGCATCGTCGTCCACAGCCAGCGCGGATAGTCGGTGTCGAACAGCAGGTGCTTGATGTGCGCCAGCGTCGGCGAGGAGATCCAGAACGGGTTGTGCTCCTTGTAGTTCATCAGCTCCGCGTTCGGCTTGAACGACGTGATCGCCATCCAGTAGAACGGAAACAGCAGGATCAGCACGAAACAGCCCAGCGGCAGATAGATCATCATCAGCCGGCGCAGCCCGGAATCCCAGGCCATGGTGTCGGGCGCGGCCTTGGCGTCGGCCACTTGCGCGACGGTATCAGTCATTGGCCTCTCCCTGCTGCCATTTGCGGCGCGCCAGGCCGAAATAGGAAAACAGCGTCGCGAATACCAGGAACGGGATCATCGACACCGCGATCGCGGCGCCTTCGCCGAGCTCGCCGCCGGCGATGCCGCGCTGGAAGGCGAGCGTCGCCAGCAGATGCGTCGAGTTGACGGGGCCGCCGCGGGTGATGGCGTAGACCAGCTGGAAGTCGGTGAAGGTGAAGATGATCGAGAAGGTCATGACGATGGCGAGGATCGGCATCATCATCGGGAAGGTGATGTAGCGGAAGCGCTGCCAGGCGCTGGCGCCGTCCAGCATGGCGGCCTCGTAGAGCGAGGGCGAGATGGTCTGCAGTCCCGCCAGCAGCGAGATCGCGACGAAGGGAATGCCGCGCCAGATATTGGCGGCGATCAACGAGAAGCGTGCCGGCCAGGGCGAGCCGAGGAAGTCGACATTGCTCGTCCGCCAATGCAGCACGTCGACCAGCAGATAGGAGATGATCGAGAATTGCGGATCGTAGATCCACCAGAACGCCAGCGCCGAGAGCACCGTCGGCACGATCCAGGGCAGCAGGATGATCGCGCGCAGGAGGCTCTTGAACGGAAAATGGTTGTTGAGCAGCAGTGCGAGCCAGAAGCCGAGCGCGAATTTCCCGAAGGTCGCGATCGCCGTGTAGACGATGCTGTAGAATACCGCATTCCACCACAGGGGATCGGAGAGCAGATATTGGAAATTATCCAGCCCAACGAAGATGCCCCTCCGCCCGATCGTGGTGTCGGTGAAGGCGAGCCAGATGCCGAGGCCGAGCGGATAGGTCAGGAACACCGCGAGCAGCCCGATCGCGGGCGCGAGGCACATCACGATCAGGAACGGCTTGTAGTCGAACAGGCGCACCAGCCAGTTCGGCTGCCGCTGTGCCAGCGCGGGGGAGGAGAGGGTGGTCACGGACATCAGGGCGTTGTCCTGTTCTGGAAAGTCACTTCACCGTCATTGCGAGGAGCCTGCGACAAAATTGCGAAGCAATTTTGCGCCAGTGCGGCGAAGCAATCCAGACTGTATCCGCCGAGGGATTCTGGATTGCTTCGCTTCGCTCGCTATGACGGCCTCTCGGCCGTTACCTCTGCCGCCGGAAGTACCGCTTGCAGCGCTGCTCCGCCTCTGCGGCTGCGGCCTCCGGCGTCGCTGCGCCGGTTGCGACCGAGGCGAACATCTGCACCGTGACATAGTCCGCGCGAACAGCGCCGGTGGCGGTCGAAATCGGCCCCTTGTAGCCGGCGTAGTAGTTGCTGTTCATGGTGTCCTTGAAGATTGCGACCTTGGGATCGCCCTTCCACACCGCCGCATCGGCATAGGCTGCCAGCGGCTGCGACCAGTAGCCGCTGTTGGCGTTGAGCCACGGTTCGTACTGGTCCTTTTCCAGCATGTATTGCAGGAACGCCTTTGCGGCGTTTGGATACGGGCTGTGCTTGAACACCATGGCGTTCAGCGTCAGCCCGGACATCGGCGAGACCGGTGCAAGACCTTTCGGCAACGCCTGATGTTCGGAATCCTCGGCGATCGCCGCGGTCGCCGGATCGTTCTTCAGCGAGAAGTACAGCGAGACGCCGTTCGCCGTCAGCGCGATATCTTGCGCCGAATACGCGCGGTTGTTGCTGACGTCGTTCCAGGACGTCGTGCCCGCGATGAAGGTCGGATAGAGCTCCTTCACGTAGTTCAGTGCCGCGATGGTCTCCTTGCTGTTGATGGTGACATTGCCTTCTTCGTCCAGCAATGCGGCGTTGTGCGCCCACATCATCCAGTCGGCAAAACCGTTGCCGTCGCCCACGGCATTGCCGAGCGCAAAGCCGGCGGGCTTGCCGGCTTTCTGCAGCTTCTTGCAGAGGTCGAGGAATCCAGGAAGGTCATCCGGTGCCTTGTCGAACCCGACGGATTTGAGCACGGACTTGCGATAGATCAGCGGTCCGCCGGAGGCCCCGAACGGGAGGCCAATCCAGGTATCGCTCTTGGCCTTCTTGCCATAGGCCTTCGCCAGGTTCAGCCAGCCGCCATACTTCTTGCCGAGATAGTCGGCGATATCGGTCAGCTCGATCAGCTTGTCGATATAGATGTGCGGTGCATCGGAGAAGCCGATGATGATGTCGGGGCCGGCGCCGGAATTGGCTGTGACCGCGGTCTGTTGGTTGATGTCCTCCCAGCCGACGAAATCGACCTTGACCTCGACGCCGGTCTCCTTGGTGAATTTGGCCGCATTGGCGCGGAACACGTCCTCGTCGGCCTGGACGAAGCGCACCGGCCGCAGCATGCGCAGGCTCGCGCCCTTTTCGATCGGCAGTTTCGGAGCGGGGACGTCTGCGGCCTTGATCGCGGATTGAGCGTGCGCTGCAACACCGGTCGCGGCGACCGTCGCAGCGGACAGGCCCAGCGCCAAGGCATCACGACGCGTGATGTCGTTCCTCATCAGTTCCTCCCTGTTATGTCTCCCTTCCCGGCGTTGATCGCCGGTGAAGGGCCGTTTCAGTCTCTTGCCGGTCTTTCGACGCGCGTTGCGCCGGCCGTCTTAGCTGTTCGGTCCGCGGTCCATGCCGACAGGTTGCCAGCGGCGGAGCGCGGTGTCTTGCAGCACCGACGGATTGACGCAGCTTACCGGCCACATGCCCTGGAGCACCAGTGACAATTCGTAGCCGACGCGCCGCTTGCGCGCCTCGTCGAACCGTGCGGAGGCCGAGGCGACATGGGCGGTCAGGGTCACGTTCTCCATGCCGAGGATCGGGTTGTTGTGCGAGGGCGGTTCCTTTTCCAGCACGTCGAGCGCGGCATGCGCGATCCAGCCCTCCTGGAGCGCCTTGATCAGGCTTTCCTCGTCCACCGTGGCGCCGCGCCCGGTGTTGATGAAGATCGAACCCTTCTTCATCTGCCGAAAATGCTTCTCGGTCAGCATGTGATGCACTTCGGGCCGGGCAGGAGCGTGCATCGAGACGAAGTCGGATTGCGACAGCACCTCGTTCAGCGTCGCTGGGATGACGCCGTGGTCCCACATCAGCGTTTCCTGGATGAAGGGATCGTAGGCCATCATGCGCAGGCCGAAGGGGGCTGCGCGCTTTGCGACCGCACGGGCGACGCGGCCGAACGAGACGAAGCCGAGCGTCTGGCCCATCAGACGCGGAATCTTCAGGAGCGCCGGCCGGCCCTCGGCCCAGCGCCCGGTGCGCACCATCCTGTCCTGCTCGACCAGGCGGCGGAAGCCCGACAGCAGCAGCATCATGGCGTGGTCGGCGACTTCCTCGATGAAGGTGTCGGGGATGTTGGTGACGGGAATGCCGCGCGCGGTTGCCGCCTTCACATCGACGCTGTCGACGCCGACCGAGCCGAGCGTGATGACCTTGCAGCTCTCCATCGCGTCGATGATGGTCTTGGTGATCGGGATGCCCTTGGCGTAGATCGCATCGGCGTTCTTCGCGGCGGCGATGAACTCCGCCTCGTTGGCCGGCGCCTCGACGATCTCGGCATCGATCGGATCGAGCGCCTCGCGCTCGTAGGAGTAATCGCTGCCCGCGACCGTGAAGCTCGCACCCTTCGGCGTCACCACCCTGTATTTCGGCATTTTCTGCTCCCGATTTGGTTTGTCGGTTCTTGTTGCGACCCGGCCTTCTCGAACGGGCCTTTGCGTCTTTTACGCGAAATCGGCGCGACCGCGTACAATTCCCGGTTGCTGAAGCCGCGATATTTTGCCGTTTTCGGCGTCGTCGTCCGGGCTTCTACGGAGGCCCGTAAGTAACTTGATAAGGGGTCTCACACTAAGAGTTGATTCAAATTCGATCGTTTCAGTCGCATGCCCGCATCCCTTTTCTCCGGAGTCCATCCCTTGAAGTTGAGCAATCTGAAGATCGTTCCCAAGCTTGGCATCCTCGTCGGCGTCACCTTGTTCGGCCTGTGTATCTCCGGAGTTCTGGCTGGTTACCTGATGAAGCGCGCCATGGTCGATGCGCGTATCGACCAGACCAAGGCGATCGTCGATCTCGCCCGCAACTATGCGGCCGCGCTGAAGAAGCGTGTCGACGCCGGCGAGATGACGAAGGATGCGGCCATGGCCGAGCTTCGTCGCTACGGCAATTCGATGACCTACGACAACGGCTCGGGCTATCTGTTCGGCACGTCCTATGACGGCATCACCCAGCTTGCGCCCGATCCGAAGCAGATCGGCACCAACCGCATGGACGTCGTCACCAACGGCCGCAAGCTCTCGCTCGAGCTGATGAACGGCGTCAAGGCCAACGGCTCGATCCTGCTGTACTATGATTATGTGAAACCCGGCCAGGAAACGCCGATCAGCAAGATCGGTTATGCCGTCGCGGTGCCCGGTTTCGACATGTATCTCGGCACGGGTGCCTATCTCGCCGACATCGACGCCAAGATGGGCCCGATCTACTGGCTGCTCGGCCTTGCCATGCTCGGCATCGTCATCGTCGCCGGCAGCGTCGCCTGGATGATCGGCCGCAGCATCAGCCGTCCGCTGTCGCTGCTCGGGACCCGCATGAAGGATCTCGCCGACGGCAAGCTCGAGGGTGACATTCCCGGCGTCGGCCGCGGTGACGAGGTCGGTGTGATGGCGGCGACCGTCCAGATCTTCAAGGACAACGCGGTTCGTATCCGCGAGATCGAGAAGAGCGACGCGGCGGCGAAGGAGCGAGCCGCGGCGGAGCGCCGCAGCGCGATGGAGGACATCGCCAACGACTTCGAACGCAGCGTCAACGGCATCGTCCGCTCGGTTTCCTCGGCCGCGGCCGGCATGCAGTCGACGGCGCAGTCGATGACCGCGAGCGCCAGCGATGCCTCGTCGCGGGCGGCGACCGTCGGCGCGGCCTCGCAAAAGGCCTCCGGCAATGTCGGCACGGTCGCGGCTGCCGCCGAAGAGCTGTCGAGCTCCGTTGCGGAGATCTCCCGCCAGGTAACGCGCTCGACGGAAGTGGCGAGCCGCGCCGTGAACGATGCGGAGCGTACCAACGCCACGGTGCAGGAGCTCTCCACCGGCGCCGAGAAGATCGGTGAAGTGGTCAAGCTCATCCATTCGATCGCGGCGCAGACCAATCTGCTCGCGCTCAACGCCACCATCGAGGCGGCGCGTGCCGGTGAGTCCGGTCGCGGCTTCGCCGTCGTTGCTTCCGAGGTCAAGGCGCTGGCCAACCAGACCGCCAAGGCGACCGAGGAAATCTCCGCGCAGGTCGCGGCGATGCAGACCTCGACCAGCGACGCCGTCGCTGCGATCGGCGGCATCACCCAGACCATCGCCGAGATGAGCGAGATCACCGCCGGCATTTCGGCCTCGATTGAGCAGCAGGGCGAGGCGACCCGCGAGATCGCCCGCAACATCCAGTCGGTTGCGACCGGTTCGAGCGAGATCAACGCCCATATCGGCAGCGTCACCTCGGCTGCCGAAGCGACCGGCACTGCGGCCGGCGACGTGCTGACCAATGCCCGCGAGCTCGACAACCAGTCCGGCGCGCTGCGCAGCGCGGTGGACAGCTTCCTCGCCAAGGTGCGCGCGGCGTAAGTTCCTGCGCTGAATTCGTAGGGTGGGCAACGACGCGAAGCGTCGTGCCCACCTTTTCGTTTTGAGTTCACGTGCTCCCGAGGCAGCGCAGGGCTTCTTCAGCGGTTCGTTACTTCGCCGCCGAGCCCTGGCGCGAGGCGATGACGACGCCGGCGAGCACCAGCGCGTAGCCGATCAGGTGGAATGGCTGCAGCTTCTCGCCGAGCAGCAGGATCGCCATCGCCGAGCCGAACACCGGCACCAGGTGGAAGAACGGCGCGGCGCGGTTCGGTCCGATCAGCGCGACGCCGCGGTTGAAGAAGAGATAGGCGAGGGTCGAGGGAAAGATCAGGATGTAGCCGAGCGTCGCCAGCGTCACGGTGTCGAACTGGATGACATTGCCGCTCCAGGCCTCCCAGACGGCCGTCGGCAGCAGCATCAGGGCGCCGCAGCAGGTGGTGAAGGACAGAAACGACAATTGGTGAACCTTCGGCCGGCGCGGGATGAAGGCGGAGTAGATTCCGAACGCCACCAGCGATGAGGCGAACATGATGTCGCCCCTGTTGAACGAGATGCTCGCCAGTGCCGCGAGGTCGCCGCGCAGGATGATGACCAGCACGCCGATCAGAGAGATCGCGATGCCCGCGAGCTGCCCCCCGGTCAGCCGTACGCCGAACAGCACCAGCGACCACAGCGCCACGAACAGGGGACCTGCCGACTGGATCAGCAGCGCGTTGAGCGCCTCGGTGTATTGCAGGGCCCAGTACGAGATCGCGTTGTTGAAGGCGAAGCCGACCAGCGACAGGAACAGCATCAGCCGCAGGCTTTTGCGCAAGGCCGGCCAGTCGCGTTTCAGATGCGGCCAGGAAAACGGCAGCAGGATCAGGAAGACGCCGAACCAGCGGATCGTCGTCACCGTCAATGGCGGCACATGCGCGCCGACATGGCGCGCGAGCACGATGTTGCCGGCCCAGAACAGCGAGCTCAGGCTGAGCAGCAGATAAGGCTGGTTGTTGAGCCAGCTAGCCGGATTCGTGGCTGGTGGCGCGGGCGAAGCGATCGTCATTGGCGTCGAATGAGAGCTTGCGCCGGTTCGCCGTCGTGACACAAGTCACGCCGCCGCAATGCTACAATGCAGCGAAGACCCGAGGAGGTGCCATTGGCGGTCAATATGTTGAACTTAAAGGGCCTGGAAGGGCTCGATCAGCATGCGCCGGTGGTGATGCTGAACCTGATGCGTTTTCATGCGCGTTCGCGCGACGGCGACGGCTCGGGCTGGGACGCCTATCTGCGTTACAGCGCGATCACCGTACCCATGATCAAGGCGCGCGGTGGCACGCTGCTATGGACCGGGGAGGCCAAGGCGGTCGCGCTCGGCCCGCACGCGGGCAACGATTGGGATTTCGTCGCGCTGGTGTTCTATCCGTCGGTGGCGGCCTTTCTCGACATGATGACGTCGGAGGCCTACGAGCGAGAGGCCGACCCGCATCGCCTCAACGGCTGCGCCGAGCATGTCATCATCGCGACCGAACAAGCCTACAGCAAGTTTGGCGGCGGCTGACGTCGCCCCTCGCGACCAGGGACGCACCTGGAACGAAGTCCCCGACTTTTCGTCACAGCTTCGACGGGTTGGGTGCCAAATGTGAACTAATCGGTTGCGTAGGGGGGCCAAAGATGGTGCCTTAGCGGGCGGCGCACCTGTCGGGGCATTGCCGGCCCGGCATGAGGCGTCGCGGTGATGCTTTTTCCTGGCCGATCATGGCTTTCGTTCGGGGATCAGATGCTTTGTGAGCGTTGCGGCGGAGACAATCCGGCGACGAATCGCTTCTGTCACGGCTGCGGCTCGGCTCTGCCGATGGCGTGTCCCGCCTGCAATCACCTCAGCCCGCCCGGCTCGGGCTTTTGCGGGGCGTGCGGCACGGCGCTGGGCACAACGAGCAGGCCGATTCCGGCACCGGTTGGGCATTCCGCCAGGCCGGTTCGGGGCGAGCTGAAGCAGGTGACGGTGCTGTTCGCCGATCTGGTCAGCTCGACCGAGATCGTTGCCGGGCTCACTGCCGAAGACGCCATGCAGCGCCTCAAGCCCGCGCTCGATGCGATGTGCGACGCCGTGAGCCGGTTCGAGGGGACCGTGGTGCGCACGCTCGGCGACGGAATCCTCGCCTTTTTCGGCGCGCCGCGCGCGCAGGAGGGGCACGCCCTGCTGGCCTGCGAGGCGGCATTGGCGATCCGGGACACGTTTCGCGGGCGCGACGATGCCATGTCGGTCCGCATCGGCCTGCATTCCGGCGAGATCGTCGCGGATGCCCCGCTGGTCGACACCGTCACCGAGCAGGGCGCCTACGGCCTCACCATTCATCTGGCGAGCCGCCTGCCGGCCAAGGCGGAGCCGGGCGAGATCTGCCTGACCGACGAGACCTACCGGCTCGTGCGCTCGTTCTGCGACGTCGGCCCGCTCGGCCGTCATCGCCTGCGCGGCGTACCGGAGCCGATCGAGCTTTATCTCCTGAAGAACCTCAAGCCTGCGGTCGCCAGCCAGCAATTCCGCGGCGTCGCCCTGGCGACCTTCCGCGGGCGCGAGCGCGAGATGACTCTGCTGCAGCGGACCCTGGCGGCGGTGGAGACGGGCGGCTCGCGCGTCACCGGCATCGTCGGCCCGCCCGGCACCGGCAAGAGCCGGCTGTGCTACGAGTTCGCGGAATGGTGCCGCGCGCGTCTCATTCCGGTGTTCGAAGCCCGTGCGCAGCCCTATGGCGCGGCAACGCCGCTGCAGCCGGTGCTGGAGTTCCTGCGCTCCACCTATTTCAACGTCTCGCCGGACGAGGATCCCGATCTGGCCGTGAAGCAGATCGCCACGCGCCTCGCCGAACTCGGTTCGGGCTTCGAGGCGGACTTGCGGTTGGTCTGCGATTTTCTCGGCATCAGGCACGGCCAGGGCCCGCCCCCCTTGATGGCTCCGCGCGCCCGCAACGTCCGTCTGCTCGAGATCGTCAGGCATATGATCCGCCAGCGCGGTGCGTCGGCGTCGGTGATCATCATCGAGGATCTGCATTGGCTCGATCCGGCGAGCGAGGAGTTCGTCGCGACGCTCGTCGACGCGGTGGTCTCCACCAAGACTGTCCTGATCGTGAATTTTCGGCCGGCCTATTTCGCACCCTGGATGCGCGGGCCACGGTACCAGCAGATCGAGCTGGCGGAGCTCTCGCCGACGGACACGGACGATCTCGTCGACGAGCTGCTTGGGCTCGGGGACGGGCTTTTCGACGTTCGGCGCCGTGTCGCGGAGCGCAGCGGCGGCAACCCGTTTTTTGCGGAGGAGCTGATCCGCTCTCTGGTCGAGCATCTGGCCATCGTCGGCGAGCAGGGCGACTACCGGCGCGGACTCTCCGGCACCTCGGACATGCTGCCGCCGACGGTACAGGCCGTGATCGGCGCGCGGATCGATCGGCTGGCGCCGGGCGATCGCGACCTGCTGCACACCGCCGCGATCATCGGCAAGGAGTTTCAGCTCGCTGTCCTCCAGAGCGTGTCGGGCCTGCCTGCCGCTGAGCTCGAGACGACGCTGCTCCGGCTCTGTTCCAGCGAGATGCTTCAGGCGCGCAGCGGCCAGGACGCCCACGGCTACAGCTTCCGTCATCCCCTGATCCAGGAGGTCGCCTATTCGACCCAGCTGCGCGCGCGGCGCTCCCTCCTGCACGCGCGCGTGGCGCGGGCGATCGAGCAATTCCACCCGGAGCGGCTCGAGGAGTTTGCGGCCCTGCTGTCGCACCATTTCGAGCAGGCCGGCGAAGTCGACGCCGCCGCCGAACATGCCGCGCGCGCTGCGCGCTGGATCGGCTCGACCAATCCGGCGGAAGCGATCCGGCATTGGCACAAGGTGCGTGCGCTGAAGGCGGGGCAGCCGCGCAGCCCGGCGGTCGACGCCCTCAGGATCAGGGCCAGCAGCCAGATCGCCTGGCTAGGCTGGCGCGAGGGCATGACGTCGGAGGACGCGAGGCCCTTCATCCAGGAAGCATTGGAATGGGCGCAGGACAGCGACGATTCCATGATCCCGCTGCTGCTGTTCGTCGAAGGACGGATCGCGGGCGCGAGCGGCGGGCAGGCCGATGCCTATGTCGACACGGTCAAGGAGGCGCTGGCGCTGACGGAAGCGCGTCAACTCACCGGCCGGGCCGCGATGCTCAATGCTTCGCTCAGTCAGGCCTATGGCTGGGCGGGCCTGCTGCGCGAAGCGCTCGCGGCAAGCGATGCGGCGCTTGCCGGCGTCCCCGCGATCACCGAGTTCGAGCACCAGTTCCTGGGCTACAATGTCGAGCACTGGATCGTCAGCCTGCGCGGCCGGATCCTGGTTCGGCTCGGGCGTTTCGACGAGGCGCGGCTGTGCTTCGATCGTATCCTCGCCATCGATCCGGCGCTGATCGATCCGACCGTGCAGTTCATCGCCAATCTCGGGCACGTCGATCTCGCCTGGTGCCTCGGCGATCCCGCGATGGCTTCGACCCATGCCTGGCATGTGGTCGAGCAGGCCACGCGCCAGGCCAGCCCGTACTTGCGCGCCTATTCGCTGGCCTGCATGGGAACGGCGCAGGGCATTGCCCAGAATTATCAGGCGGCGATCCCGACGCTGACTGAGGGCGTCGAGTTCGTCCGCGGGGCCAGTGTCGCCATGGAGATCGAGCCGGAGATGCTTGCGAGCATCGCCGACTATCGTCTGCGTTCGGGCGCCCATGCGGCGGCCATCGACAAGGCCCGGGAAGCGATCGCGGTCGCCCAGGAGCGCCACGCCCGCTTGCCGGAATGCCGGGCGACGATCACGCTCGCCGCCGCGCATGCGGCGGCAAGCAACGATCTGCGCGGATACGAGGAGGTGGCCCGCCTCGTCGACCGCGCCGAAGCGCTGATCGAGCTGACCGGAGCGGGGATCTATCGGCGGCTTTTGGAGGAAGCGCGACGGCGGCTGTCGGTCGGGGCGTGACGACGGCTCATCCTGATCCGTCGCGCCTTAGACCTTACGCACGATGAGCGTGAACTCCATCAATCCGTAGCCGTCATGCACTTCGGCCGCGGCATTGAAGCGGCCGGCGCAGTCGCGCGCCCAGGACGCGGTGTCGGTGGTGTAGAGGCCGTGGCGGCCGGTCGCACCTGCGGGAAGCTTCATGAAATTGACGGCGAAGCCGCGCCTGGTGCTGCGATGGAGTTCGTCGAGGCTCGCCGCGATGAAGCGCTCCCAGTCGTGCCGTGGCTGATCCTGCGCGACGTTGAAGATGCCGCTGGCGATCGCATAGTCGGCCGTTCGGGGGCTGGCATGGCCGAGGGCGAAGGCCGTGTTGCTGCGGCCCCGCCACAGCCGCCGCGCTCGCCGGACCATCGCATCCGAGACGTCGATGCCGAGATAGTCGACGGCGCAGCCGCCGTGCCGGCGGTCGAGATAGGCGATCAGCGCGCCATAGCCGCAGCCGAAATCGTTCAGCGAGAAGGGCGATGCGAAGTCGCACAGCTTCAGGAGCTGGACGAAACGCATCTCCTGCGTGGCCTGGCAGGTCCAGTCCACGCCTTCGGGCGTCGTGCCGAAGCGCGCGATCTTTGCCGAATAATATGCCGCGATACCGGCATAGATTCCGGCCAGCCCTCCGTCGCCCGGAGGAGCATGCTCCCTTGCGGCGACGGCGGCACGCATCGATCCGCCTATTTCTTTGATTTCTTCTTGCCGCCGCCCTTGCCTTTGGGCGGTACGTTCGGCGCCATCGGCAGCGAGATCGTGAGGTAGGTTCGATCGATGTAGAAGATCGGCTTGTCCTCGCGAACGATGACCCGCAGCCCGTCGGGGCCGCGGGAATCATGGGCCTTCATGAAGCAAGGCAGCGGCGGCTTGCGCGCAAAATTCTTGATCAGGGCGTTCACGATGCGTTGGTCGCCGGTTTCTCCGTCCTGGTCCGACGGCACCCTGGCGAGCCAGGTCAGCAGGCTGAACCAGCGGTTCTTCGCGCGATTGTTGTGCAGCCCGCCGAGGCCAAGCAGCTTGGCGCTTTCGACGAATGTCCGTCCCGGCCGGAAGATATCGAACTCGGCCTGCAGGGCCTTGATCTCGGAGGTGCCCCCGGCCGTGAGCTCCACATCTGTTTGCTCCGGGCCAAACCTCAAATTGAACAGATCAAACAACGGGCCGATATAAATATCGTCCTCTGCCATCAACGCGCCCATGCGCCTCTCCCTGACAATCGAGGTTGGGATTTGGATCGGAAGCAATAGGCGTATTGAACCTTGATCCCGGAGAAATTGCAAGGAACCCGAACGGCCACCTGCGGCGGACTGCAACGCCGCTGCGGCAGAGATGACGCTTTTATTGTTTCAACTCGCCTGCTTCCGCGACGCCACGAACACGCCCGACAGCACCAGCGCAAAGCCGATGAAGTGGAAGGCCTGCGGGTGTTCGCCCAGGAATACCATCGCCATGATCGAGCCGAATACCGGCACCACGTGAAAGAAGGGCGCGGCGCGGTTGGCGCCGATCAGGCGGACGCCGCGGTTGAAGCAGAGATAGGCGAGCGTCGAGGGAAACACCGAGACGTAGAACAGTGTGAGCAGGTTTGGCCCGTCGAGCTTCATGACCGGGCGCGCGGACAACTCCCAGATCTCGAGCGGGATGAGACAGGCCGCGCCGGCGCCGAAGGTGAAGGCGAGGAACGACAGGCCGTGGATCGGCGGCCGCTTCAGGGTCAGCACCGAATAGAGCGCGAAGATGATCAGCGCGACGATGAAGATCAGGTCACCCTTGTTGAAGGCGATGTTCGACAGCGTGGTGAGATCGCCGTGCAGCAGGATGATCAGCACGCCGCACATCGAGAGAGCTACGCCGAAGGCCTGCGCCACGGTGAGACGGATGCCGAGGATGACCAGCGACCACAGCGCCACGACGAGGGGCGCGGCCGACTGCAGCAGCAGGGTATTGAGCGCCTGGGTGTGCTCCAGCGCCCAATATTGCAGGGTGTTGAAGGCGCCGATGCCGGTGATCGAGAGCACGATCATCAGACCGAGCTTGTCGCGGATCGCGGGCCAGTCCTGGACGAGGTGCTTCCATGCGAACGGCAGCACCAGCAGGAAGGCGAACGTCCAGCGCAGAAACGACAGCGTCACCGGCGGGATGTGGCCGGCGGCGAGGCGGCCGACGACCGCATTGCCGGCCCAGCACAGCGCGGTGATGCTGAGCAGGAGATAGGGCTGGTTGGCAATCCAGTGCTGGCCGGACGTGTCGGCGCTGGTGGTCTGGCCGGTGGCGGACATTGTGATTGTTGTGGCCCCGCGTCATGCGCCGAGGCTCCCGGCCCGGCGGCGTCCGGGCCGGCTCATGGCCCGGCATCCTCAAAGACACGGAAACCGGACTGATATCAATGGCGCGGGGCGCATCGCCATCATGCGCGGGCGAAACGGCGGAACCTTCATGGCCTGCGGCCGGCGCGGATCGCCAGCGGCTTCAGCAACTCGGCGCAGGCGAGATAGACGACCACGAGAAGCGCGATGCCGGCCATCATGATCGGCGGCGGCGCGACGAAGCCGAACCAGGTCCCGAGCGGCGTGAACGGCAGGACCATCGCGACGAGCAGGGCGACCAGCGAAGAGACCGCGAGCACCGGATCCGGCCAGTTGCGCCAGGGCCGCCCCTTGGTGCGGATGACGAAGATCACGAGAATCTGCGTCGCCATGGATTCGACGAACCAGGCCGTGCGGAATTCATCCGGCGACGCCTCGAACAGGTACAGCAGTGCGCCGAAGGTCAGAAAGTCGAACACCGACGAGAGCGGTCCCATGATCGCGGCAAAGCGCACCAGGTGCGACATGCTCCACACCTGCGGCTGCGCGGTCGCCTGCGCCGAGACGCGGTCGAACGGGATGCCGAGCTCGGAGAGATCGTAGAGCAGATTGTTGAGCAGGATCTGCGTCGGCAGCATCGGCAGGAACGGCAGCACGATCGAGGCCGCCGCCATCGACAGCATGTTGCCGAAGTTCGAGCTCGCGCCCATGCGGACATATTTCAGGATGTTGGCGAAGGTGCGCCGGCCTTCCTCGACACCGTCGGCGACGACTTCGAGATCCGACGCGAGCAGGATCATGTCGGCGGCGGCCTGCGCCACGCCCGTGGCGCCATCGACGGAAAGGCCGACATCGGCAACCTTCAGGGCCGGCGCGTCGTTGATGCCGTCGCCGAGGAAGCCAACCACCTCGCCGCCGGCCTGCAGCGCCTTCACGATGCGCGATTTCTGGTCGGGCGCGAGCCGGCCGAACGCATCGGCGGAGCGCACCTGCACGGCGAGCGCCTCGTCGCTGAGCTCTGCGATGTCGGCGCCCGACAGGACGCGTTCGGCATTGAGCCCGACCAGCCCGGCAAGCCGCTTCACCACCACGGGATCGTCGCCCGACAGGATCTTCAGGCTCACGCCGGCCGCCGCGAGCCGGGCGATGGCGGCTGCGGCCGTCGGTTTCGGCGGATCGGCGAAGGCGCAGAGACCTTCGAAGACGAGGTCGGTTTCGTCGTCGGTCTCGACCTCGCGCAGCGCGCCGCTCCAGGCCCGCGAGGCGATCGCCACGGTGCGCAGGCCCTCGGTCGCGAGCGCGTGGACGCGGGCCATCGCCGCGTCGCGCGCGGTCTCGTTCATCGCGCACAATGCGAGCACGGCTTCGGGCGCGCCCTTGACGATCAGGAGCGCGCCTTCCTGGCCGGTCGCGAGCACCGATCCCAGCCGGCGCGAGAAGTCGAACGCCTGCCGTCCGGCGAGCGTCCATCCCTGGGCGGCGTCCGGCCGGCCGGCGACGAGGGCGGCATCGAGCGAGCCGCGATCGCCGCCCAGCGATGCCGCGATGGCGCCGAGCTGCGCGGCCCGCGCGTCGTCCCTGCCGGCGGCATCGAGGCTCCTGGCGAGCGTGATCTCGGCCGAGGTCAGCGTGCCCGTCTTGTCGGTGCACAGCACGCTCATGGCGCCGAGATCGTGAATCGCGGCCAGCCGCTTCACGATGACCTTGCGCCCGGCCATGCGCAGCGCGCCGCGCGACAGCGTCACCGTCGTGATCATCGGCAGCAATTCAGGCGTCAGCCCGACCGCGAGCGCGACCGCGAACAGCAGCGAGTCCAGCACCTCGCGGCCGAACACGACGCGGATTGTGAGAACGACCAGCACCAGCGCCAGCGTGGCGCGCGCGATCACGAAGCCGAATTCGCGCAGGTCGCGCTCGAAGGGGGAAGGCGCCTGCGCTTCGGCGAGAGCTGCGGCCGCCGCGCCGAACACGGTGTCACGTCCGGTCTTGACGACGAGCGCGATGGCTTCGCCGGTCTGCGCCACCGCGCCACGGAAGAGTGCGTTCGAGCTGTCGTCGGGCGTGGAAGGGGCGCCGGCGCGCTTCTGGACCGGATAGGGCTCGCCGGTGAGCGCGGCTTCGCCCGCGGTGAACGCCGTAGCCTCCAGGATCAACGCGTCGGCCGGAACGATGTCGCCCGCGCGAACGCGCAGGATGTCGCCTGGCACGACCCGGTCGACGTCGACTTCGCAGAATGCGCCGTCGCGCCTGACCTCGGCCTTGAGCGCGACCGAGCGGCGGAGAATCTCGGCAGCGCGGATCGCGTGGCCCTCCTGGACGGTGTCGAGGCCGATCGAAAGCACGAGAATGAGAACGATGATGAGACCGCCGATCTCGTCGCCCGTCAGCATCGAGATGACGCCGGCCACCAGCAGGATCAGCGACAGCGGTTCGAGCAGCCGGCGCAGGATCGCGCGCGCGGCACCCTCGATACGCGGCGGCGCATCGCTGTTCGGCCCGAAACGGTCGAGGCGTTCGGCGGCCTCGGCCCCGGTCAGGCCCGTGAGCCCGCACCCCAGCCGGCTGCAGAGCTCGAGCGGGGACGAACGCCAGAAAAGGGTGTCACGACGGTTTTGACTTTCCAGCAAGCCCAGCTCCCGGTTTCAGTCGTCCTGACGCGGCAGATGGCCCTAAATTCGGCGTAACCTCTTGACCTAGAACAATCTCGAAACCCGCAGGCGCGCTAGCGTCGCGATCATGGTCGAGCAAGCTGTCGTGCTGCCGCAGCCGAGGCGACGGTTCTCCGTCGCCAGTCTGTGGTCGGGATTTCTCAGTCACAAATGGTTCATCCTCGCGGTGACGGGCCTGCTTGGGTTCGGCATCTGGCAAGGGGTTCGGGTGCTGCTCGGGCCGGCAATTGTCGTGGACCAGGTCAAGCTTGGCCGCCTCATCGAGACGGTCGTGGCAAGCGGCCACGTCGAAACGCCGTACCGCGTCGAGATTGGCAGCCAGATCACCGGCACGGTGGAGGACGTGCTGGTGCAGCAGGGTGAAAAGGTCCGGAATGGCCAGCCACTGATCTCGCTGGAATCGCGAGAATTGCGAGCGACGATGGTGCAGGCGCAGGGCGCGGTGGCGCAGGCGGAGGCGCGCATCAGGCAACTCGATGAGCTGACGCTGCCATCCGCCAGGGCGGCGTTGACCCAGGCCGAGGCGACGCTGCTCAACGCCCAGCAGAGCTATGACCGTACCGCCCAGCTCGAACGCAATGGCTACGCGACGCGTGCTTCGCTGGATGACGCGCAGAAGACGCTCGACGTCGCGCGCGCGGTGAAGCGCGCAGCCGAGTTTCAGGTCTATACCGCGAGCCCCGGCGGCAGCGACTACGTGATGGCGCAGACCCAGGCCAACCAGGCGCGAGCGAATCTCGATACCGCGGAGTCCCGTCTTGGCTATGCGACGATTACGGCTCCCCGCGACGGCGTCCTGATCTCGCGCAGTGTCGAGCGCGGCACGGTCGTGCAGCCGGGCAAGGCCCTGCTGGTGCTTGCACCGGCCGGCGAGTTGCAGCTCGTGCTGCAGATCGACGAACGCAATCTCGGCAAGATATCGCTGGGACAGAAGGCTCTTGCTTCGGCCGATGCCTATCCGGACCGGCTTTTCCCGGCCACGATCACCTACATCAACCCCGGCATCGATATTTCGCGCGCCTCCGTCGAGGTGAAGCTGACGGTCGCCGATCCGCCGGATTATCTGCGCCAGGACATGACCGTCTCGGTCGATGTCGAGGTCGCCGCACGCGACAATGCGTTGACCCTGCCATTACGTTCGGTCCACGACGTCCTGTCGGGCAATCCCTGGGTGCTCGGCATCAAGGATGGACGCGCCGCTCGGCGGGCGGTGACGATCGGGCTGCATGGCAACAGCCAAGTCGAGATCACCGGAGGTCTTGCGGCCGGCGATGTCGCGATCCCGCAAAGTTCCGGCATTCTGACCGGGCAGCGCGTGCGGTCCGTGCTGCAATGAACCGCTGGCTGCCGATCGAATGGACCATGGCGGTTCGCTTCCTGCGTGAAGGCCGGCTCCAGACCATCTTCATCATCGGCGGCATCTCGATCGGCGTCGGCGTCATCGTCTTCATGTCGGCGATGCTGGCGGGGCTTCAGGCGAACTTCATCAAGCGCGTCCTGACCTCGCAGCCGCAGATCCAGTTGCTCTCGCCGGATCAGGTCGCCCGCCCGCTGCGCAACGCCGCAGGCGAGATCGAGGACGCGATCGTGCAGCGCCCCAGCCAGCGGGTGATCTCGATCGATCAGTGGCCGAAGATCAGGGCACAGATGCAGGCGATGCCCGAGATTGTCACGGTCTCGCCGACGATCCTCGGCTCGGTGCTTGCGGTGCGCGGCGACGCGAGCCGCTCGGTGAACCTGTCGGGTGTCGAGCCCGATTCCTACTTCCAGATCGTCAAGGTCCCCGACTATGTCGTCGCCGGGGAAGCTCGTCTGACCAGCGAGGACATCATCGTCGGCATCGAGCTCGCGAAGGATCTGGGAGCGACCGTCGGCGACAAGCTCAACATTCGCGCCGCGTCCGGCGCGACGCGCGTGCTCACGATCTCCGGCATCGTCGACCTCGGCAACAAGAGCGTCAACCAGCGCGTCTGCTATGCCGCGCTCCGCACGGCGCAGTCGCTGCTCGGCATGATCGGCGGAATCACGACGATCGACATCACGGTCAGCGACATCTATGCGGCCGAGGACATCGCCAGGCGGATTCAGGCCGCCAACGTGGTCGAGGCCGACAGCTGGATCAAGACCAACGCGCAGTTCTTCACCGCGGTGCAGGCTCAGCAGAATACCAACACCCTGATCCGTCTGTTCGTCGGGCTCTCGGTCGCATTCGGCATCGCAGCCGTGCTGATCGTCTCGGTGATCCAGCGCTCCAAGGACATCGGCATCCTGCGTGCGATGGGAACCTCGCGCGGCCAGGTCCTGCGCGTGTTCCTGGTCCAGGGCGGCCTGCTCGGCTTCGTCGGCTCGCTGTTCGGCGCAGCCATGGGCGCGTTTGCGCTCGTGTATTGGCATTCGGTTGCCCGCCAGGCCGACGGCACCGAATTGTTTCCGCTGATTCTGGAGCGATCGCTGTTCCTCTACACGGCCTTGCTCGCCACCGTCACCGGCATCCTGGCCGCCATGGCGCCGGCGGTACGCGCGGCCAAGCTCGATCCGGTGGTGGCGATCCGTGGCTGACGCAATCCTGAAGCTCGAACGGGTGTGCAAGGCCTACAATGTCGGCCTGCCGACCGAGACCGAAGTGCTGCACGACATCGATCTCGAGCTCGACCACGGCGAGTTTCTCGCCCTGATCGGCCCATCGGGCTCCGGCAAGAGCACGCTGCTCAACATCGTGGGCCTGCTGGACCAGCCGACCTCGGGTCGGCTGCTGATCAAGGGGCAGGACACGGCTGCCCTCGGCGATGCCGAGATCACCCGCCTGCGCGGCCATACCATCGGCTTCGTGTTCCAGTATCACCTGCTGATCTCGGCCTTCACGGCGCGTGAGAACGTCATGATGCCCATGCTGGTCGATCGCGGCTTTCCCGGCGCGGACATCGAGGCGCGGGCGGATCGGCTGCTGGCGCAAGTGGGGCTGGAGAAATTCGCCGGCAACCTCGCCAACAACATGTCGGGCGGCCAGCAGCAGCGGGTCGCGGTGGCGCGCGCGCTGGCCATGAGCCCGGACCTCGTGCTGGCGGACGAGCCGACCGGCAATCTCGACACCAGATCGGCCGATGCCGTGTTCGAACTGATGCGGCGGGTCAATCGCGACAGCGGAACGAGCTTCCTGCTCGTCACCCACAATATGGACCTGGCACGACGCTGCGACCGCATCATCGAAGTGGTCGACGGCCGCATCCTCGCCTAACGTCGTAGGGTCCGTCCGGCAGGACGGATTTTTAGGGGATATCAAGGGCTTGGATCGCGCCTTGCGCCCGAAAAAAGCCCCGTTCTTGCTTGCCTAGAGAGGCTGCTTCCTTTATCCGGTTGGCTGCCCCGCGCAGGAACGGCTCCAGGCCGGGAATTGGGGTGGGCGACTCTAAATTCTTCGAAGGATTACCCGCGAATGGCCAATGTTGTCGTCGTCGGCGCCCAGTGGGGCGACGAGGGAAAGGGCAAGATCGTCGACTGGTTGTCGGAGCAGGCGGACATCGTCGTCCGCTTCCAGGGCGGCCATAACGCCGGCCATACGCTGGTCATCAACGGCACGACCTACAAGCTCGCGCTTCTGCCTTCGGGCGTGTTGCGCGACCAGAAGCTGTCGGTGATCGGCAACGGCGTGGTGTTCGATCCCGCCGCCTTCCTCGACGAGGTCACCAAGCTCAGGGCGCAGGGTGTTGCGGTCTCGCCGGAAAACCTGCGCGTCGCCGAGAACGTCACCCTGATCCTGCCGCTGCACCGAGAACTCGACGCGCTGCGCGAATCGTCCAATGCGGCAACTGCGATCGGCACCACCCGCCGCGGCATCGGGCCTGCCTATGAGGACAAGGTCGGCCGCCGCGCGATCCGCCTGATGGATCTCGCCGACCTCGACACGCTCCCGCACAAGATCGACCGTCTCCTTGCGCACCACAACGCACTGCGCCGCGGTCTCAACCTTCCGGAATTCGACGGCAAGGAGATCCTGAAGGAACTCAGCGCGCTGGCGCCGCAGCTTCTGCCCTATGCCGAGACGGTGTGGCGGTTGCTCGACATCAAGCGCCGCGAAGGCAAGCGGATGTTGTTCGAGGGCGCGCAAGGTGCGCTGCTCGACGTCGACCACGGCACTTACCCTTACGTCACCTCGTCCAACACGGTCGCGGCGCAGGCCGCGACCGGCGCCGGCCTCGGACCGGGCGCGGTCGGCTACGTGCTCGGCCTGTGCAAGGCCTACACCACCCGCGTCGGCCAGGGCCCGTTCCCGACCGAGCAGGACAACGCGATCGGCCGCAAGATCGGCGAGCGCGGCCGTGAGTTCGGCACCAACACCGGCCGGCCGCGCCGCTGCGGCTGGTTCGACGCGGTCCTCGTCCGTCAGGCTGTCCGCACCTGCGGCATCAACGGGCTGGCACTCACAAAACTCGACATTCTCGACGGCTTCGACACGATCGAGGTCTGCACCGGCTACAGGCTCGACGGCAAGGAGATCGACCATTTCCCGGCCGGCGAGGGCGCCCAGGCCCGGGTCGAGCCGATCTACGAGACCATCGAGGGCTGGAAGGAGCCGACCGCCAATGCGCGGTCCTGGGCCGACCTGCCGGCGCAGGCCATCAAATATGTCCGTCGGATCGAGGAATTGGTGGGGTGCCCGGTCGCGCTGCTTTCCACCAGCCCCGAACGCGAGGATACTATCCTGGTGCAAAACCCGTTTGAGGCTTAACGATCTCTTACCAGGACGCGGGTATAGTTGAGTTGAAATGGCTGATTACTATCCGCTGATCGCCCGCGCTATTGCCGCCCTGGACCCCAACGCTCCCGGCGAAAGCCGGCGCGCGCTCTATGAACGGGCGCGCACGGCCCTGATCGCGCAGCTGCGCAGCGTGCAGCCGCCCCTCTCGGAATCCGAGATCACCCGCGAACGGCTGTCGCTGGAAGAGGCCGTTCGCAAGGTCGAATCGGAGGCCGCCCAGCGTGCCCGCGAGGCGTCGCGCCCCGGAGGCGGTGCCCGCAGCGGTGGCGGCAGCGGCGATGCGTTCCGCAGGGCCAGTGCCCGCGCCACCGAAAACAACCCGGCGGCATCGGCTCCGCCGTCCGCGCCACCGCGCGCGCGTCCCGCAGCACCGCCGCCGCGCAGTGACCGCGCGCCGACCGGCGGCGACGACCAGGGCGAGGCACCGCGCCCGCCGCGCGCACCCCGTTTCGATGCGCCCCGCCAGCCCGCTCCGCCGGAACCACCGGCCGGTCGTTCTGCTCCGCGCCGCCCGCCGGAGGGCGGTCCGCCGCCGGCCCCGGGTGTGCGCGGCTTCCGCGACATCACCGCCGACGTCAACGATCTCGGCGGCGCCGCCGCGCAGGCCAACCGTGCCGCGCGCCGCACCTACGCCAACGTCCCTTCGCCCTCGCCGGAATTCGACCGGCTCGAGCCGAGCCTGGAAAACCGCGCGGCCGAATCCGATGCGCCCTATTCCTACGACGAAGCGATGGAGGAGGCCGAGCGCTACGCGCCGCAGCCGCCGTCGCCGCGTCCGCGCATCACGGCCGATCGCGACGTCAAGAAACGTGCAGGCAAGGGCTCGGTGTTCCCGTTCAAGAGCGCGATTGCCATCGGCATCGTGCTGATCCTGGTCGGCGCCGGCATCCTGTGGGGCAAGTCGCTGGTCCAGACAGCGACCAATCTGTTCAAGTCGTCGCCCACCCAGGTGGTGGAGGCGCCGAAGGATGCCTCGCAGCCACAGAGCAAGCCCAAGATCCCGGATCGCGTCGGCCAGCCCTCGGCGAGCGACCAGCCGGTCGCGCCGGTGGCGCAGAAGGTCGTGCTCTATGACGAGGATCCGTCCGATCCGAAGGGCAAGCAATATGTCGGCTCGGTGGTGTGGCGGCTCGAGCCGATCAAGGCGTCGGGCAACCAGAAGGCCGACGTCGCCGTGCGCGCCGACATCGAGATTCCCGATCGCAAGTTCAAGATGACGATGTCGTTCCGCCGCAACACCGACTCGTCGCTGCCGGCGAGCCATACGGCCGAACTGACCTTCATCCTGCCGCCGGACTTTCCGGGCGGCAGCGTCTCCAACGTGCCGGGCATCCTGATGAAGTCGAACGAGCAGGCGCGCGGCACGCCGCTCGCAGGGCTCGCGGTCAAGGTCACCGACGGCTTCTTCCTGGTCGGTCTCTCCAACGTCGACGCCGACCGCAGCCGCAACATCCAGCTCCTCAAGGAGCGCTCCTGGTTCGACGTGCCGCTTGTCTACGCCAACCAGCGCCGCGCCATCATCGCCATCGAGAAGGGCGCTCCCGGCGAGCGCGCCTTCAACGACGCCTTCGCGCAATGGGGCGAGTGAGGCTTGCCTACCTCTCCCCAGCGGGGAGAGGCCGGATTGCGCAGCAATCCGGGTGAGGGGCCGCAGCGTTTCGTGAGAGTGCAACACCTCACCCGGATCGCATCTTCGATGCGCTCCGACCTCTCCCTCCGGGAGAGGCGAACCCTTCCCGTCCGACAGCTATCTGCTTGAGATTTGTCAGCGCTATTGCGCTGCCGCTTCCCGCTTGCGCGATGAAGCGGCAGCGGCCGCTTCGCGGTCCATCACGGCGCGGCAGCCCGGGCTGACCTGCGCCCGCTTGTGCACCATGCAGGCCCTGACGCGCTGGATGTCGGGGATTTCACTGGAGCATAGTCGCATCGCATCGCCCGTGCACATCTGCTGCGCTTCGGACGAGAAGGCGAGGCCGGGTGATGTCTGGAGGGTGAAGGCGGTGGCGGCGAAGGCCAACAGCGAAGCTGCCGTCTTGAGCGGCGAGGCGATGGTCTGGTAGCGTGTCATGAAGAATGCGTCCCCGAGTTCCGTGGATTGAACCACTTGGTTTTGGGGCGCCGCACGCGGCTTGCTCTGCCGCATGTCACAGCCTTCACGCCGGAACCTCAATCCCGCGTGTGGTCGCTCGATTTCTTGATGTTCGAATCGAAAAGTGCTGCGCCGCCCGATTCGAGTATGCGCGAAAGTCGCGACGCTTCAATGGGAGATGCGAAGGAATTCGCAGATGTTGCGCGACCGTCACGCAAAATGCGACGCCGATCTCACATGCCGATCTTACATCCCGTGGCTCGCGAACACCTTGCTGCACGATCGCGAGAGCTTGGCGCGGTGAGCCTGCAGGCAGCCCTGAACCGCACCGTCGTTGCCGAGCTCCTTGCGGCACAGCCGCGAGGCATCGCGCGAGCAGGCCTGCTGCTCCTGCGGCGTGCCCATATGGCCTTGCGCGAGGGCGGGTGCGTTCGACAGGCCGCCGAGGGCCGAGAGGGTGATCGTCGCCAGCAAGACCAGTTTCCGAGACATCGGCGGCTCCACATCTGACAGGTGAATTTCAGGTCATGTCTGAACTCGTCGCCTTGCCACTTGTTCCCCCTGACAGCCCGTGACCGCTATCCAAGGTTCCCGTCGCGCTGCTATAAAGCCCTCGGCGTATGAGGAGTTCGTGATGAAACGCTATCTGGTGTTTGCGCTCGTCGGTCCGTTCGTGGGCGGATTTCTGCTGCTGCTGACGACGACCTACCAGTCGGGTTACTGGACGCAGACCAGCCTTGGTGAGGTCGGCAAGCTGTTCGTCGTGTTCTTCAAGACGCTGCAATACAGCTATCTGTTCGGCTTCCTGCCCTCGCTGATGATCGGCGCGGTCGACGACATCCTGATCCACGTGAAACGGATCAGGCCGGCGCTGAGGATGCTGCTGGTTGGCGCATTCGCCTTCATCCTCGCCGCCTTCACCTACGGCTCGCGCGGGTCGGATTCCGGCGCTGCCCAGTTCATCCTGTACGGCCTGGTTGGCTTCGTGCCGGCGGTGCTGTCATCCTGGTTGGTGCATCACTATGTCGAGGAGCCGCAGCCCGCGGCCGCGGCGAGCTGACCGCGCGACCTTCGGCCGCTTCGCAGCAACCTCTGCGTCGCCCGTGCGTTTGTAACGGCCATGACCATGCCCGACGATGACATTCTCGCGCCACGCAAGTCCCGCTCGGGGACGCATTCGCGCGCCGATTTTTCAGGCCGCGAGGCGCGCGGACCGATCATCGACCAGGACGGCCACGAGATCCGCCCGGAAACCCTCGAGCAGGGATTTCGCGAGTTTCGCTTTGAATTCGGCAACGGTAACCCGTTCGCCAATCTGACGCGCGAGCAGCGCATCGCGCGGCTCGAGGCGATCGCAAAGCTGCTCGACGTCGCCTTCATCCTGCCCGGCACCAATATCCGCTACGGCATCGACGGGCTGATCGGCCTGATCCCCGTCATCGGCGACATCATCACCACCGCGATCTCGCTGTGGCTGGTGCGCGAGGCGAAGGCGCTCGGTGCGCCCTGGTACATCACCGCGCGCATGCTCGGCAATGTCGCGGTCGATGGCGTGGTCGGCATCGTGCCGTTCGTGGGCGACGCCTTCGACGTCATGTTCCGCGCCAACATGCGCAACGTGCGCCTCTTGCGCCGCTGGCTCGACAAGCAGCCGCGGATTTAGCCCCGGTGAATTCTGCGCAAGCAGAGCGTCAGGCTCGGCGCACCTCTCCCGCGTGCAAGCGGGAGAGGGAGAACCAAAAAGCAAAAAGCGCGACGGCCTGTCGACCATCGCGCTTGCTGCGCACATCGGAGTTTTCGAAAAACTTACGCCGCGTCGGCGTCGGTCTCGGCGGCCGGCGCCGGCTTCGGGCGGCGCGGCAGCGGGAAGGCTTCGCTCTCGTAGAGCGAGCGGATGCCGTTCTGGTCGAAACGCGCTTCCTCGACCTGGAGATACGCGCCGTTCAGCGAATCCGTCGGCAACTGCTCCATCGCGAACTGCACGGCCTCAGCCGCAGTGCCGAACCGGCGATAGGTGAAGCCTGCACGCTTCTTCTTGCGGATCGCGGCGGGGAAGAGCTCGGCGGAAGTGTTGAAGTTGAACGGACGCAGTGGACGCATGGTCAAAGACCTCGTGATCTTCTCTGGGGCTTTAAGCGCGTGGGGTTTGGGAGGGCAGGGGCCGCAATCGAGCGGGCCCGCCGCATGTCATTTTCGCCCCCTAATATAGGCCGATTTGACAGAAATGCGACCCCTGCGATGGGAGATGATGAATCCACGCATGGCAGCCCCGCAGGGGCTATAAGGCAAGTGATTTCAATGGTTTGTATGGCCTACAGCTTGCCGAGAAGCAGCAGCACGAGCAGCACGACCAGAACGACGCCGCCGATCCCCATGCCGGAATGGCCCATGCCGTAGCCATAGCCGCCGATCCGGCCCGACCAGCCGCCCAGCAGATAGATGATCACCAGGATGATCAGGATGGTCCCAAGTGTCATGGCATCCTCCCTGGCGGCCGCCGGAATTCGCCCATCGGCTGCACCGCTGGAAGAGAAAAGCACATCGCGCCGCCGGGTTCCATGGGGGAACCCGGCGGCGCGCAAGCTTATTTCGGCTCGAGCTTCAGCGCCGCCGAATTGATGCAGTAGCGCAGGCCTGTCGGCCCCGGTCCGTCGGGGAAGACATGGCCGAGATGGCCGCTGCATTTGGAGCAGAGCACCTCGGTGCGGATCATGCCGTGGCTCATGTCCCGCTCTTCGTCGACATGGCTCTCGACGGCGGGCGTGGTGAAGCTCGGCCAGCCGCAACCGGAATCGAACTTGGCGTCGGATTCGAACAGGACGTTGCCGCAGCCGGCGCAGACATAGGTGCCGGCACGGTGGTCGTGCTCGTATTCGCCGGAGAAGGGACGCTCGGTCGCCTTCTCGCGCAGCACCGCGTACTGCATCGGCGTCAATTCGCTCCGCCACTGCTCTTCGCTCTTGATGACCTTGTCGTCCGTGGTTCTCGTCTCTGTGGATTTCGTCTTGGCGTCGGGCATGGGTCTGCCGTTTCTTCTGATGATCTCGGGATCAGTTGGTGGCCTTGCCGGCACTCACCAGCGTCGGCTTCTCGATGTAGTTATCCGCGAACAGCTTTTTCAGGTTCTCGACCTTCGGGATGTCGTTATAGGCGATGTAGGGCTGGGTCGGGTGCAGCGTCAGATAGTCCTGGTGATAGGCCTCGGCCGGGTAGAACGCGTCCAGCGCACCGACCTTGGTCACGATCGGCCTGCTGAACACCTTGGCGCCGTCGAGCTGGGCGATATAGGCCTCCGCGATCTTCTTCTGCTCGTCGGAGGTGGTGAAGATCGCCGAGCGATATTGCGTGCCGGTGTCGGGGCCCTGGCGGTTGAGCTGGGTCGGGTCGTGCGCCACCGAGAAGTAGATCTGGAGGATCTTGCCGTAGGAGATCTTCTTCGGGTCGAACTTGATCTCGACGGATTCTGCGTGGCCGGTCCGGCCGGTCGAGACGGTCTGGTAGTCGGCGGTCGCCTTGGTGCCGCCGGCATAGCCGGAGACCGCGTTGACGACACCGGCGGTGTGCTGAAACACGCCCTGCACACCCCAGAAGCATCCGCCGGCGACCACGGCGGTCTGGATGCCGCTTGCGGGTGCCGCGTCCATGGCGGGTGCGGGGATCACGACGGCGTCTTCCGCGGCCCGGGTCGGTGCGGCAAAGCCCAGCGACAGGGCGGCGGTGGCGGCGAGCAGGGACAGGACGGAGCGGCGCATGGCGGATCCTCTTTCGGAAGGTCTGACAGTTTAGGGCGGTTGAGGGCGGGCGAACAGCCTGCCCGGCGTTTTCAGACACCTCAGATACGGACGGACATGCCGATTGTTACAACCGCAGTGACACGAGTCCGTGAAAAAAGCCGCACCCCGCTGACCGGCTTGGCGCCGCAGGGAACTCCGGGCTATGAACCGGCGCGATCGCCGATCGACTTAAACTGTGGTGTCTGGAGCTGATCTGACAACATGCTGCGCGTCGTCTCGCTGATATCAGTCATGCTCGTCTGCGGCGTTGCGATCGCTGCGGCCGAACCGCAAGCCGGCGACGACCTCGCCACCTGCCGCGACCGCCAGGCCGAGACCCAGGCGCGGATCACGGCCTGCCAGAATCTGCTCGACGCGGGCCGCGTCACCGGCAAGGACAAGTCGCTGGCGCTCGTCATTCGCGGCAACGCGCTGATCAACAAGCGCGATTATGACGGCGCGATCGAGACGCTGAATTCCGCCGTCGAGGCCGATCCGGACAATGTCGGCGCCATCAACGTGCGCGGCGTCGCCCGCGAGCACAAGGGCGAGGACGACCTCGCCATGGCCGACTACAACCTTGCCATCCAGAAACGTCCCAATTTCGGCTTCGCCTACAACAATCGGGGGACCATTCAACTGCGCCGCGGCGCGCTGCAAAGCGCGCTCGACGATTTCAACCTGTCGATCAGGTTCACGCCGAAATTCCTGCTCGGATGGACCAATCGTGCCCGCGTGCGCACGCTGATGAAGGATTACGACGGCGCGATCTCCGACTTCGCGGAGGCCGAGAAGATCGATCCGACCGCGCAGCAGATCGCGGGCAACCGCTGCATCACTTACGGCCTGATGGGAAAATACGATCTGGCCTTCGCCGACTGCAACGGACTGATCGGGAAGCAGCCGAAGAACGTTTTCGCGATCAACAATCGCGCCGACGTCAGCATGATGAAGGGCGACCTCGACGCCGCGCTGAAGGACTACAACGCGTCGCTGCAGCTCAACCCGAACAATGTCCGCGCCCATTCCGGCCGCGGCCAGATCTACGAGCGCAGGCATGACCTCGCCCAGGCCCGCGCCGACTACCGCTCGGCGGCCTATTCGCTGACGAAGTTCGACGAGCTCGACGTCGCGCGCGCCCGTGCCATCGCGCAGGAGCGGCTCGCCGCGTTGACGCCGCAAACGCCGGGAGGGGCGCCCGGCGGGCGCCGCGTCGCGCTGGTGATCGGCAACGGCGCCTACAGGAACGTGCACGCGCTGCCCAATCCGCCGCGGGACGCGAAACTGATCGCGGGCGTGCTGAAGGACGTCGGCTTCCAGAGCGTGATCTCCGTCAGCGATCTGACCCGCGACAAGTTCTTCGACGCGCTGAAGACGTTTGCCGACGAGGCGGAGAAGGCCGACTGGGCAGTGGTCTACTATGCCGGCCACGGCTTCGAGATCGGCGGGGTGAACTACCTCGTGCCCGTCGACGCCAGGCTCGCCGTCGACCGCGATGCCGAAACGCAAGCCGTCGCACTGGAGCAGGTGATCGCGGCGGTGGGCGCTGCGCGAAAGGTGCGCCTCGTGATCCTGGATGCCTGCCGCGACAATCCGTTCGCGCCGACCATGCAGCACACGCTGTCGCTGAAGCTCGTCGACAAGGGCTTTTCCAACATCGAGCCCGGCGCCGGCTTCATGGTGGTCTACGCCGCCAAGCACGGCGAGACCGCGATCGACGGCGACAACGGCGCCGACAGCCCGTTCTCCACCGCACTCGCCCGCGAGCTCAAGGTGCCGAAGGTTGAGATCCGGAAACTGTTCGACATCGTGCGGGACGACGTCTGGTCCGCCACCAGGCACGTGCAGCAGCCGTTCAGCTACGGCTCGCCGCCGGGCCGCGAGGATTTTTATTTCGTGGCGGGGAAGTGAGGGGCAGCCTCACACCACGATACTCAACCGCTTCGCCGCCCGCGTGATGCCCGTATACAGCCACCGCGCTCGCGAGTCCTGAAACGCAAAACTCTCGTCGAACAGCACGACGTCGTCCCATTGCGAGCCCTGCGACTTGTGCACGGTCAGCACGTAGCCGTAGTCGAACTCGTCATAGGGCTTGCGCTGCTCCCAGGCGATCTGCTCGACGCCGCCCTCGAAGCAGTCGGCGCGCACGGAGACTTTCGTGATCTTGTGACCGAGATCCTCGTCCGGCGAGAGCCGCATCGAGAGGATGCGCGATTTCGAGCGCGAGGCGTTGCGCGACTTGACGCGCCACAGGCCGCCGTTGAACAGGCCCTTCTTTCGGTTGTTGCGCAGGCAGACCAGCTTGTCGCCGGCGACCGGAAAGACGTCCTCGATGTTCTGGCGCTGCCGCACGCGCATGTTGTAGGCGCGTCGCGTGTTGTTGCGCCCGACCAGCACCTGGTCCGCGCCCATGACGCGGTCAGGATCGAGTTCCTTCCGCGACACCACCTCGCTCTCGCCGTAGCGGCCGATGTCGAGTTCGCGGCCCTCGCGCACGTCCATCGACATCCGCACGATCGGGTCGTCCTGGGCCTGGCGATGCACTTCGGTCAGCATCGCGTCCGGCTCCGAATTGGTGAAGAAGCCGCCACCCTGGATCGGCGGCAGCTGTGCGGGATCGCCCAGCACCAGCAGCGGACAGTCGAACGACATCAGGTCGCGGCCGAGTTCGGCATCGACCATCGAGCATTCGTCGATCACGATCAGTTTTGCTTTCGACGCCGGGGCGTCGTCCCAGAGTTCAAAACTCGGCTGCTCCTCGCCGGATTCGCGCGCGCGGTAGATCAGCGAGTGGATCGTGGACGCCTCGTCGCAACCCTTGTTGCGCATGACGAGGGCCGCCTTGCCGGTGAAGGCGGCAAACTTCACCTCGCCGTCGACACCCTCTGCGATGTGCCGCGCCAGCGTGGTCTTGCCGGTGCCGGCGAAGCCGAACAGGCGGAACACCGGCGGCGTGCCGTTGCGGCCGGGTTTTGCCTTGAGCCAGTCGCCGACGGCCTTGAGCGCGGCATCCTGATGCGGGGTGAAGGTGGCCATATCTGTCTTGAGGAGGGGCGAAACGATGCGATTCGCCAACCTCAAAACTAACCATTCCTCCCGCCGGTTCAAGCGGCCCGGATCGGCCCTACTGCCAGCCGGGAACGCCGCGCATGTCGGGCAGATGGTGGGCGATGCCCTTGTGGCAGTCGATGCAGGTCTTCTCGCCGGTGAACAGGAAGCGCTGATGCGCCACCGCGGCCCGCGGCGACTGCTTGGTGATGTCCATGGAATCGGCGCTGTGGCAGTTGCGGCATTCCAGGGAATCATTGGCCTTGAAGCGCGCCCATTCATGCGCGGCGAGCTCGAGCCGGTGGTCCAGGAACTTCTCGCGCGTGTCGATCGAGCCGAAGATCTTGCCCCAGACCTCCTTGGAGGCCTGCATCTTGCGTGCGATCTTGTCGGTCCAGTTGTGCGGCACGTGGCAATCCGGGCAGGTCGCGCGCACGCCGGAGCGGTTGGTGAAGTGGATGGTCGACTTCAGCTCGGCGAAGACGTTGTCCCTCATCTCGTGACAGCCGGTGCAGAACTTTTCGGTGTTGGTCAATTCCAGCGCGGTGTTGAAGCCGCCCCAGAAGACCACGCCGGCCGCGAAGCCCGCGAGCACGAGCGTGCCGAGCGCGAACACCGTGCTCGGCCGTGACAGCACGCCCCACAATTCGAGCGCGAAATCCCAGGCGCGCGCGATCAGGCCGCGCTTGGCTTTTGGATCGTCTGCGGTCGTCGTCATCGCCGGCCACCAGGACTTGCGCGCGTCAACAGCGTGTCGATGTCGGTAAAATCGTTACTGACAGGCGGCGTCGCGCTGTTCTGCGGCACGTGGCACTCGGTGCAGAAGAAGCGCCGCGGCGAGATCGAGGCCAGGAACTGGCCGTCGCGGTCCATGAAGTGTGTTATCGAGACCATCGGCGCCTGCGATTCCGCGGTGCGCGCCCGCGCGTGGCAGGACAGGCATTTGTTGCCGTTGAGGTCGATCTGGTAGCCGTCGATCGTGTGCGGAATCACCGGCGGCTGCTCCGGATAGTTGCGCACCTCCTTCTCGGACGTGTTGCGGTTCGGCAGCATCGGCGGCGCCGGGCCCTCGTCATTGAGCGGGGTCGGGCCGCGCAGGCCCGAATTCACCGTCTGCGCGGTCAGCGAGCTTGCGCCGGCGGCGATCGCGCAGGCAAGCAGGGCTATGCCAAATCGTTTCATCATGACTGGGTCACCCGCTCGATGCGCACGGCGCATTTCTTGAAGTCGGTTTGCAGCGAGATCGGATCGGTGGCGTCCAGCGTCACCTTGTTGATCAGCTTGGATTCGTCGAACCACGGCACGAAGACGAGACCTTTCGGCGGCCGGTCGCGGCCGCGCGTCTCGACGCGGGCGCGGATGAAGCCGCGGCGCGACACCACCTTCACTTCATCCCCGCGCCGCAGCTTGGCTTCCGACGCGTCATCGGGGTGCATGAAGCAGACGGCTTCGGGAAACGCCTTGTAGAGCTCGGGCACGCGGCGCGTCATGGTGCCGGAATGCCAGTGCTCGAGCACGCGGCCGGTCGAGAGCCAGAACGGATATTCGTTGTCGGGCGATTCCGCCGGCGGCTCGTAAGGCAGCGCGAAGATGCGCGCCTTGCCGTCGGGGTAGCCGTAGAACTGCACGTCCGCGCCCTGCTTGACGTAGGGGTCGCTGCCCTCGCGGAAACGCCAGCGCGTCTCCTGGCCGTTGACGACAGGCCAGCGCAGCCCGCGTTCGCGGTGATAGGTGTCGAACGGCGCGAGGTCGTGGCCATGGCCGCGGCCGAACTGGGCATATTCCTCGAACAGGCCCTTGTGGACGTAGAAGCCGAACGCCTTGGACTCGTCGTTGAGATAACCCGCCTCGATGTCGGTCACCGGGAATTTGTCGACCTGGCCGTTCTTGTAGAGCACGTCGAACAGCGTCTTGCCGCGCACATCAGGCTTCTTGGCGATCAGCTCCTCGGGCCAGACCTCCTCGATCTTGAAGCGCTTGGAGAATTCCATGAGCTGCCAGAGGTCGGACCTGGACTCGCCGGGCGCTTGGACGAGCTGGTGCCAGAACTGCGTGCGCCGCTCGGCGTTGCCGTAGGCGCCTTCCTTTTCCACCCACATCGCGGTCGGCAGGATCAGGTCGGCGGCGAGCGCCGTCACGCTGGGGTAGGCGTCCGAGACCACGATGAAATTGTCGGGATTGCGGAAGCCCGGATAGGTCTCCTCGTTGGCGTTCGGACCGGCCTGGAGGTTGTTGTTGACCTGCACCCAATAGGCGTTGATCAGGCCGTCCTTCAGCATCCGGCTTTGCAGCACGGCGTGGGCGCCGTTCTTGTCGGGAATGGTGCCCTCGGGCAGCTGCCAGATGTGCTCGGCCTTGTCGCGATGCTCCTTGTTGGTCACGACCATGTCGGCGGGGAGGCGGTGCGAGAAGGTGCCGACCTCGCGCGCAGTGCCGCAGGCCGAGGGTTGGCCGGTGAGCGAGAACGGGCTGTTGCCGGGCGAGGAGATCTTTCCGGTCAGGAGATGGATGTTGTAGACGAGGTTGTTGCACCAGACGCCGCGGGTGTGCTGGTTGAAGCCCATGGTCCAGAACGAGACCACTTTCGTCTTGGGATCGGCGTAGAGCTCGGCGAGGGCCTCCAGGCGATTGAGCGGCACGCCGGACATCTTGGCGGCTTTCTCGAGCGTGTAGTCCGACACGAACTTGGCGTAGTCGTCGAAGCTCATGTCGGTGGAGTCGTTGGCCTTGGCGGCGCCCGTCGCCTTCTTCTGCAGCGGGTGCTCGGGCCGCAGGCCGTAACCGATGTCGGTCTGTCCGCGCCGGAAGATGGTGTGCGCGTTGACGAAGTCCTTGTTGACCCTGTTGGTCTTGATGATGTGGTTGGCGATGGCGTTGAGGATGTAGAGATCGGTCTGCGGCACGAACACCATGCCGATGTCGGCAAGGTCGAAGGAGCGGTGCTCGAAGGTCGAGAGCACGGCGACGCGGACGTGCGGGGCGGACAGCCGGCGGTCGGTCAGGCGCGTCCACAGGATGGGATGCATCTCCGCCATGTTCGAGCCCCACAGCACGAAGGCGTCGGTGGCCTCGATGTCGTCATAGCAGCCCGGCGGCTCGTCGATGCCGAAGGTGCGCATCATGCCGGCGACGGCCGAGGCCATGCAGTGGCGTGCGTTGGGATCGATGTTGTTGGTGCGGAAGCCGGCCTTGAACAGCTTCGACGCCGCATAGCCTTCCCAGATCGTCCACTGGCCGGAGCCGAACATGGCGACGCCGTTCGGCCCGCGCTTCTTGAACGCCTCCTTCCACTTCAGCTCCATGATGTCGAAGGCTTCGGTCCAGGACACGGGCGTGAACTCGCCGTTCTTGTCGTACTTGCCATCAGTCTTGCGCAGCATCGGCTGCGTCAGGCGATCGTGGCCGTACATGATCTTGGAGAGGAAGTAGCCCTTGACGCAGTTGAGGCCGCGATTGACCTCGGCCTTGATGTCGCCATGGGTGGCGACGACGCGGTTGTCCTTGGTCGCGACCATCACCGAGCAGCCGGTGCCGCAGAACCGGCAGGCGGCCTTGTCCCATTTCAGTTCGGAGGAGTCGCGCTCGGCAACGAGATTGGCGGCGAGCGAAGGCGCCGGCATGCCCGCTGCGGCCGCCGCGATGGCGGCGGCCTCGAGCTTGAGCATCTGGCGGCGGTCGAGCTTTGGCGATGTCATGATGGCTCTCCCGGCCTTCAGGTTTCGATGGCGTGAAAGACGAGCGCTGCGGAATAGACGTCGCGCAGCGACTGGATGGTGTTGAGCAAGGTGCCGAGGCTGCCGGCGTCAGGCGCTTCGGTCACGACGACGAGCTTGCCTCTGATATCGCGGCCGTGGATCTCGCAGCCGGGAAGCGCCGTGATCTCGGCCTCGACCTCGGTGAGGCGCTCGGGGCGGGCCTGCACCAGGATGCTGGCGATCTCGCAGCCCGGAGGGGTGATGACCCTGTCGGTGCTGAGCACCCGGCCGGTGATCAATGCGCGGCGGTTGAGTGTGGCGTGAGCCATGATGCCTGTCTTTCGCTTGTCGGGGGATCAATGCGGGGAGCTTGGCGGGCCGGGAGGCCCGGCGAACATCTGGTAGATCCAGACGCCGAGCCCGTAGGAGCCGACCGTTCCGACCGCGAGGACCGGCATCACGACCGCGGTCAGGAACAGGAACGCAAATATCTCCATGCGCTTGCGGCGCGCACGCGAGGTCGTGTCGTCAGGGGCCGACATATTCGGTCTCTCTGAAATTTTGGGAATCGGGACGGCATCCGGGCCGCTGCCTTGCTGCACTTTTGATGCAGCAGGCGGGTTGACGCGTTGATCTGGATCAACAGGTCGAGTTCGCCACACCCTGCAGCCCGCGCCGCACTCGGGCATGCATTTCTCCGTGCATGGGGGAATCATCTCCCGCATGGCGGAATTGCCGCCGCGTAGACAGGAGCTTCCCACCCATTAAGATGCCCGCAACAAGAATAAGCGCGGGAGAGACGTCGTCATGAAGTTCGGCATCTTCTATGAGCTGCAGCTGCCGCGGCCCTGGGTGGCCGGCGACGAGCTCGCCCTTTACCAGAACGCGCTCTCGCAGATGGAACTCGCCGACGGTCTCGGCTACGACCACGCCTGGGTGGTCGAGCATCACTTCCTCGAGGAATATTCGCACTCGCCGTCGCCTGAATCGTTCCTCGCGGCCGCCAGCCAGCGCACAAAAAACATCCGCCTCGGCCACGGCATCCTCCAGCTCACGACCAATCATCCGGCGCGCGTCGCCGAGCGTGTCGCGGTGCTCGATCTGCTCTCGAACGGCCGCTGCGAATTCGGCATGGGCGAGAGCGCGTCCATCACCGAACTGACGCCGTTCGGCCGCGACATGGAAACCAAGAAGGAAGTCTTTGAAGAGGCCGTGCAGGCGATCTTCCCGATGTTCAAGGACGCGGGCAGCGAGCATCACGGCAAGTATTTCGACATCCCCTTGCGCAACGTCGTGCCGAAGCCCGTGCAGAAGCCGCATCCGCCGCTGTGGCTGGCCTGCTCGCAACTGCCGACCATCGAGCGCGCCGGCCGTTACGGCTTTGGCGCGCTCGGCTTCCAGTTCGTCAGCGCCGACGCCGCGCATGCCTGGGTGCATGCCTATTACAACGCGATGACAAAACGGCTGCACAAGCTCGCCGACTACGAGATCAACCCGAACATGGCGCTGGTGTCGTTCTTCATGTGCGCCAAGACCGATGAAGAAGCGCGTGCGCGCGCCGACGGCGCCACCTTCTTCCAGTTCGCGCTGCGCTTCTACGGCGCCTCGCAGAACCGCCAGCGGCCCGCGCCCTACACCGTCAACATGTGGGACGAGTACGTTAAATGGAAGCGCGACAATCCGGAAGCACAGGAGGCCGCGCTGCGCGGCGGCCTGATCGGCTCGCCGGAGACGATCCGGAAGAAACTGAGGCGCTTCCAGTCCTCGCATATCGACCAGGTCATCCTGCTGAATCAAGCGGGCAAGAACAGCCACGAGCACATCTGCGAATCGCTCGAGCTGTTCGGCCGCGAGGTGATGCCGGAGTTCCAGAACGATCCCGCGCAGGCGGCCTGGAAGCAGGGCGTCATGGGCGGCGAGATCAAGCTCGAAGAAATCGACACCGAGGCCTTTACGGATCGCTACGGCAAGCTCGCGATCAACGTCGCCCCAGTGAAGGTGGCGGCGGGGTAGGGCAATCGCATACGGTATGTCACGAGGATTGCTCGCGGCTTGCTCCGCATCTTCCGCACGCAAGCGGGAGAGGGAGCCCAGTGCCGATGCTGCGGCATCGTTCGCGCCATATACGATTTGTAGTGCGGGGAAGGGGCCAGCTTCCGGCACGCCGCTCGTGCTGATATCCTCGCGCAAAAGAACGTCCTGCGGAGGACTCCCATGCGGCCCCACGCGATGGCCTCAAATCCGGCGGCTGGCGACGTCACGCCCGCGGTGCTTGCGATCGGCCGTCCCGACTTCCCGAACATCCTCATCGACACGTTGCGCCGGCAGGCCGGCGTCGGCCATTGCATGGTGTTCGCCCTGACGCGCGCGGGTAGTGCGAGCTGTCTGCTCGACGTCGGCAACATCCCGACCGGCAGCGATCTCGGCGCCGCCTATGCCGGCCAGTTCCACGAATCCGATCCCAACCGCGATGCGCTGTTCGAGGGCGAGGGCAGCGGGCCGATTATGCTGCCATCCTTCACGCCACGCATGTACGGCGCGCGCTATCGGAAAATCTTCTTCAACGATTCCGACATCGTCGACAAATGCGCCACCGCGATCTGGACTGGCGGCACCTGCTTCTACGTCAATTTCTACCGCATCACGTCCCAGGGACGCTTCGCTGATACCGAGCGCGCGCGGCTCCAGACCATCGCACCCGCGATTGGCGCCAGCGTCGCACGTCATTTCCAGCAGGCGGTCACCGCAACCGCCGACCAGAACCTCGCCACGCTGTTCGCGACCCGCGCGCCACTCTCTGCGTTGACGCCGCGCGAGCAGGACGTCTGCCGCCGCATCCTGCTCGGCTTCAGCTCCGAGGCGATCTCGCAAGAACTCGGCATCAGCCTGCATTCGACCCTGACCTACCGCAAGCGCGCCTATGAGCGGCTCGGCATCTGCTCCCAGAACGAGTTGTTTGCGATCGTGCTGGGGCTGCTGGCGGGGGCGCGCGGCCTGAACTGAGGGGGAGATGGACGCCGGGCGACCTGCGGCTCCGTCGGGTCCTGAGGGCAGTCTTTGCCCCAAAGCGGGACACATCCGATGATTGGCGAGGCGGAAAGTCTGCTCCCGTTCACCTCATTTAAACCATAACGGTCTACGAAGGGGGCTCACCACAGGCCGCAGGAACATGCGAACAGCCTTTGTACGGAAGCCATCCGTGGACTTCGGGCAATGAAGGTTTGGCAGACCGGCTGCATCGTGGGTGTCATTGCCTCCGTGGGACTTTACCTGGCCGCCGGTAACAGAACGGCCGCGACGGTGCCTGAAGTCATGCCGGAAGCGGCAGCGAGCATGACGGCTCCTGCGAACATCGTGGCTCCTGCGAACATGGTGACGCCTGCGCTATACGCAGACGCATCCGCCAGGCTTGCGGCGGCGCTTCGGGCAGAAAGAGCAGAGCTTGGCTCGGTGACGTCAGCAGCTTCCGCGCCGTCGAGCACCGGAGCCGGAATCGCCGATGTTTCCGTCGCGCCGAAATTGGCATCGTTGGGAGAGGATATCGTCCAGCCGCTGCCGGCAGCACGCGATGCGTCCGACGATGCCCCGAAAGCGGCGCCGACGCAGGATTTCCGTTATCTGATCTATTACATCTGGTCCGAACTGCCGCCCGCCGAGAAACCGGCGGAGACCGTCCTGCGCGCGTTCAAGGACATCCCGCTCGGAACGCCGGCCGAAGAGATCAAGCGCGCTGCCGACGCCTTCGGTCTCGATGTCAATTTCATGATGGCGGTTGCCAAGATCGAATCCGGTCTCAACCCCAATCAACGCACCGGGTCGTATATCGGTCTGTTTCAGCTGAGCAAATACGAGTTCGGCAAGTTCGGATTCGGGCAGATTCTCAATCCGCGGGACAACGCCGTTGCGGCCGCCTACAAGATCATTACCGAGGGCGTCCAATTCGAATGGATCACGCACCGCAAGCCGGACATGAGCGATCTTTACCTGATCCATCAGCAGGGTTGGGAAGGCGCCGCCGAGCACATCAGCCGGCCCGCTCGCCTCGCCTGGAAATCCATGTGCGCCACCGGCGAAGGCAAGGAGAAGGGCGAGAGGTGGTGCAAACGCGCGATCTGGGGCAATGCACTTCCTGCGTTCAAGCGCACCTGGAAATCGGTGGACAACGTGACTTCGGAGGCGTTCGTCGGCATGTGGCGCGGCCGGGTCGCCGAATTCTACACGAAATATGTGGCGACCGCGGCTGCGGCGGCCAACCAATGATTTCGTTGTCGGCACCTTCATGGCGTCCGTCCCTATCGCTAGGGACAGACGCCGGTGGCGGAATTCGCTAGGCTGGGCGGAAAGACATCCGAGGAGCCCGCCTTGAGCACCGCGCCGCGCGTCGATATCGATCCCACTTCGTTCTGGGCCGATCCCTATCCGATGCTGGCAAAAATGCGGAAAGAGGCACCGATCGCCTTCGTACCGCAGCTTGGCTCGACATTGCTGACCAGCCGCGACGATATCTCGATCTCGGAGAAGCAGATCGACGTGTTCTCCTCGCACCAGCCGGCCGGCCTGATGAACCGGCTGATGGGCCACAACATGATGCGCAAGGACGGCGAGGCGCACCAGGTCGAGCGGCGCGCGATGTTTCCGACGGTGTCGCCGAAGACGGTGAAGGCGCATTGGACGGCGGTGTTCCAGGCTCACGCTGACCGAATCATCGATGCGATCGCGCCGGGGCGGATCGATCTCATGCGCGACTTCGCGCTGCCGTTCTCCGGCGAATGCCTGAAGTCGATCACCGGCCTCACCAACATCGGCTTTGCGGACATGGATGCGTGGTCGCAGGGCATGATCGAGGGCATCGCCAATTACGGTGGCGATCCCGCGGTCGAGGCGCGCTGTCACGCCGCGACGTCGGGCATCGATGCTGCGATCGACGACATCCTGCCGGTGATGCGCAAGAATCCTGACCAGAGCATTTTGGGCGTTCTCCTCGCTTCGGGCATGGCCATGGATAGCGTGCGCGCAAATGTGAAGCTCGCGATCTCGGGCGGCCAGAACGAGCCGCGCAAGGCCATCGCCGGCACGGTGTGGGCATTGCTGACGCATCCCGGGCAGCGCGACCTCGTGCGCAGGGGCGAGGTGACATGGCTCGCAGCGTTCGAGGAATACGCCCGCTGGATCTCGCCGATCGGGATGTCGCCGCGGCGCATAGCCAGGCCGTGGAGCATCCGCGACGTCACCTTCGAAACCGACGATCGCGTGTTCCTGATGTTCGGCTCCGCCAACCGCGACGAGAAGCATTTCGAGCGCGCCGATCAATTCGACGTGCGGCGCGACACCTCGAAGAGCGTCGCCTTCGGCGCCGGCCCGCATTTCTGCGCCGGAGCCTGGGCTTCGCGCGCGATGATCGCCGACGTCGCGCTGCCGACGCTGTTCGCCCGTGCCGGGGATATCGAGATCGCCGAGGACGAGCCGGTGCGGATCGGCGGCTGGGCGTTCCGTGGTTTGCAGAACCTGCCGGTGCGGTGGCTGCAGTAGCCGGGCAAAGGCGATCCAATCGAACGCCGCCATGATGTCATCATGCGCCTGTTTTGCCCGACGAGTCAATTTTATTTCTGATTATCCGCAGGTGATCGTTTTCGCTTGCCGGGGCTACTGTGCATGGGGTTGTTTTCGGGATTCCGGCTCCTGTGCGCTCCGCCGCCAGGCAGCGTGTGCGCTGTCCGGCCGGGCCGGGCGGCCTCGTGGGCTCGATCCTGAGCCACCTTTTGTTGGCGGACGATCGTACCTAAATAGACGGGAGCCCCGCTTCGGGGACTGTGCCAGGAATGTAGTGCCCCGCGATCTCATGACCGAAACTGCCGTCTCGTCCGCCGATTTCCGCGGCGCCATGCGCCACCTCACCGGCGGCGTCAGCATCATCACCGCCGGGCGGGGCAAGGACATCACCGGCATGACGGTCACCTCGGTGACCTCGCTGTCGGTCGATCCGCCGACCCTGCTGGTCAGCATCAACCGCGATGCTTCGTCCTTCCCGCTGATCCGCCGCTATGGCGCCTTCGGTGTCAACATCCTCGCGGCTGACCAACTCGACATCGCCGAGCGTTTTGCCGGCAAGGGTGGCCTGAAGGGTGCCGATCGTTTTGCGGGCGCCCAATGGGTGACAGCCACCTCCGGCGTGCCGTTGCTGGTCGGCGCATTGTCCTCCGTCGATTGCGAGGTCGAGGACGTCGTCGAGCGCCATTCGCACGGCATCGTCATCGGCCGCGTCAGGACCATCGGAAATTCGACCCGCACCGCGGCGCTCGCCTATTGGCACGGCCAGTATGTGGCGGTCGGCCAGGACGAGGACGCCGCGCGGCTCGCCGAGGTCGGCGTTCCCGCGCACGGCGTTTGATCGCCGCGCTCAGGCTGGCGTTTTCTCCTTCACCGCTCTAGAAGCCCTTGAGCCTCCCAGGGCGGGACGGCCATGGAGCGGAGCTATGAAGCGCGTCGGGACCTGGGCCTTCTACGCCGTCGGCGCGCTGGCGATCGTCTATCTCGCGCTCTACGCCTATGCGATGTTCCGCGGCCAGCCCTTCGTGCCTGGCGATCCCATCCACATTTTCCGCAAGCCGGACGCGCCGAGTTATTCGTAAAGTCTCTCCTCGTCATGGCCGGGTTTGAAGGAGGATGCGGCGACTACCCCCGCAAAATCGCCAGCGCCAGCGCCTGCGCGCGCGGCACGATGCTGTCGAGCTCGAGATATTCCTCCGGCGAATGTGCGAGCCCGCCGACCGGCCCGACGCCGCAGATGGTCGGCGTCCCCACCGCGGCGGTGAAGCCGGAATCGGCGCAGCCGCCGGAGAATTCGCCTTGCAGCGTGGTGAGGCCGGCCTGCTTCGCGGCGGCCTGATAGTTTTCGAACAGTGCCTTCGAGCTCTCGCTCTGCACGACGGGCACGAACTCGCCCTTGATCGTCAGCGTCGCGCTGGTGCCGGGCACGTAAGGCGTCGCGATGATCCGATCGATTTCGGCCATGACGATGGCGCGATCCTTCGGATCGACATAGCGCATGTCGATCTGGCCCTCGGCGTAAGGCGCGGTCGTGTTGACGGACTGGCCGCCCGAGATGAGACCGACATTGAGCGTGATGCCCTTGGTGAGGTCGGTCAGCGCATGGATCTGGATGATCTTGTGCGCGAGCTCGCCGATTGCACTGATGCCTGCCGCGAAATTGGCGCCGGAATGCGCCGCCTTCCCGGTGATCGCCATGTGCATGAAGATGCCGCCCTTGCGGCTGGTGACGACATTGCCAGTGGGCCGGCCGGGCTCGGAATTGAACACCGCGCGCGCAGAGCGTCCTTCGCGTTCGATCACGGGGCGCGAGGAGGGCGAGCCGATCTCCTCGTCCGAGGTGATCAGCAGCTTGATCGGATGCGGGTTGCCGCCGAACTTGTGGAAGGCGGTGGCCACGAAGATGTTCATCACGACGCCGGCCTTCATGTCGGCGACGCCGGGCCCGTAGGCACGCTTGTCCTTGATCGTGAACGGACGACGTCCGGCCTCGCCCTTGCCGAACACGGTGTCGCGATGCCCCATCAACAGCACCGGCTTCTCGTTGCTGCCGGGCTTTGCCACCTCGGCATGGATGGCATCGCCAAAGCTGTCATGGCCTTCGCGCCGGAACGGAATGCCGTGCTCGGCAAAATGCCGCTCGAACCGCGCACCGACCGCATCGACGCCTTCCTTGTCGTAGGACCCGGAATCGATGTTCACGACGTCGCGCAACAGGTCGATCATCGCCTGCCGCTGCGACGCCAGCCAATCCGTGATTTGAGCTTCAGACATCTGGTTCCTCGCGTGGTTCTCGCGAGCGGTTATAGGGCCTGGCGCGACGGCGACCTAGTCGCCGAATGCGGTGCGGCCATGTTCACCGATGTCGTCCCGGCGCACGCGGGGTGGCCCCCAAAAGAGAATGCCCGGGACTGAGCCCGGGCATTCGCATCCTCTCGATGTCGGCTGGGGCCTCACGCCCCGACCATCGGCATCCGCGGATATTCACCCGGCGTGCCGGCCGGCGTGATCGGGATGCCGCCGTCGGCGTATTCGTTCAGCTTGTTGCGCAGCGTGCGGATCGAGATGCCGAGGATATTGGCGGCATGGGTCCGGTTGCCGAGGCAGTGCTTGAGCGTCTCCAGGATCAGATCGCGCTCGACGTCGGCGACGGTGCGTCCCACCAGGGCGCGCGTCACCTGCTCGGCGGCCATGGTGGCGTGCGCCACGGCCGGCGCGGTCTTGGCGAGGTCGAGGCGGTCGCCGTCGGGGGTGAGGATCGCGTCGGGTCCGATCTCGTCGCCCTGCGCCATCAGCACCGCACGGTGCATGGTGTTTTCGAGCTCGCGGACGTTGCCCTGCCAGCGGTTGGTGGAGAGCACGCGTTTGGCTTCCGCCGAAATCGGGCGCATCGGCACGCCGTTGGCCTCGGCGTACTTCTTCACGAAATGCTGGGCGAGCTCCATGATGTCGGCGGGACGCTCGCGCAGCGGAGGGATCTTCAGATTCACGACGTTGAGGCGGAACAGCAGGTCCTCGCGGAACGTGCCTTCGCGCACGGCCTCCGCCAGGTTGCGGTTCGAGGTCGCGATGATGCGGATGTCGACCGGCACCGGCTTGGTGCCGCCGACGCGGTCGATCACGCGCTCCTGGATGGCGCGCAGCAGCTTCGATTGCAGGCGGACGTCCATCTCGGAGATTTCGTCCAGCAGCAGCGTGCCGCCGGTGGCTTCCTCGAACTTGCCGATGCGGCGGGCGATCGCGCCGGTGAAGGCACCCTTCTCGTGGCCGAACAGCTCGGACTCCAGGAGATGCTCGGGGATCGCGGCGCAGTTGATCGAGATGAACGGGCGTTTGGCGCGGGCCGAGCGGGTATGGACGTAGCGGGCCAGCACTTCCTTGCCCGTGCCGGATTCGCCGGTGATCATCACCGAGGCATCGGAGCCGGCGATCTGCTGCGCCAGCTTGATGACGCGCGCCATGGCGTCGTCGCGATAGACCAGCTCGCGGGAATCGTTGGCGACGGCGGCGAGCACCGCGGCGATCAGCTCCGGCTCCGGCGGCAGCGGGATGTATTCCTTGGCGCCGGCGTGGATCGCGGCGACCGCGGCGCGGGCGTCGTTGGTGATGCCGCAGGCGACGATCGGGGCGTGGATGTGCTCGGCCTCGAGCCGCATCACGAGGTCGCGGATGTCGAGGGCAACGTCGACCAGCAGGAGGTCGGCGCCCTTGCCGCCGCGCAGCACGCGCATCGCCTGCTCGTGATCCTCGGCGTGGGTCACGGTGGCGCCGTTGTCCATCGCGATCTTGGTGGCGGTGGTGAGCTGGCCCTTCAATGTGCCAACGATGAGAAGCCGCATGTGAGTCTCCTGTCCGTCTGTTCGCGCTGCCGCGCTCTATCTCTGTGGCGCTAGCTGCGTTCGGTCTTGATGATTTCGGTCATGGTCACGCCGAGCTTGTCCTCGACGAGGACGACTTCGCCGCGGGCGACGAGCTTGTTGTTGACGTAGATGTCGATGGCCTCGCCGACGCGGCGGTCGAGCTCGAGCACGGTGCCGGGTCCGAGCTTGAGGAGCTCGCCGACATCCATCTTGGAGCGGCCGAGCACCGCCGAGACCTGCACCGGTACGTCGAAGACGGCTTCGAGGTCGGCGGCGACGCGCGCCGCATATTCGTCCTCGTTGTAGCCGATGTCGGCGCCTGCAGGCGGCAGCGGGCCGTTGAGATCGGGCAGCGGGACCTGTCCGTCGTTCTCGCTCATGGCTTAGTTCCCCTTGCGGGACGCGATATAGCGTCCGACCATGTCGTCGATCTTGGCCGCGATGGCGTTGCGCTCCAGCACGACGCCGCCATCGGCCCATTCGATCCGGCAGTCGCCGGTGGCAATCTCGGGCTCGGCCAGGATCACCAGCCGTCCTTCGAACCCGCTCTGCTTGGCGAGCCGCTCGATCTTTTCGCGGGCGCTGTCGTAGAGCGCGTCGTTGATGCGGACGACGAGATGCGGCGTCGCGACCAGATGCGAGAAGCAGTCCTTGACCAGCCCCATGATCTCGCCGAGCGGCTCGGCGGCGACGAGGTCGGCGCACAGCTTGCGGGCCACGGCGACCGCGACGTCGACCGCCTCGGTCTCCATCTTGGTCTCGATGTTGCCGATGCCGGATGCAATGCCCCGGATCGAGATGTTGATCTCTTCCATCGCGAGCGCGACGCGGCGGTCGCTCTCGGCCTTGGCTTCGCGCTGGCCGGCGGCAAAGCCGTCCTGATAGGCGCGCGCTTCGGCTTCCGCGACCTTCTGCGCGATCTCGGCCGCGCTCGCGCCCTTCTCGCGCGCCCGGTCGGGCGCGGCGAAGTCGGTATCGAACAGGAATTTGGCCGGAGCGCCCATCAATACACCAGTTCGTCGTCAGCGCGGTTCTTGGTCAGCATGATCTCGCCCTTGGCGGCGAGGTCCTTGGCGAGGTTGACCAGCAGCGCCTGGGCCTCGTCGACGTCGCGCAGGCGCACCGGGCCCATCGCGGCCATGTCGTCCTGCAGCATCTTGGCGGCGCGCGAGGACATGTTGCCGAAGAAGAAGTTGCGGACGTCCTCGTTGGCGCTCTTCAGCGCCACGCCGAGCTTGTCCTTGTCCACGTTGCGCATCAGGGTCTGCGCCGAGCCGGAATCGAGCTTCACGAGATCGTCGAATGTGAACATCAGCGCCTTGATGCGTTCGGCCGATTCCCGGTTCTCTTCTTCCAGCGAGGTGATGAAGCGGGTTTCGGTCTGGCGGTCGAAATTGTTGAAGATCTCAGCCATCACCTCGTGGGCGTCGCGGCGGCGGGTCTGCGACAGGTTGGACATGAATTCGGTGCGCAGCGTCTTCTCAACGCTCTCGATCACCTCCTTCTGCACCGCCTCCATCTTCAGCATGCGATTGACGACGTCGAGTGCGAGATCCTCGGGGAAGATGCCGAGCACGCGCGCGGCATGCTCCGGCTTCAGCTTCGACAGCACCACGGCGATGGTCTGCGGATATTCGTTCTTGAGGTAGTTGGCGAGCACCTCTTCCTGCACGTTGGAGAGCTTCTCCCACATGTTGCGGCCGGCGGGGCCGCGGATCTCGTCCATGATGCCGTTGACGCGCTCGGGCGCCAGATATTGCTGGAGCAGGCGCTCGGTGGCGTCGAAATTGCCCATCAGCGCGCCCGAGGCCGACATGCGCGAGACGAATTCGAGCAGCATGTCCTCGACCGTGTCGACCTCGACGGTGCCGAGCGTCGACATTTCCAGCGAGAGCTGGCGCACCTCGTCGTCGTCGAGCAGGCCCCAGATCTTGCCGCCATACTGCTCGCCGAGCGCCAGCATCAGGATCGCGGCGCGCTTCGGCCCCGAGAGCGCTTCCTGCTTGGTGCCGGGCGCGCGGCTGCCGGCGCGCTGACCGAGCGTGGAGATCACGCTGGTGATGTCGTTCGAGTTTGCGTTCTGCAGACTGGCGGCCATGTCAGTTCACTCGATCATTTCGCGGGTTCGGTCAGCCACTGACGGATGATGGCGACGGTTTCGTTGGGATTGCGCTCGGCGAGTTCGCCGACGCGATGAACGGACTGGGCGTGGACCTGGCCCTGGATGGTGGCGACGTCGATCGCGCTGGCGGCGCCGCTCGGGATAAGCGCCTGGCCGCCGGCAGCCGGCGCGGCTTCGTCCGAAGCGGCAGGGCCGGCGAGGACGCCGGTGATGGCGGCGGCGACTTCGTCGGAGGCGAGGATGCGCTTCACCAGCGGGCGGATCACCATGAACATCACGACCAGGCCGAGCAGCATCATCACGCCGAGCTCGACGAAATACATGATGTCGTCCTTGGTGAACTGAAGCATGCCAAGGAAGCCGGAGGGCTCGGTGATCGGGGCGGTGGAGGGGGCGTCGGCGAAGCGCAAATTTACGACCTCGACCTGGTCGCCGCGCTTCTGGTCGAAGCCGATCGCCGAGCGCACCAGGGTGGCGATGCGGTCGAGCTGCTCCTTGCTGCGGTCGGTGTAGGCGAGCTCGCCCTTGTCGTTCTTGGTGTAGATGCCGTCCACCAGGACCGCGACCGAGATGCGGTTGACCCGGCCGGCCTCGGTCACCTCGGTCTTGGTGGTGCGGGAGATCTCGTAGTTGTTGGTCTCTTCGGTCTTCTTGCTCTGGTCCTTCGCCGCGACGCCGCTGTTCTGCTGCTGGCCGGGGAGCTCGTTGTTGACCGTGACCTGGCCGTTGTTGTCGGCGGTCATGCTCTGCTCTTCGCGGGTCTGGGTCGAGCGCAGCACGCGGCCCTCGGGATCGAACTTGTCCGAGGTCTGGGTGATCTTGTTGAAGTCGAAATCGGCGGAGAGCTGGACGCGGGCGCGGCCCGAGCCGACCACGGAGGAGACGATGTCCTCGACCTGCTTGCGCAGCCGCTTTTCGAAGGCGATGCGCCGGTCGTCGCCTGCGGCCTGCTCCGGATCGGTGGCGGCGCCGTCGGCGAGCAGCTGGCCGGCCTCGTCCACGATCGAGACCCGCTGCGGCTTCAGGCCGTTGACGGCGGACGCGACGAGGTGGCGGATGGCGCGGATCTGTTGGGGTTCGAGCGAGCCGCGGACCCTCACCACGATCGAGGCCGACGGCTCCGGCGCCTCGCGCGCGAACAGCGGACGCTCGGGCAGCACGAGGTGAACGCGGGCAGCCTGGATCCGGTCGATGGCGCGGATGGTGCGGGCGAGCTCGCCCTCCAGCGCGCGCAAATGGTTGATATTCTGGACGAAGGACGTGGTGCCGAGCGCGTCCGACTTGTCGAAGACCTCGTAGCCGACGCCGCCGCCCTTGGGCAGGCCGCCCTCGGCGAGCTTCATGCGCAGGCGCGTGACCTTGTCCTTGGGCACCATGATGACGCTGCCGTCATTGCGCAGCTCGTACTGGATGCCCTGGCGGTCCAGGTCCTTGATGATGCTGGAGGAATCCTCCATGCTGAGGTCGGTGAACAGCGTCGTCATCTGCGGCGTGGTGACGCGCATGATGACGAACGCAAAGAAGCCGATGAGCGCGGCGGTGACCGCGATCATCGCCCCGAACCGGGCGGCGCCGATACCCTTTAAGAAGTCCGCAAGACCTTGCAAGCAACCGCCCCGACAGATTCGGCTGCTTTCACTGGAAAGGCCGAGTGGGCAATTATTGCCTAGGTGATGGTTTCGATATGGTTAACGAAGGTTAAGAGCTGGGACAAAAGTAGCGACATGAAAAAAATCGGCCTCGCAGGGCGAGACCGATTTTCGTCAAAGGCAGCAGATTTCCGGATTGCTTACTGGCGATATTGCTGAATGCGGGTGGTGCGAAGACCCGCCAGACCATGCTGGTCGATGGAAAACTGCCAGGAGAGGAATTCGTCGACCGTCAGGGTATAACGGCTGCAGGCCTCCTCGAGCGAGAGAAGTCCACCGCGGACGGCGGCAACGACTTCGGCCTTGCGTCGGATGACCCAGCGTTTGGTGCCGGGGGCGGGCAGATCTGCAATCGTCAGCGGACTGCCGTCCGGCCCGATGACGTATTTTACCCTCGGGCGATGGGGTTCTGTCATGGCGTACTCACAAACTCTCAACCACTGAACTCACGCCGTAACCCTAACCGTGCCGGCTTAAAAATCCGCTAAGCCTAAGGCTTCAATACAATTCTCGTTGAAACTGGCTGGAACGACGCGGGCCCGGCGGGCTGAAAACACTGTTGCAGCCGGCCGAGCGGGGGTCTTCGTAAATACTTTACTAACGCCGAACGACATTTGGCGGGGCAGCACGAGCCCAGGAACTCTGATCCACCTCTCCCCGCTGGGAGAGGTGGCGGACCGAGGCAAGCCTTAGTTGCTGCTCGTCGCGATGATGCTCTTTACCTGGCTCAGCGTGTAGCTGTTGCCGTCGATCGAGAGCAGCGGCGGCGACTGGGTCAGGTCGACGGAATTCACCACGCCCTGCACCTGCGCGGCGATGCCGACACTGTTGCCGGAGGCGTCCTTGCCGGTCGCCGAGATCGTGTATTTGCCGTCCGGCCATTGCGTGCCGTCATTGCCCTGGCCGTTCCAGGTGAAGGGAATGTCGCTGCCGGCGCCCGCGGTGTATTTGCCTGTGAACACGGTCTGGCCGCTGGAATTGGCGATGGAGATGTCGACCGTGGCGCTGGTGGGTACGTTGAGGTGCCAGGTCGCCGACGAGCTCGTCATGGTCGCGGTGGTGCCGTCGACCACGGCAGTCTTGCCGACGAAGCCGAGCGCCTGGGTCGCCTGCGTGGTCTGCTGCAAGGTGACGAGCTGCGACAGCGAGTCGTTGGTCTTGAGCTGCTGCTCGACGCCGGCGAACTGCACCAGCTGCTGGGTGAACTGGTTGGTGTCGAGCGGATCGAGCGGGTTCTGGTTCTGGAGCTGCGTGGTCAGCAGCGTCAAAAACGTCTGGAAATTGCCGGCGAGCGTCGCGCCGGTGGACGAGCTGAGGCTCGAGCTCGACGAGGAGGATGACGAGGTCGGCGTCGTGCCTGACACGACTGACGGTGCGGTGGCGGCATTCGTGGTGGTCATTGCCTGATACTCCTCACACTCTGATATCGACGCCGCTGCTCGCTCCGAGCATGCGGCCATAGCTGCGGCTGACGGGCGCGGTCGCGGCCTGATCGTCCTCGCTGACGATCAGGCGGCGGGAATTGCCGGAATTGTCGTTGTTCTGGCCGGTGTTTTGCCCCGACGAATTCTGGTCGCGCAGGCTGAAGGAGAGCCCGTTGCTGCCGGTCTTGAGGCCGGCGTCGTCGAGCGCACGCTGCAATTGCGGGGCGTCCTGCCGCAGCATCTGCAGCGTCTCCGGCTTCTCGACGGTGAGATGCGAGGTGACCTGGCCGTTACGATCGACGTTGATACGGACGTCGATGCGGCCGAGATCGATCGGATCGAGGCTGATGTCGAAGCGCGTCTTGCCGGCGCGTGCGGCGGCCGCGATCTCGACCGGGATGCCGCTGATCGGCACGGCATTCGGGTTGGCCAGGGTCGCGGTGAGTGTCGCGGTGGAAGCAGTAGCCGCCGACGTCGTGGTGGTCAGCGGCGCCTGCACGGCGTTGGCGGCCTGCGCGCTGGCGTCGGTCGTCGCAGCGGCAACCGCTTGCGTGTCGGCATGAGCATGCGTGGTCGGCGCGGCCGGCGTCGCATCAGTGGTGCGATCGGTGGAAGCGGCCTTCGCATCGGCGGCAGCGCTATCTGCCTGAGGCTTGGCGGTTTGCGGATGCGCGGCGGCATTGGTCGCCGTCGTCACGGTCGCGGGATTTTGCGCGGCGGTCGTGGCCTGCCCTGTCTTGCCGCCGTCCTGGCCGATATTGGAGACGTCGGTCTGGCCCTGCGTTGTTACGGCGGCCTTGAACGACGTTTTCGGCGTGCCCTGATCGACCGTGGTGAGCTGCGCGGCGTTTGCCGTGGCATCGGTTGCGGTGGCATCGGCGCTCGCAGTCGCGCCGTCGATGAGCGCAGCCTTCGCGTCGGTAGTCTTGGCATCGCCGGACTTCGCCGTCTTGCCGGTCGCGTCCGTCTTGGCACCTGATATCTGCGCCGCGGTGGAAGCGCTGGCGGCGATGCCGGCCGCCGCGATCGTCAACGGCGAGGAGGCGGTGTTGGCGGCGGCCTGGTTCGCCGCAGCATTCGGATCGACCGGCACAACGGGCGCGGCGACGGGAACGGCGGTCGGATCGGGCGTCGCCGCCGGTGCTGCGGCAGCCTGCGCGGCGGCTGAGGCATCCACCGCGGCGGCGAGGCCGTCGGTGCTGTCGGTCTTGTCGCTCTTGGTGCTGTCGGACTTGTCGTCCGACTTGCCGGCGGAGGCGTCAGCCTTGTCCTTGGTCTTGCCATCAGCCTTGGTCGGGCCGGCCGGCGTGTCGCTGGTGGTGGTCGTCGTCGCGGAATCGGTGCTGTCGTTCGCCTTGCTCTGCGAGGAGGAGTCGGCCGCGGAACTGTCGCGCGTGCTCCGGTCCGACGAAGAAGAGGAGGACGGCGACGAGGAATCAGTCCGCCGCGGAGCTGGGTCCTGGGTCGAGGACGAGGCGCTGTTGCTGATGGCCTGGGTGTTGCTGTCGACCAGCGCGCCGAAGGAGTCGCTCGGGGTCGTGTCCTTGGTGCTCTGCGACCGGGCAGGCTTCTGCTGCGTGCTGGAAACCTGCGCGCTTGCCGCTACGTCTGACGTACCACCGACCACAGGCGACCCCTTGAAAACATCTGCGGGTCAGGAGGTCAGCAAGGAGCGGGCCAAACCTGCTTGATCGATCTTTTTTCATCAAAATCAAATAGTTAAGGAATCTTGCGCGCCGCCCCAAGCCCTCTCAAAACCCCGTCATTTCTGCCGCCCCGGCAAGAATTGCCCTAAAGCTTGGGGCGGGCATGATTGCTTCACCGGAATGCCGCCTATATTAAAGGGTGCTCTCAGCCGCTTTCGACCGGGCCAGCCAGTGCCCCGAGGGAACCTAAGGGTTCCCGGGGACTACTGACGTCCCGGTCCAAGAGACCGGGGAGCGCATCAGGAATCGCGGATTTCCGCCGTTACGTCAGCTTAGGCCCATGCTCAACAGTCTGGATCTCGAAGGCCGTCCCGAGGATACCAGGGTCGTCGTAGCCATGTCGGGCGGCGTCGACTCCTCGACCACGGCTGCGCTGTTGAAGGCCGAGGGCTACGACGTCGTCGGCATCACGCTGCAGCTCTACGACCATGGCGCGGCGACCCACCGCAAGGGCGCCTGCTGCGCCGGCCAGGACATCCACGACGCCCGCGACGTCGCGGCCAAGCTCTGCATTCCCCATTACGTGCTCGATTACGAAGACCGCTTCCGCGAGTCCGTCATCGACAACTTTGCGGACTCCTACGCGCTCGGCGAAACGCCGGTGCCGTGCATCGAGTGCAACCGCTCGGTCAAATTCCGCGACCTGCTCAAGACCGCGCGCGAACTCGGCGCCCAGGCGCTCGCCACCGGCCATTACGTTGCCTCGCGCCGCCGCGACGACGGCTCGCGCGCGCTGGTTTGCGCCGCCGACAGCGACCGCGACCAGAGCTACTTCCTGTTCGCGACCACGCAAGAGCAACTCGACTTCCTGCGCTTTCCGCTCGGCGACATGACCAAGCCCGAGACGCGCGAGCTCGCGCGTCGGTTTGGCCTCTCCGTCGCCGACAAGCATGACAGCCAGGACATCTGCTTCGTGCCGACGGGCCGCTACACCGACATCATCACGCGACTGCGTCCGAACGCGATGGACCCCGGCGACATCGTCGATCTCGACGGCCGCGTGCTCGGCCAGCATCACGGCATCGCCAATTTCACCGTCGGCCAGCGCCGCGGTCTCGGCATCGCCGCCAGTGCACCCCTGTTCGTGGTGCGGCTGGACGCCGCCAATCGCCGCGTCGTCGTCGGCCCGCGCGATGCGCTGAAGATGCACCGCATCGCACTTCGCGATGTCAACTGGATCGGCGGCGGCGACATCGATCGTGCGGTTGGCTCTGGTCTCGAGCTGTTTGTCCGCGTGCGCTCGACCCGCGCGCCGCAGCCGGCCTGGCTGCGCGGCGCTGACGGTCACTATGAGGTCGAGCTCGTCGCCGGCGAAGAGGGCGTCTCACCCGGCCAGGCCTGCGTATTTTATGACGCGCCCTCAGGGCAGGCGCGCGTGCTCGGCGGCGGCTTCATCCAGAGCGCTGCGGCGAAGACCGGCGCAGCCACGTCGCACCCGCTCGCGGAAGCCGTCCGCGGCTGATCATCATGAGATCTGGCGCAACCGGTCGGGCTGGGTTCACCTCTCCCCGACGGGGAAAGGTGAAGTAAGGGGCTGGGGGGCATGGCAGCAGACATCTCGCGGGCGGGGGTCGAGAAGGCCTATGGCCGCTGGGCGCCGGTCTATGATCTCGTGTTCGGCAAGGTGTTCGACGCCGGCAGGCAGTCGACCATCGCCGAGGCCGACCGCATCGGCGGCCGCATCCTCGACGTCGGCGTCGGCACCGGTCTTTCACTCTCCGATTATTCGCGCACCACGAAGATCTGCGGCGTCGATATTTCCGAGCCGATGCTGCGCAAGGCGCAACAACGCGTGCGGGCCCTACGCCTCTCCAATGTCGAAGTGCTCTCGGTGATGGACGCGAAGAACCTCGCGTTCCCCGACGCCTCGTTCGATGCGGTGGTCGCGCAATATGTCATCACCGCGGTGCCCGATCCCGAAGGTACGCTCGACGAGTTCGTGCGCGTGCTCAAGCCCGGCGGCGAGCTGATCCTGGTCAACCACATCGGCGCCGAGAGCGGCCCGCGCAAGCTGTTCGAGCTGGCCTTCGCGCCGATCGCCCGCCGCCTCGGCTGGCGCCCGGAATTCCCCTGGGACCGCCTCGTCACCTGGGCCGCCAGGCACGGCGGCGTCACGCTGACCGAACGCCGCCCCATGCCGCCGATGGGCCATTTCTCGCTGATCCGCTACCACAAATCGTAATCTTCGAGGCGGAACACCAGCCGTCGCTCGTGCGTTTCCTTTCCATGCGCACGACATCAAACATCATTCTGGCCAGCCTCGTGATCGCAGCCTCCGGCGCCGCAATCGCGCAGGCGCCGCCGCGACCAGCGACGCCGCCGCAAGCGACCGCGCCGCCATCCCCACAGCACACGGCCGACTGCATGCCGCAGGACCGCCCGAACCGCGCAACCGCGCCCGACGGCACCACCACCACCGGGCAATCGAGGGAACCGCTCGGCGACAAATTGGCAAAGTCCGACGGCGTGCTTTGCCCGCCATCAGGCGTCGATCCCGACATGCACGCCCCCGCGCCGAGCACGGACGGCAACATGCCCATCATCCCGCCCCCGGGCAGCCCCGGCGGCGACCCCACGGTCAAACCGAAATAAGAGGTTTCTTCCTTCGCCTCTCCCCGCCTGCGGGGAGAAGCCGGAAATCCGCGGGAGAGGCGGATTCCGGGTGAGGGGGACTCTCCCCGAGTCTGGTGCGCGAAAATTGGCGAGTTCGGCCCCAAACGGTGCGATTTCGTCCCCGAAATCACCCCGGCAATCGCGCCCACTCAGCTTGACTTCCCATCGCCCCCTTCTTTATATGCCGCGCGTTCGCGAGATCGGCCGTTTCGGCCCTCGCGACCCTGTGGCGGGGTAGCTCAGCTGGTTAGAGCACGGGAATCATAATCCTGGGGTCGGGGGTTCGAGTCCCTCCCCCGCTACCAATCATCTCCCCGAGTTCCCATTTGATGGTGCAGTAGACCTCAGCCGGTCCTGATGCAGGACGCCGCGTCAATTTGAATTGCGCGTCGCCTGTGGTGTTGAGGCAAAGCGCGCCGTAGGCGGAGGGAGTGGGGACGACATGGTCGATGGCCTGCCAAGCGAAGTCGAAGTCATCACGCTGTTCGTCGACGACATCGCGTCGTCGAAGGCGTTCTACGCCAAGGTTTTCGCAGCCGAGACCGTCTGGGCGGATGACGTCTCGTCCGTGCTGAAATTCGGCGGCCTGCTGATCAACCTTCTCGACGCATCCCGGGCGCCTCAGCTCATAGAGCCATTGCCGGTCGGGCCATCGTCCGCAGGGGCCCGCGCGCTGTTGACGATCAGGGTCGCTGACGTCGATGCGGTCTGCGCCGCCCTTCGGGCGGTTGGAGTCGACCTGCTCAATGGGCCGATCGACCGTCCATGGGGACGCCGAACCGCGGCTTTCGCCGACCCGTCGGGTCATGTCTGGGAGATGGCTCAGCTGATTAAGCGGACGTAAGTCGTTGAATGGGGAATGCGCTTGCAAAGCCCATCATTTCTCGTCCGCGGACGGAACGTTGATCGGTTTCGCTGCGCTACGAGCTCATATCAATGGCGCTCTGACTCTGGTCGCTCATCTAGTGGTCGGGCAATGTTGGAAACGTGCGCCGCTACGGCCCCCCGCATGGAACGATCGACGTGCCGTCCATTTCACGGAGTGCGGGTGTTAGGCACGTCGTACCGCGCTCGAGCTGTGACAACTTCGTCAAGGCTGCAGCACGGCAGCACCGACCAACCTACCATCTTTCAAGGCGGCGAGCGCTTCGTTGGCTTTCCTCAGCGGAAATACCGTCGTATGTGTCCGAATGTCAGCCTTCGCGGCGGCGTCCAGGAAATCGATGCCGTTCTTGCGCGTCAGATTTGCAACTGAAATGATCTGCCGCTCTCCCCAAAGGATATTGTAAGGGAACGCCGGAATGTCGGACATGTGAATGCCCGCGCACACGACGCGGCCACCTTTCCGCACCGCGCGCAGCGCAAGGGGCACCAATTCCCCGACGGGAGCGTAGATGATGGCAGCATCGAGCTCGATGGGCGGCCTCTCCTCGGAACCGCCAGCCCATTCTGCGCCGAGCAAACGTGCAAGCCGCTGTGCCTCCTGATCGCAACTGCGTGTGAAAGCGTAAACGGTTCTCCCTTGGGAGCGCGCCAGTTGCGCTACAATGTGGCCGGCAGCGCCGAAGCCGTAGATGCCGAGCGCTTTACCGTCGCCCGCCATCACAAGGGACCGCCATCCGATCAACCCGGCGCAGAGTAGCGGTGCCAAGGCAACGTCGTCGCCGTGCTCGCCGAGGGCAAAGCAGTATCGGGCATCTGCGACGAGGTGGCTGGCGAACCCGCCGTCACGCGTGTAGCCCGTGAATTTGGGGCGATCGCAGAGGTTTTCCTTGTCCGAGCGGCAATAGAAGCATTCGCCGCAGGTGTGGCCAAGCCAGGGGACGCCGACGCGCATGCCGAGTACCAGGTCCTTGACGCCTGATCCAATCGCTTCGATGCGTCCGACGACCTCGTGCCCCGGAACGATCGGATAGGATATATCTGGTAACTCACCATCGACGACGTGCAGATCGGTTCGGCAAACACCGCAGGCGCCGACCTTGACGCGAACCTCACCGGGGCCGGGCACGGGGTCAGCTCGTTGCTGGAGCACCAGCGGCGCGCCGCGCGCGGAGAGAACCATGGCGTGCATGTCGTAATAGTCCGCAAATGGTAGCGTCGAGGCAAGTCAGCCCGGACCATCGACATTGTGCGCTTCCCGCCAAGGATAGGCAATTCGGTCCGACCGACGACCAGCAAGTCTCTTCTGAAGTTTCTGTCGGGCGAAACACCTCGCACCCGTCAACCCTTCCCCAAAAATATTCTACTTTACCGAATTTCGGAAATATCGTATGATACGCTCAGGTGGAACGACAAAGCAAAGCTCGGGCGAAATCAGTCGCGAGAGCGCATCGCCGCGTCTGTCGCCTCGGCCGAACCTTCGGCGGACAAGTCGCTCGCACGGCAATGACGATGGGACGAGAGTGTGAGACACGCTCTTCTCGCAAGTCCCTCAGCGGCCATCGCCTGCATCTCCCCCAAAACATCTCGTTGCAACCGGCCCGAACACCCTGAGCGACGCCGAACGCCGCGTTCGCGACCGCGTCGGCGCGCCTGTCGGCGACCTCCCAATTCCGCTTGCAATGTTTAGTAATTGGTGTTTCACTAAACAAATCGAGCCTGCCGGGCCTGTAGAATCCGGGTGGCGCGAGGAAACACCAGTTTAGTTACTCAGCTCGTCATGGACTGTGTCGCTCTGCTCGAAGCATTCGAGCGGGTAGGAAAGCCGCGCCATGTCGATGGCCGGCCCACTCGGAGGGAACGTGTAATGAAACGAACGATGAAGACGCTTGTCGTGGCATGCGGGGCCGTTGCCGCCGCGCTCAGTGTCGGAGCGGGCACCACGCCCGCGCAGGCGCAGGGCAAGACCATCACGCTGTGCTGGGCCGCATGGGACCCCGCCAACGCTTTGGTCGAATTGTCGAAGGACTTCACCGCCAAATCGGGTATCGGTATGAAGTTCGAATTCGTGCCGTGGACCAATTACGCCGATCGCTTCCTGAACGAACTCAATTCGCACGGCTCGCTGTGCGACCTCATCATCGGCGACTCGCAATGGATTGGCGGCGCCGCGGAGAACGGCCAGTACGTCAAGCTCAACGATTTCTTCAAGAAGGAAGGAATCAGCATGGACGACTACATGCCGGCGACGGTGGTCGGCTATTCCGAATGGCCCAAGAACACGCCGAACTACTGGGCGCTGCCGGCGATGGGCGATGCGGTCGGCTGGACCTATCGCAAGGACTGGTTCGCGCGGCCGGACGTGCAGAAGGACTTCAAGGCCAAGTACGGCCGCGAGATCGGCGTGCCGAAGACGCTCGCCGAGCTCAAGGACATCGCGCAATTCTTCCAGGGCCGCGAGATCGACGGCAAGAAGGTCTATGGCGCCTCGATCTACACCGAGCGTGGCTCGGAGGGCATCACCATGGGCGTGTCGAACTACCTCTACGACTACGGCTTCAAATACGACGACCCGAAGAAGCCCTATGCGATGGACGGGTTCGTGAACTCGGCCAGCGCGGTGAAGGGGCTCGAAGCCTACAAGGATCTCTACAAGTGCTGCACGCCGCCTGGCGCCTCCAACTCCTACATGTCGGAGGGGCTTGATGCCTTCAAGTCCGGCCAGGTCGCGCTGCAGATGAACTTCTTCGCCTTCTTTCCGGGCCTCTACAAGGACCCGAATGTCGGCGGCGACAAGATCGGCTTCTTCGTCAATCCGGCCGGTCCTGCCGGGCAGGCGACGCAACTCGGCGGACAGGGCATCTCGGTGGTCTCCTACTCGAAGAACCAGGCCGAGGCGCTGCAATACATCAAGTGGTTCTCCGGCGGCGACGTCCAGAAGAAGTGGTGGGCGCTCGGCGGCTATTCCTGCGCCAAGTCCGTGCTGAACGACCCGAGCTTTCCGAACAGCGCGCCCTTCGCCAAGGAGTTCCTGCAATCGATGGGCATGGTCGTCGACTTCTGGGCCGAGCCCTCCTACGCCCAGCTTCTGCAAGCCGAGCAGAAGCGCGTGCATGACTACGTGGTGGCCGACAAGGGCACCGCGCAGGAATCGCTCGACGGTCTGGTGAAGGACTGGAAGGCGATCTTCAAGGAAGACGGCAAGAAGTTCTGAAGCAAGCTGTCCGGAGCGCGTGCGCTCGCGCTCCGGACTTTCCTTCGAGACGACCGGATATGTCGCATCGTCGACACCGGGTGCCAGGATCGGTCGACGCAATGAACGAATTGAGTGCCTCTTCGCAGATCACCTATCGGGCCGTCATGGTCCGGCCAGGCGTGGCGCGTCGCATCCGGGGCCTCTCGGACAGGACGCTCGCCTGGCTCTTCATCACGCCGACGATCGTGCTGCTGCTGGCGATCAACATCTTCCCGCTGCTCTGGACGATCTATCTGTCGTTCACGAATTACCGCGCCAACCGGGCCAACGTGCCGACGATCTGGCTCGGCACCGACTGGTACCAGTCGATCCTGACCGATCCCGACATCTGGGCGGCGATGCAGGTCACCGCGCATTTCGTGATCTGGACCGTGCTGATCGAGACCGTCCTGGGATTTGGCCTCGCCTATCTGATCGACAAGAAGTTCCGCGGGCACGGATTATGGACCACGATCATCCTGCTGCCGATGATGCTGTCGCCCGCCGTCGTCGGCAATTTCTGGACGTTCCTCTACCAGCCGCAGATCGGACTGTTCAATTACGTCGTCGCCTTCTTCACCGGCCGCGCCGCCTCGTCGTTCCAGATGCTGGGCGACGTCACGCTGAGCCCCTGGGCCATCGTCATCGTCGATGCCTGGATGTGGACACCTTACGTGATGCTGATTTGTCTCGCCGGCCTGCGCTCGATCCCTGACTACATCTACGAGGCCGCCGAGGTCGATCGCGCGTCGAAATGGCGGCAGTTCTGGTCGATCACGCTGCCGATGGCGCTGCCGTTCATCATGCTGGCGGTGCTGTTCCGCGGCATCGAGAATTTCAAGATGTTCGACATGGTCAATCTGCTCACCGGCGGCGGACCGGGATCGACCACGGAAGTTGCCTCGATCACGCTCAAGCGGGCGGCGTTCGAGAGCTGGCGCACCGGCTATTCCTCGGCCTTCGCGATCATCCTGTTCGTGACGGTCTTCGGTCTCGCCAACATCTATGTGAAGGCGCTGAACAAGGTAAAGAGCCGATGACCTCAGCCACCACAGCCCATTCCGTCGTCGAGCCGTCGGCCACGACACGGCGCTTTGCCGGCTCGCTCGTCGTGCTCTACGCCATCATCACCATGATCCCGCTGGTCTGGATCATGCTCACCGCGTTCAAGTCGCCCGACGATGCGATCTCCTATCCGCCCAAGGTGATGTTCAAGCCGTCGCTCGAAGGCTTCTGCAATTTGTTCACGACCCGCTCGCGCCAGACGCCGGAATTCATCCGCTCGCTGGGGCCGCCGCAGGGACTTTGCGACAGCATCGCGCGCGACCGCAACATGGTGGTCGCCGGTCCCTCGAACTATGTGCCGCGCTTCGTCAACTCGCTGATCATCGCGTTCGGTTCGACCGTGCTTGCGGTCGCCTTGGGGACCTTGTCGGCTTACGGCTTCTCGCGGTTCCGCGTGCCACTGAAGGACGATCTGCTGTTCTTCATCCTGTCGACCCGGATGATGCCGCCGATCGCGGTCGCGATCCCGATCTATCTGATGTACCGCACCATCGGTTTGTCGGACACCAGGCTCGGAATGATCCTGCTCTACACCTCGGTGAACGTTTCGCTGGCGGTCTGGCTGCTCAAGGGCTTCATCGACGAAATCCCGCGCGAGTATGAGGAGGCGGCGATGATCGACGGCTATACGCGCTTCCAGGCCTTCGTGAAGGTGGTGCTGCCGCAGGCCACCACGGGAATCGCGGCGACCGCGATCTTCTGCCTGATCTTCGCCTGGAACGAATACGCCTTCGCGGTGCTTCTCACCTCGGGCAATGCGCAGACCGCGCCGCCGTTCATTCCGATCATCATCGGCGAGGGCGGACAGGACTGGCCCGCAGTGGCCGCCGGCACGACGCTGTTCCTGGTCCCGATCGTGGTGTTCACGGTTCTTCTCCGCAAGCATCTGCTGCGCGGCATTACCTTCGGAGCCGTTCGCAAATGAGTGTCGATCTCACCCCAACCATCACGCGCCGCGGTCTTGCAGATCGCCTTCTGCGCCGCGGCCCGCTCGAAGCCATCGCGACGACGATCATCGCCGCCGGTGTCGTGATGCTGATGCAGCCATTGTCTTTAACGTTGTATTCCTGGTCATTTGCGACGACCCTGTTCGGCACGGTGATGTTCACCATCGTGTCCAAGGTCCGGGAGTAGGCGCGATGGCGCAGATCAAGGTCGAGGCGCTCGACAAATCCTTCGGGACGTTTCATGCGGTGAAGTCCGCCAGCTTCACGGTGGAGGACGGCCAGTTCCTCTGCCTGCTCGGACCTTCCGGTTGCGGCAAGACGACGACGCTCCGCATGATCGCCGGCCTGGAGCTGCCGACATCAGGCACTATCCGGCTCGACGGCGAGGACGTTACGATGAACCGCGCCTCGGCGCGCGACATCGCCTTCGTGTTCCAGCTGTTCGCGCTCTATCCGCACATGAATGTCCGGCGCAACATCGGCTTTCCCTTGAAATGCGAGGGCATCAGTGCGGCCGAATGCGACCGGCGCGTCGTCGAGGCAGCGCGCATCCTGCGGATTTCGCACCTGCTTGACCGCTCCGTCTCCGGCCTTGCCGGCGGCGATCGGCAGCGCGTCGCGCTCGGGCGGGCGATCGTGCGCAAGCCAAAATGCTTCTTGATGGACGAGCCGCTCGGCGCGCTGGATACCGAGATGCGCGAGGCCATGATCCACGAGTTGCGGGCCCTGCATGACCGGCTCGGAGCAACGACCGTCTATGTCACCCATGACCAGCTCGAAGCCATGGCGATGGCCGACAGGATCGCGGTGATGAACAATGGCGTCGTCGAGCAGGTCGCGAGCCCGCGCGATATCTATGACCGGCCCGCTTCGCTGTTCGTTGCCGACTTCATCGGCTCGCCGCCGATGAATTTCCTGCCGTTCCGCGGCGGTTTGCAGGCCGGCGCAGAGGCAATCCGGCTCGGCGAGCGGGATGTCGCCATTCCTGCCGCGCGCGAGGACATGGCGGAAAGCGAGCTCGTGCTCGGGGTGCGGCCCGAGCATGTGCGCTTCACCGATCGCGGCATGGTGCGCGGTGAGGTCTATGGCACCGAATATCTCGGCACGACGCAGATCGTGACCGTGACGACGCATTACGGCGCGCTCAAGGCCCGCTCACCCAGCAGCCGAGCGTTCCGGACCGGCGAGACCGTCGGGCTCGACTTCCGGCCCGATACGCTGTCGATCTTCGACAAGGCATCCGGCCGGGCCATACGCACCGCGCTGCATGAAGGAGGCGCGCATGGCTGAAGTCGAGATCATCTCCGTCTCCAAGGCGTTCGGCAAGACGCAGGCCCTGAGCGATCTGTCGCTGACCATCGGCGACGGCGAGTTCGTCGCATTGCTCGGGCCGACTGGTGCCGGCAAGACCACGGCGTTGCGCCTGATCGCTGGATTGGGGCAGCCGGACTCTGGCTCGATCCGCATCGACGGGCGCAACGTGACAGGCGACGCTCCGGCGGACCGCGACGTTGCCTTTGTCTTCCAGCAATACTCGCTGTATCCGCACCTCACCGTGTTCGAGAACATGGCCTTCGCGCTGCGTGCGCCGACGCGCCGCGTGCCCGAAGCTGATATTCGCGCGAAGGTACAGGAGGTGGCGCGGCTGCTTCATATCGAGACCAAGCTGGACAACAAGGCGACGCAGCTGTCGGGCGGGCAGATGCAGCGCGTCGCGATCGGCCGGGCGCTGGTCCGTTCGCCCTCGATCTATCTGATGGACGAGCCGCTCTCCTCGCTGGATGCCAAGCTGCGCGGCGAGCTGCGTCTCGAACTCAAGCGGATCCAGGTGGATCTCGGCGCGACGATCCTCTATGTCACCCACGATCAGACCGAGGCGATGACCATGGCCTCGCGCATCGGCGTGATCGAAGGCGGACGGTTGATGCAGATCGGCACGCCGCGGGAGATCTACGAGAACCCGGTCAACGCGCATGTTGCGGCGCGACTGGGCCAGCCGGTGATCAATCTGCTGCCGGCAGGCCTGTTCGGCGGCGCGCCCAATGGCGCCGAGACCATCGGCGCGCGGACCGAGCACTTGACGATCGCGCGCGGCGGCGGCGACGTCTCAGCGACCGTCAAGCGGGTCGAGCATCTCGGCGACCAGAGCCATCTTCATCTCGACCTCGCCGGCCGGCCGGTCGTGACCCTGGCGGATCCCGAGGCGGGCTTTGGCGCGGGAGACGTCGTGTCGCTCCGGCTCAACAAACCGCTGTTTTTCGATGCGAAGGGCTGGAGGGTAGCGGCATGAGCCTCGATCGGGTAGCCAGGGAAAGATTGGTACGGGCGCTGGCAGCGTCAGTGATCGAACACGCGGACGAGTTGACGAGCCTCGACCAGGCGATTGGCGATGGGGATCACGGGCTGAACATGAAGCGCGGTTTCGAGGCGGTGCTGACCGCACTGCCGGGCCTTGCCGACAAGTCGCTCCCGGACATGCTGAAAGCGATCGGAATGACGTTGGTGATGAAGGTCGGCGGAGCTTCCGGGCCGTTGGTCGGAACTTTCTTCATGGAACTGGGCAAGGCCCTTCCGGAGCAGCCGAGCAGAGTCGATTTGGTCGCGGCGACGGAGAAGGCGATCGAGGCCGTCAAGGCGCGCGGCCGATCCGAGGCGGGGCAGAAGACATTGCTGGATGTCCTGGTGCCGGTGCAGGCCGTGCTGGCTGATGGCGGCGATGCCAGGGCCATCGCGGCCGAGGCTGTGCAAGCGGCCGATCGCACCACGCCGATGCTGGCGATTCGCGGTCGCGCCTCGTTTCTGGGCGAACGTTCCATCGGTCATATGGATCCGGGCTCGCGCTCGGCGTCGCTTCTGATCGGCGCAGCAGTCGAGACACTGGAGTTCGAGGTCAATACATGAGCAACGTCGGAATTGTCATCGTATCGCATTCGCCCAAGATCGCGGAAGGCGCGGCCGATATGGTGCGCCAGATGGTCGGAAACGCCGTGCCGCTGGCCTGGACCGGCGGCGATGTCGACGGTGGGCTCGGTACCAACGTCGCAGGGATTCTCGAAGCGATCGAGACGGCCTGGTCGCCGGCAGGCGTCGCGATCCTCGTCGATCTCGGCGGTGCCGAGACCAATTCGGAGATGGCGGTCGAGATGCTGCCCGAAGACCGGCGCGCGCGCGTGCTGGTCTGCAATGCCCCCGTGGTCGAGGGGGCTGTGATCGCGGCGACGGAGTCTTCAGGCGGCTCATCGCTCGCTGCCGTCAAGCGCAGTGCGGAGGAATTCTATGCATGATGCCAACGCCAACCGGGCGGCCCAGACGTTTGCGCCGCTGACCGCCTCGGCGGTCCTCGTCAATCCGGTCGGCCTGCACGCGCGGCCATCGGTGAAGCTCACGCAACTGGCAAAGGGCTTTGCCGCGAAGATCGAAATCGCGCTTGCGGCCGAGGGACCCTGGACCGACGCCAAGAGCCCGGTGAAGGTGATGCGCGTGAAGGCGCCGCAAGGTGCAACGCTGCATTTCCGTATCACAGGCCCCGACGGCGAGGCGGCGCTCGCGGCCATGCTTGCGCTGGTGCATGACGGTTTCGGCGAGGCGTAGAATCGTGGGCGAGATCCATCTCACCGGTCATCCCGCTTCGCCCGGCCTCGCTATCGGCCCGGTCGCCGTGCTGACGACCGAAGTGGCGAGCAGGACGACGAAGGGCGATCCCGCACAGGAGGCCGCGGCGCTGAAGGCGGCGATCGAAGGGGCCGCCGCGGACCTCGCCGAACTGATCGCGACGGTTCATGGCGAGGCTGCGGAGATCCTTGAATTCCAGGTCGCGATGCTCGGTGACGACGCGCTTGCGGAGGGGGCTTACGAAGCTGTTGCGGGCGGCACGGCTGCCGATGAGGCCTGGCGCGCAGCGCTCGACGTCGAGATCGCCGGTTATCGCGCTGCGGACGAGGAATATTTTCGGGCGCGCGCCGCGGATCTCGTCGACATTCGCGATCGCGTGCTCGCGGCGCTGAACGGCGCGGATGCGAACGCAAAGATCTCCGGCGACTCCGTCGTCACGGGTAACGATATTTCGCCCTCGACGTTCCTGGCCGTCGACTGGACCCGTGGCGGCGCCATTGCGCTCGCCAGCGGATCGCCGTCCTCGCACGTCGCGATGCTGGCGCGATCGCGCGGCGCTCCCATGGTGGTTGGACTGGGTCCGCTGCCGTGGAACGGACAACCGCCGTCACTGGCGCTGGTCGACGGCGACACCGGCACCGTGATCTTCGATCCAAAACCTGAAACGCGCCGTCTGTTCGAGCACCGCATGGCGGAAGCGAATGCCGCCCAGATTGCCGCCGACGCCGGTCGCCTCAAGCCGGCGGCGACGGCTGATGGCCGACGTATCGCCGTTCTTCTCAATGTCGCAGCGCCCGAAGATCTCGCGGGTCTTGATGCTGCCATCTGCGACGGCATTGGCCTGGTGCGGACGGAGTTTCTGTTCGAGGGGTCGAGAGGCCTGCCCGGCGAGGATGCGCAATACGCGGTCTACCGCCGCATTCTCGAATGGGCCGCGGGGCGGCCGGTGACGATCCGCACCCTCGATGCCGGCGGCGACAAGCCGATTGCCGGTTTGACGATCGACAGCGAGCGCAATCCGTTCCTCGGCCTCCGTGGTATCAGACTCTCGCTGGCGCGGCCGGACGTGTTTCGCATGCAGTTGCGGGCGTTGTGCCGTACGGCCGTGCATGGGGCGCTGAAGGTGATGCTGCCGATGGTCGCGGTTCCCGCGGAGCTCGACCGTGCCAACGCCATGCTGGACGCGGAGTTTACGGCCCTGACGGCACTGGGCGTCGCCTGCGCCCGGCCGCCGCTCGGCATCATGGTCGAGGTGCCATCAGCCGCGTTATGTGCAGAAGACTTCGGCGCAGCGTTCTATTCCATCGGGTCGAACGACCTGACGCAATACACAATGGCGGCGGCTCGCGATATCGGCGCCGTCGCCGACCTCAACGATGCCGGTCATCCTGCGGTGCTGGCACTGATTGCGCGGACGGTCGAGGCTGGACGCAAGCGCGGCGTCGAGGTCTCGCTCTGCGGCGATGCGGCGGCGGATACGCGCTTGACGAACGCGCTGCTGGCGACGGGCTTGACGACTCTCTCGGTCTCGCCGATTGCGGTGGCCAGGCTCAAGGCCGCCATCGCCGGGGTGACTGCATGACGGATGACAAAGACGAAGACACGAGCCGGCCGGGCGACAGCAACGTCGCCGACTACAAGCTCATCCTGCGCCGAGCGCTCGACAACCGGCCGTCCGGGACGCGGCTGAAGCTCGCGGCGGCGCTCGGAAAGAACCGCTCTTTCGTCAGCCAGATCACCAATCCGGCCTATCTGGTTCCGATCCCGGCCAAGCATGTCGCGATCATCTTCGATGTCTGCCATCTCTCCGCCACCGAGCGAGCGGCCTTCCTCGAAGCTTATGGGCGCGCCCATCCGGGACGGCTGCGCGGGGCGCATCGCGAGGCGCGCACGCGCGTCGTCACCGTGACCGTGCCCGATCTCGGCGACGACAAGAAAAATCGCGCGCTGGAGCAGCTCATCGTCGACTTCGCTGCCCAACTCGCGCGCTACGCCGAAAGCATCGGCTGACGCATTCGAAACGCAAGAGAATACCGGGAGGACGCCATGAAAAAGCTGATCAACAGCGCCGACACGGTGCTCGAAGAGAGTCTCGACGGATTGGCGGCTGCCCATGCCGATATCCTGCTGCTCGGTGCTGACAGGAAGTTCGTGCGCCGCCGTAGCGTGAAGCCGGGCAAGGTCGCGCTCATCTCGGGCGGCGGCTCCGGCCATGAACCGCTCCATGCCGGCTTTGTCGGCCACGGTATGCTCGATGCCGCCTGTCCGGGCCAGGTCTTCACCTCGCCGACGCCGGATCAGATGATCGAGGCGGCTGAGGCCGTCGACACCGGGGCTGGCGTGCTCTTCATCGTCAAGAATTACGAAGGCGATGTGATGAATTTCACCATGGCCGCCGAGATGGCCGGGCGCGAGGTCGCGAGCGTGGTGACCAATGACGACGTCGCGGTCGAGAAGTCGACCTACACGACGGGGCGTCGCGGCGTCGCGGGAACGCTGATCGTGGAAAAGATGGTCGGCGCCGCGGCCGAAAAGGGCATGCCGCTCGCTGCGCTCAAGACGCTCGGCGATGACGTCAACAGGCGCACCCGCTCGATGGGCGTGGCGTTGCTGCCGTGCACCGTTCCGGCGGCGGGCCGGCCGAACTTCACCCTGGCCGACAACGAAATGGAAATGGGCGTCGGTATTCACGGCGAACCGGGTCGCCGCAGGGTGCCGTTGGCGCCTGCTGATGCGATTGCGTCCGAGATGCTCAGCGCGATCCTGGGCGATCTCGGTCCGAGCAAAGGCAGCGAAGTCCTGCTTCTCGTCAACGGGTTCGGCGCGACGCCCCTGATCGAGCTCTATCTGATGGCCAACAGCGCCAAGCGCATTCTCGATGGAGCGGGGATCGCGGCGACGCGTTTCCTGACCGGTTCCTACGTGACGTCCCTCGACATGGCCGGCGCCTCGATCACCGTCTCGGTGCTCGATGACCAGTCCAGGCAATTGTGGGACGCGCCGGTGCATACCGCCGCGCTACGCTGGCGGATGTGATCGAATCCTCAGGTGCGGATCACGAAGCCCGTGGCGAGGTGATTGCGCATGAAATAGATCATCGCGATTCCCGGCACGAGGGCGATGACGGTCATCGCCATGACGAGGCCTAAATCGGTGGGGAAGCGCGAACAGCGCGGCGGGCCAGTTCCGCGCGGCAATCATGTGTCGTCAGACCCGGTCAGCGTCCATCGTCCGGATCGCTCTCCGCTTCAGGGACCAGTACCGCCGGCTCATCGTAGCCCTTGCGGCTGCTGTAGAACACCAGCGCCATCAGGCCGGCGCCGACGACCAGCGAGAACACCACGCCGAGTACCAGCGCGACATAGCCCGCTTCCGGCACCTTGGTGTCCGTGCTGGTCCAGCCGAGATAGCCGAGCATGCAGGCGGCAAGGAGCAGGGCAGACAGCACCGCGATGACGAGCCATCTTGCGTGCTTGCCGCCTTCGGGGCGAGACGACTGAGTATCGGTGCTGGTCATTGACGTCTCCTCGCACACGATTGGTGAACGGCCGCCGTGCTATGGCGTGGCGGCCTTGGTTGCGATCGCATGCAGCGCGCCAGTCATCGCGGTGACGGCGGCCTTGGCTTGTTCACCGACGCCGTGACGACCGGCGAGATAGGCCGGATCGTTGTAGGACAGCCAGGTCGTGCCCTGGTCGTCCTGCCAGACCAGCGCCTTCAGCGGCAGGTCGATGCCCACGGTCTGTGCCTGCTGCATCAACGGCGTGCCGCCCTTGGCGTTGCCGAAGACGAGGAGATCGGTCGGACGCAGCTTCAGCTCGACAGCGGCCGCACCCGCGGCGTGGTCGACATGGGCGAACACCGTGAGGCCCCTGGCCTTCACCTCGGCCTCGAGCCGCTTCATCGTGTCCTCGGGTCCAAAGCTGCTCTTGATGGTGATGAGTCCGTCGGTGGCCATTGCCTGCGTCTCCCATGAACATACCGTTGCGACCAGAGCGAGAATCCTGATCAGTGCGGGAAGCCTCATGATCCCAGCTCACTTCTTGTGGAACAACCGTGCCGGATCGAATTCCGGGTCCGGAATGAAGCCGCCGCGGTTGGGCATCCTGATGTCAGGTAAGGAGTCCTTGTCGACCTTGCCGTCGGCGGGCACGATGCCGTTGAGGCTGAGGATGTAGGCGGTGACGGCGTAGGTCTCGTCGGTACTGAGCGAGCCCGGCGTCGGATACGGCATCGCGCGGTGGATGTAGTCGAACAGTGTCGTCGCATAAGGCCAGAAGCTGCCGACGGTCTTGACCGGCATGTTGGAGGCGAGCGTGCCCTGTCCGCCGGCGAGGCGATCCTTGATTCCGCCCTGGCCGTTCTCGCCATGGCAGGCAGAGCAATAGTCTGAAAACACCTGCTTGCCCTGCGCGACGGTGCCGCTGCCATCGGGCAGTCCCGTGCCATCGGGACCGACATCGATGTCCCACAGCTTGACCTCATCAGGCGTCGCCGGACGTCCGAAATCAACGGCAAAGGCTGGGGCTGCGAGCAGTCCCACAATGAAGATGCCTGCGGGAAGCAGCTTGCTATGCGAGGACATTGCGAACCCTCCCGGCTCCGTCGATGCTCCAGGTCTGCTGGGCGTTGTAGTGAAACAGCGCGTTGGTCCCCATCGCGGCGATGAAGGATTTCCGGTCCGGCTGAACATTGCCTTGCTCGTCGGTCGAGCGGCTGACGATCGTGGTCGGCTTGCCGTCCCACATCCAGTCCATCTGGAATCGCACCTGCGCTTTGGCCAATACCGGCAGGTTCAGTTGCGCCTGCTTCCAGGTCTTGGTGCCGTCGGTCGAGATCTCGACCTTGGCGATCTTGCCGTGCCCGCTCCAGGCGAGACCGGAGATGTTGATGTAGCCCGGCTGGATCTGCATCATCCCCGAAGGCTGGGTGATGACGGAGTTGGTGTCCATCCGCAGCTGGAATTGCCGTGCCTTGCCGCTCGCGAGCAATTGCGTGTAGCGCGCGGTCTCCCAGCGCGTCATCCACGGCGCGGTGCCGAACTTGAGGCGGCGCAGCCATTTGATGTTGAGGTTGCCCTCGAAGCCCGGCATTACCAGCCGCATCGGAAAGCCGTGCGCGGGCCTGAGCGGCTCGCCGTTCTGGCCATAAGCGACGAAAGCCTCGTTCACGATCTCTTCGGTGAGCGGAATGCTGCGGTCGACCCCCGCGCCGTCACCGCCTTCCGCCAGCATCCAGGTCGAGCCCTTGTCCTTGGCGACGAGGTCGATCAGGAATTTGAGCGGCACGCCGGTCCATTCATTGGTGCTGACGAGACCATGCGTGTTCTGCACCGTCAACTCGGGGTCGGCCTTCTTCCAGTTCTCCCAGCCGTTGCCGGTGCATTCGATGAAGACCACGCGCGAAATCGACGGCATCCGCTTGAGATCATCGACGCTGAACACCAGAGGCTTCTGCACCATGCCGTGGACCAGAAGACGGTGCTGTGCAGGATCGATATCCGGCACGCCGGAATGGCTGCGCTCGTAGTGCAGATCGGTCGGCGTGATGTTGCCGACCAGCTTATGATGTGGCGTCTTGGAATTGATGGCATCGCCGGGGTCGATGTTGCGTTTGCCTGGCGTGGCCTCGGGGATGCGATCGATCTTGACGAAGCGAGATCGCTCGCTGTGCGCGCTCAGGTCGGCGCCCGGACCGCGATCGGGGACGTCGGCGAGCGATTCGGCATTGGCCGCTTCGGTCGCGGCCACGCCCAAAATGCCGGCCGACAAGCCTCCCACGAAGCCACGCCGCGACACGTTCGCAGGCCGTGACGACAACTCGATTGGCGTCTTGGACGTCATACGATCTCCCATCGATAATCGTGTGTTTTGGAAATGCCGATCGCGTTCATGCGCCGACATTTACCGCACGCCGCGCGGATTGCTTGTTAAGTTCTGTTAGAAGGAGTGAGCGCAGGCGCGCGCACTCCTGCGATCGTTCAAGCTTCCCTGAACGCCTCATGCGCGCGGGTCGAGTAGACCAACGCGGCGCCGGCATTGACCGAGATCGCGGTGCCGAGCGCCTCGGCGATCTCGCCTTCGGTTGCGCCGTGCTTCTTCGCTTCGGCAGCATGGACGGTGATACAGCCGTCGCAACGCAGGCTGATGGCGACGGCGAGCGCTATCAGCTCGCGTGTCTTGGCGTCGAGATGAGCGGTCTTGGCGCCCGCACCGCTCAGGGTCGCGTATCCCTTGACCGTCTCGGGTGAGAGCTTGCCGATCTCGCCGACGCCAGCGACGACCTGGCGGCGGTAGGTGTTCCAGTCGAGCATGGCCATGTTAACCTCCATCGGTGTGCTGGCCTCTAATGTGTCGGCGTTTGCTGCGGCGGGAAATGGCCGCGCGGCTCAGGCAGATGTCCGGGCGGATCAAGGAGTGCTGATGTCTGAGGCTGAAGCCGCCGAATTGCTGAATGCGATGGTGCCGCTGTTCAGGATCCGTCCCGTGATCGAGGATTCCTGCAGGTTTGGTGGCAGCTGGGAGTCGCTGCACGCGCCGAACGGCAAGGGATGGGCGCAATTCCACATGGTGACGCGCGGCTCCTGCGTGGTCGAGCGGCCGGGCCTTGGCCCGCAAAGGCTGGAGGCCGGCGACATTCTCCTGCTGCCGCACGGCGACAGTCATCTGGTGCGAAGCGAGGTGAAGGGCGCTGCCGGGCGGGTCTCGACTGGCGTCCGAAACGGGGTTCGCCAGCGCGCGACGGTCGATGCTGCGGCGGATACGGAGCTGCTGTGCGGCCGTTTCCTGTTCGAGACCTCGGACGAGAATCCGCTGATCGCGGCGCTTCCCGACGAGATCGTCCTGCGCACGGCGGGAGAGCCGCTGCTGGAACGATTTCGGCGCCTGCTGCTCGACATCCGCGAGGAACTGGACGTGGGGCGGGCCGGATCAGAGATGGTCGCCGCCGACCTCGCGCGAGCACTGTTCGTCATGATGCTCCGCGACCACCTGACGGAGCGGGCGTCCGCGAACGGGACGCTGTCGCTGTTGCAGGACCGCACGACGGCCCGCGTCGTGCTGGCGATCCTCGGCGATCTCGCCCGCGACTGGACGCTCGACGAGATGGCGGAGGTCGCCATCGCCTCGCGCGCGACGCTGGTGCGGGCTTTTCAGAAGCGCGCAAGCGTCGCGCCGATGACGTTCCTGTCAGATCTGAGATTGGCAGTCGCGCGCAAGCGGCTGGCCGGCACGTCCGATCCGATCGCGAAGATCGCGGCGGAGATCGGCTATGCGTCCGAGAGCGCACTGAGCAAGGCCATCATGCGTCGATACGGCGTGCGACCCGGCGCTCTGAGAGAGCCGGGTCAGCATGCGCCGGTCGTCAACTTCGATACCAGCTCGCCAAATTCCAGGTCGTGACGTCCCAGCCCGAGATGTCGGCCATCAGGTTGTTGACGCCGCCTCCGACGATGTTGCGTGACAGCAGCGGCACCAGGATGTTGGCCTCGCAGAAGATCTCGTTGACCTTGATCAGCAGCGCGGCGCGCTTGACCGGATCGAGCTCGTTCTGCGCGGCCTTGTAGGCCTTGTCGGCCTCCGCATCGGACCAGCGCGAGATGTTGCGCCCCAGCCATTTGTTGTCCTTGTTCGCGATCTCCCACGACACGCACTGGTTCAAGAACCGCTCCGGATCGGGCTGCGGCTGCGTGGTGTTGTACATCTCCATGTCGGCATAGAGTTTGGAGTAGGTGTCGGGATTGCCGACGTCAGACGAGAAGAACACCGATGCGACGACGGCCTTGATCTCGATCTCGATGCCGGCCTTCTGGCAGGCCTGCTTGATGATGGCCTGGGTCTTCTGCCGTGGCCCGTTGATCGAGGTCTGGAACACGTATTTGAGCTTCTTGCCGTCCTTCTCGCGAATGCCGTCCGCCCCCGGCTTCCAGCCGGCTTCGTCCAAAATCTTGATCGCCTTGTCGATGTCAAACGCGTAGCGCAGCTTGCTCGATTTGAACTGCGCGGGCTGATTGACGAAGCTTGCGGTCGCGACGCCGCCGCGGCCGTAGATGAATTTCTGGATGCCGTCGCGGTCGATCAGCAGGTTGAACGCGCGGCGCACGGCCGGATCGGACAGCGTCGGATGCTTGGTTTTGGCATTTGAACGTTCGCCATCGACCTCGGTCCATGGATCCGTCGTGTTGAGGATGATGAACTCGACATTGCCGGAGAGCGTGACGTCGACCTTGCCCTTGCCGCTGGTCTCCATGCGCTTGAGGACCTCGTCCTCCACCTGCAGATTCCAGGCATAGTCATATTCGCCCGTCTGCAGCACCGCGCGCGCTGCCGAGACGGCGTCGCCGCCGCCCTTGACCTCGAGCGTGTCGAAGTAGGGCCGGTTCTTGACGTGATAGTCGGGGTTGCGCTCGGCACGGATCATGTCGCCGGGCTTGAACTCCACGAATTTGTACGGGCCGGTGCCGACCGGCTTCAGATTGCCCGGCGCTTCGCGCGACTTTGCGCCGGTATAGTCGCCAAAGTGATGCTTTGGCAGGATCTGCCCGACCGAACCGACGAAGGGGTCGGCCCAGAACGGGGTCGGCGCCTTGAAGATGACCTTGACGGTGTGGTCGTCGATCTTCTCGACCGTGATATCCTTGTAGGATCCCGTGGTGTAGGCGGCCGTGGCGAGATCGGCTGCGTAGCTCCAGGTGAAGACCACGTCGTCCGCTGTGAACGGTTTACCGTCATGCCACTTGACGCCCTGCTTGAGCTTCCAGATCACGCTGGTGCCATCCGCCGCGATGCCCCCGTTCTGCTTGGTCGGCACCTCGGCGGCAAGACAGGGGATGAGGTTGCCGTCCGCGTCCCAGCCGGCGAGCGGCTCGAAGAAGATGCGCGAGGCGATCTGGTCCTTGGTGCCGATCGCGAAATGTGGATTGAGCAGCGTCGGAGCCTGCCACAGCAGGATTTTGAGCGGGCCGCCGCCGCCAGCCTTGGTCGGCTTGTACTGCAGCGTTGCATCCGCCATCGCCACGTCGTTCCAGAGCAGCATCTGGCCCGCGATCGGCGCGGTGATTCCGACCGCGGCCATTGTCCGGATGAACGAGCGTCGCGACAGCGTGCCTTGCTTCACTTCCGCGACTGCCTTGCGAATTTCGTTCTCGTTCATCGGATGACCTCCACCACGAAATAGTCGTCACTGGCACCGACCCATCATGTTTGATCATGGACGAGGGAGCAATGCCGGGAGGGGAGGAACAACCTGCGACGAAATGGCGGGCGAGCGTGCCGCAAAGCGGCATGCCCCTGGCAAGCGTCAGGATGGTCCAAGATGTTGCGGCGATCGGCAGCTTCTGCCGGGGCACCTTTGCCGGGGTGACGGATCTCCCATCCGAAATTGAGACAACCCCTTGATGGATATGGTTCCCTCAACTGGCATGCCCATTGCACGCGGAACGTGCGTTCGCAATGACAGTGGAGTTCGCGTATGAGTGTTGGCGGCATGAGCAGCATCAGCGGTGGAAGCACGACGAGTTCGTCGTCGTCCACCGGCCCATCGAAATCGGCGGATGGTTCGCAAGTCGGAGACGTCTCGACCTTCGCCTCGCTGATGCATGACGGCACGCCCTATGACGAGGTCAAGGTCAACCTGCCGAACGGAATGTCGGTGGGCATCGTCCATTTCGGCGGCGGTGGTCTGGACAGCAGCGCGCTCAAATCCATCGAAGACTTCGTCCAGCGGTTCGCGAGCCAGCAGGTATCGGGAGATTCGTCCTCCGCGACCGACCAAACGCAGAATGACGACACCCCCGACACCGTCGGGATCGACAAGATCCATGTCGATCTCCCGAACGGATTGTCGTTCGAGGTCGTCCATTCTTCCGGCAATCAGGTCACGGACAGTGCCGCCGTGATGAAGGAACTCACCGAGGCGGCCGAGGAGCTCACTGAAGCCCTCGCGCAATATTCACCGTCATCGTCGGTGGCATCCGCCTATGCCGCGCAACAGGCGGCGTTGTCCGATCATACGAGCCAGGTCGACGCCCGGAGCTGAGCGGAGCGCACGGGTTGCGAGGGGCGCGCCGCAGGTCGCCGTGCGATCTGCGGGATGCCGCCATGCGTCCGGTTCCAGACGTCGGTAATCCGTTGCCCTGCATGCGCGGCCCTCATTATATTGGCGCGATGATTGCGACCGGAAGCCGCCTGCTCGGCGTTTCCTGCGATGAGGTCACGCGATGGACGATACGATTGGCTTCCCCGACCCCGGCCTCGATTTGTCTGATGGATTCAAGCCGCACACTTCGCATTGGGGCGTGTTCTCCGCGCGCAATGGCGCAGCCGGGCTGGAGGTGAGGGCCTATGCGGGGGATCCCGATCCGAACGGCATCATCGACAATTTTCCCGGCGCGTTGCGCCACCAGGCGCGCATCGCCCAGCCCGCCATCCGTCGCGGCTGGCTCGAGCGTGGGCCGGGTCCAGATAGCAGGCGCGGTCGCGACGAGTTCGTCTCCGTCAGCTGGGAGAAGGCGCTGGATCTGCTCGGCGACGAGCTGGCGCGCATCCGCGATACGCGCGGCCCCGGTGCCGTGTTCGGCGGCTCGTATGGCTGGTCGAGCGCCGGCCGGCTGCATCATGCGCAGAGCCAGGTCCATCGTTTCCTCAACATCGCGATGGGCGGCTATGTCCGCTCGGTGAATTCCTATTCCTCGGGCGCGTCCTCTGTGCTGCTGCCGCAGATCATGGCGGGCTACGAGGACATCACCAAGCGCAACGTCACCTGGGAGCAGATCGCTGATACAACCGAGATCGTGCTCGCGTTCGGCGGCATGGCGCTGAAGAATTCCATGGTGGCCGGCGGCTCGATCAGCAAGCATGTCGAGCGTGACGCCATGGCGGCGGCACGCCGGCGCGGCTGCGAATTCATCCTGATGAGCCCGTTGCGCGAGGATCTGCCGGTCGAGGCTGGCGCGGAATGGATGAGCTGCATTCCCGGCACCGACACCGCGCTGATGCTCGGCATTGTCCACACGCTGGTCAGTGAGGGCATGGACGACCAGGCCTTCCTCGATCGCTACACCGAGGGATGGCCGGTGTTCCTGCGCTATCTCACCGGCGAGAGCGATGGGCAAGCCAAGGATGCCGCATGGTCCGCAGCGATTTGCGGCGTCGATGCCGATGCGATCCGCAAGCTGGCGCGACGCCTTGCCGGCAAGCGCGCGCTCATCACCGTCTCGCACTCGCTGCAGCGCGCGGAGCATGGCGAGCAGCCGGTGTGGATGGGCATGGTGCTGGCGGCCGCGCTCGGCCAGATCGGTCTTCCCGGCGGCGGCTACGCTTATTCGCTCGGCGCGATCGGCTATTACGGCCGCCGCGTCAACGACGTGCCGGGGCCGACGCTGGGGCAGGGCCGCAACGGTGTCCGCGATTTCATTCCGGTGGCGCGCATCGCCGACATGCTGCTCAATCCCGGCAGCACTTATCGTTACAATGGCGAGACGCGTACCTATCCTGACATCCGCCTGGTCTATTGGGCCGGCGGCAATCCGTTCCATCACCACCAGGATATCAACCGCTTGCGCAAAGCCTTCGCGAAAGTCGACACGCTGGTCGTGCACGAACTCGCCTGGACCGCGACCGCGCGCCACGCCGACATCGTGCTGCCCTCGACTATGACGCTGGAGCGCGAGGACATCGGCTACTCCACCAACGATCCGCTGATGGTCGCGATGCACCGCATCGCCGAGCCGTTCGGGCTCGCGCGCGACGACTATGATATCTTTGCAGATCTCGCAGATCGCCTCGGCGCCCGCGAGCCGTTCACGGAGGGCCGCACCTCGCGGCAATGGCTGGAGCATCTCTACGAGCCGACCCGCGCCTCGCTCGCCAAGCGGGGCCTGGAGGCCCCGAGCTTCGAGGAATTCTGGCGGCGCGGCAGCCTGGTCGTGCCGCAGCAGCCCGACGATGGCGGCCGCCTGCGCAGTTTCCGCGAGGATCCGGTCGCGCACGCGTTGCCGACGCCGAGCGGACGCATCGAGATCTACTCCGCGAAGATCGCCGGACATGGCGATGCGGATTGCCCGGGCCATCCGGTCTGGCTCGAGAAGAGCGACATGCCCAAACCCGGCGCGCCGTGCTTCCTCGTCGCCAACCAGCCCGTGACGCGGTTGCACAGCCAGCTCGATTTCGGTGGTCATTCGCTCGCGGCAAAGCATCGCGGCCGCGAGGTCGCGCGCATGAATCCGCGCGATGCGAGCGCGCGCGGCATCGTGGATGGCGACATCATTCGCCTGTTCAACGAACGCGGTGCGTGCCTTGCCGCAGTGCATGTCACCGACGGTATCGCGCCCGGTGTCGTGCAGCTTCCGACCGGCGCCTGGTACGATCCGATGGACCCGGAAGACGAGGCGCCGCTCTGCGTTCACGGCAATCCGAACGTGCTCACCCGCGACATCGGCACCTCCTCCTTCGCGCAAGGCTGCACCGGCCAGCTGACGACGGTGGAGGTGGAGAAATTTACCGGCAATTTGCCGCCGATCCGGGCGTTCGATCCGGCGTAGCACGGCGATCGAAGCGATCGGTGGAGCGACGCTGTATCCGGACCGCCGCCTGACAGCAGGGTCAGGCGACGGTGCGGTGCGAACTCAGTGAACTTGGGGAAGTTGTAAGGCCGCGAAAGAACGCTAGCCTGGCCGCCGAGGGCACTCAAGTTTCGCTGTGTTGCCGCGGCCAGAGATTCATTTCAGCCGCCCCCAAACCGCCACAGATGGCGGCCGGTCCTTCGAAGGCTCAGCGCTGGCTTGCGATCGTCACCGCCGCGTCCACCGCATCCTCCAGGATCTCGTCGGATAGTTGCTTGTCGTTGACGGCGCGCGCCAATTGCAGCGCGCCGACCATGATCGAATAGATCGTGATCGCCTTGCGCCGCCGGTCTTTCGCGGAGCCATGCCTGATCTGCTCCGCCATCAGCACGATGATGTCGGCAACCTTGCCGGTGAATGCGTCGCGCGTGGCCTTGGGATGCCGCGCAATCTCGGCGACCAGCGCAGCGGTCGGGCAGCCCGTGCCGGCGCGGTCGCGATGCCGCGCCGAAAGATAATCGCGGATCGTGGTTTCCAGCGCGACGCCGTTCTCCAGATTGGCCTCGTGCCGCTCCTCCCGCCTCGTGAGCGCATCGGTCAGCACCTCTCGCACCAGATCTTCCTTCGAGGCGAAGTGCGTGTAGAAGGCGCCGTTGGTGAGGCCTGCCTCCGACATGATGCCGGCGAGACCGACCGCGGCGATCCCGCTTTCGCGGAATTTTGCCGAGGCGACATCGAGGATGTGCCGGCGGGTTTCGTCCTTGTGTCCCTTGTCGTAGCGCATGGACCTCAACTCCGTGCCGCCGCCCGGCCTGAAAGGCGAGCCACAGGATCGTGAGCGATTTGCTATTGCATTACGATCATAATAATACATTATAAGTGTAATGCAATGGCGGCTCGGCGGGGCGGGCGGCCTTCGAAAGGCAACAGGATCCCAGGAATGTCAGTCGAGGACGTCGCCGCACCGCCTTTGTCCGCCATGGAGGCCCCTGCGCGAAGCACGGCCGCGCCCCGCCCGGCCGCCACGACCGCCGACCTGCGTCGCAACGCGCTTCTGACCGCGCCGATCCTGCCGACCCTGCTCAAGCTCGCCGCACCGACCGTGACCGTGCTGGTGGCGCAAACCGCGGTGAACATCGCGGAGGCCTATTATGTCGGCTATCTCGGCACCGACGCGCTGGCCGGCGCGGCGCTGGTGTTCCCGATCTTCATGCTGATGACCATGATGTCGAATGGCGGCTTCGGCTCCGGCGTTGCCTCGTCCGTGGCGCGGGCGGTCGGCGCCGGCCGCCGCGACGACGCCGACGCAGCATTATTCCACGCCATCGTGCTCGCGATCATTGCCGGCGGGCTGTTTACGCTCGGCGCGCACTTCGGCGGCCCGGCGCTGTTCCGCGCGCTCGGCGGCCGCGACGGCGCGCTCGACGCGGCCATCACCTATTCCAGCTATCTCTTCGCCGGCGCAATTCCCGTCTGGATCGTCAATCTTCAGGCCGCCGCGTTGCGCGGCTCCGGCAACGTCAAGGTGCCGGCGCTCGTGACGCTGATCGGCGCGATCGTGACCATTCCTGTTTCGCCGCTGCTGATCTTCGGCTTTGGACCCGTTCCAAGCCTCGGCATCGGCGGCGCCGGCATTGCCTTTGGACTTTATTACAGTGCGGCGATGTTGTTCCTGCTGCGCTACATGTCCTCGGGCGCATCCGGCCTGCGGCTGCACATCGTGCCCCTGCGCGCACGCATTCTAGGCGATATGCTGAAGGTCGGCATCCCTACCGCGTTCAACGCCGTGCTGACCAATCTCACCGTCATCTTCGTCACCGGCGCGGTCGGCCTGTTCGGCACGTCGGCGCTCGCCGGTTACGGCATCGCCTCGCGGCTGGACTACATCATGATCCCGCTGCTGTTCGGCATCAGCACGGCGACGCTGACCATGGTTGGCGTCAACATGGGCGCAGGCCAGACCGCGCGGGCGCAGCGGATCGGCTGGGTCAGCGGCGCCGCCGGCATGATCATGACGGGCTCCATCGGGCTTCTAGTCGCGGTCTTTCCGACCGCGTGGCTGCATCTCTTCAGCCACGACGCCGACGTCGTGAACGAGGGCATGACCTATTTGCGCATCGTGGCGCCCGCCTATGCGGCGCTGGGATTTGGCTTCGTCTCGTCGTTCGCGGCCCAGGGCACGGGCCGGGCGATGGGTCCGCTCGTGTCCGCGATCGCGCGCATCCTGATCGCAGCCGGCGGCGGTTGGGTTGCGGTCGCCTATTTCGGCGCGGGAATGACCGGGCTCGCCACCATGGTCACGGTATCGCTCGCCGCTTACGCCGTGATCTGCATACTGATCATGCTTTCGCCGTCGACCTGGCGCGCCGAGCCGCGCGCGTAGGAAGGGCTTGCGCGCGGCGTGCCGCTGCCTCAATCTGCGTTCGTTTCCCATTTGCCTGCGAACGGAGAAGCGTTGCCCGCCGCAGGCGGCCAATATGAATTTTCATTTCATTGATTTCGCACCGAGGAGAAGCGAATACGGTCCTACTCATTGTCGTCGAGTGATGGAGACCAAGATGTCGTTTCGCCCGTCGTCCTCACCGGGTTCAGGGGCGCGGTGCTGCCGAGCCGTTAGGCAGCCTGCCTAGCCAAAGTCCTGCGCAGGGGGCCGGTCCCGGCGGGCAGCCTTGCGCATTGCCCGCTTGTCTCGCGCCCCCGCAACCGACATCATCAGGGCCGTGGCCATCCTCGCCCGACAGGGGTCGTATGAAACGTCTTGCAAACCTGAAACGTCTGGGATTCTTCACGCGGCTTCTCGATGAGGCCCCTCCGGCCGAGCGCTATCGTTTCGCCGCCGAGCAGATCGTGCGTGCCGAGAAGGCGGGCCTCGACTCCGCGTGGATCGCGCAGCACCATTTCCACGAGCGCGAGGGCGGGCTGCCGTCGCCCTTTGCCTTCCTCGGCTATGTCGCGGCCCAGACCTCGCGTATCCGCCTCGGCACCGGCATCGTCACGCTGCCGCTGGAAAGCGCGGTGCGGGTGGCGGAGGACGCCGCTGTCCTCGATCTGCTCTGCAACGGCCGGTTCGAACTCGGGGTCGGTACCGGCGGCAATCCGTCCGCCTTTACCGCCTTCGGCCTCGACGGCACCCAGCGCAACGAGATTTTTGCGCGCAATCTGGAGGTGGTGCGCAAGGCGCTGACCGGCCAAAAGCTCGATGGCGGCGACACGCTCTATCCGCAGCGGCCGCAACTGGACAAGCGCATCTGGCAGGCGACGTTCTCCGTGGCCGGCGGCGCGCGCGCCGGCAAGGCCGGCGACGGCCTGCTGCTGTCGCGCACCCAGCCCCGGGCCAAGGACGCGCCAAAGGCCACGCTCGCCGAGATCCAGAACCCGATCATCGACGCCTATCTCGCCGCGCTCCCGGCGAGCGCCGAGCCGCGCATCATGGCCTCGCGCAGCGTGTTCGTCGCTGACGATCATCGCGAGGCGTTGCGGCTGGCCGATATCGGCCTGCGGCGTGCCCTGCCGCAGTTCATGAAGGGCGGTCACCTTCCTCCGGGCGAGACGCTGGAGGAGATGATCACGGCGTTCGACACCCATGTCGGCGGCGCCGACGAGGTGATTGCCTCGCTGCGCACGGATGCCACGCTTGAGCGGGTGACCGATCTGGTGTTCCAGGTCCATTCGGTCGATGCGCCGCACCCCTACGTCCTGCGCTCGATCGAACTGGTGGCGGACAAGGTCGCGCCGGCATTGGGCTGGGCCCGCACCGCGCCCGACGTGGCGCTGGCAGGCTAGCCGAGGTTTATGGAATTTCACGAGGCTGAATGATGGCGACGACGGATATCATCGACACGCTTGCCGGAATCAAACCGGAATCGGCCCTGGACGCCATCCGCGCGCGGCGCCTGCAAGCGCGCGAGAACGCGCAGAAGAGCTATCTCTCGCTGTTCGAGCCGATCGACGCCGGAGATTTTTCGCTGCTCGAACGCGCCGCGGTCGCGGCGTTCGTGACGGGGCTCCATGGCGAGTCGCCCGTTTCGACCTTCTATCGCGACAAGCTTGCAGCGATCGCAGGCGGCGCCGCGCTGCTTGAAGCGATCGATGCCGAGATCGCGCGCGGCAAGACCTCGGGTCCGTATGGCTCATTTCCAGCAGGTCCGCTGTCGGTCGAGAACACGGCCGGCTTGATCTATCGCGTGAACGCGGCGGGCAGGTCCGTTCTCGGCGCCCGGCTCGTCGCGGCGCTCGAGCATGCGCACCTGCTGGTGTTCCGGCCGCGCGATGCGGCATCCAGCGACATGAAGGCGCTGCTGGCCGCTGGCTGGTCCAACACCGGCATCGTCACCTTCTCCCAACTCGTCGCGTTCCTGTCGTTCCAGGTGCGGGTCGTCAGCGGCTTGCGCACGCTCGCCGCCGCGAACGCACAAGAGGAGGCCGCATCATGAGCGCCACCGTCAATCCGCCTGTCGTCTTCACCCAGGATGAACTCGGCTGGGTCGCCTGGATCGAGCCGTTGCCCGAGGCCGAGCTCACCGAGCGGCATTTCGCCGGTCTCGTCGATCGCGCCCGTGCCAAGTCGGAATATTTCCGCCTTTTAGTGCGCGACCCCGAGGTGCTGGAAGCCCGCACCAGGACCGACAAGGACATCTTCTACAACGTCGCCGACGGCCTGCCGCGCGCCGAGCGCGAGCTCGCTGCGGCCGCGACCTCGCGCTACAACGGCTGCATCTACTGCGCCTCGGTGCATGCGCGCTTCGCCAGCACCTATTCCAAGCGCCGCGAGGACGTACAGAAGCTGCTCGACCAGGGCGTCAATGCCGATCTCGGCGAACGCTGGAACGCCGTGGTCAAGGCCTCGGTGGCGCTCGCCGCGACGCCGATCGCATTCGGCCCCGAAAATATCAAGGAACTGCGCAGTGCGGGCCTCGACGATGCCGAGATCGTCGACGTCATCAACGGCGCCTCGTTCTTCAACTGGGCGAACCGGCTGATGCTGTCGCTCGGCGAGCCCTCGAAATAGGCAATCTCACCGGCACAAGACTTGCTGCTTGTTTTCAACACCCGACGGGATGGAGTCGTGCATGAGCAACATCAATCGCCGAACCCTGGTCGAGGGCTCGCTCGCCCTGATGGCGGGCGCCGCCTTCTCGCGCGCCGCCTTCGCCGACGCCGATCCGATCCTGCTCGGCGTCAGCGGTCCGTTGACCGGGCCGAACGCGCAATATGGCACGCAATGGAAGCAGGGCTTCGATCTCGCCCTCGACGAGATCACGGCTGCGGGCGGCATCAACGGCCGCAAGCTCGCCTACACCTTCGAGGACAGCCAGAGCGATCCGCGCCAATCGGTGGCGATCGCGCAAAAGTTCGTTTCCGATCCCCGCATCGTGCTGGAACTCGGCGATTTCTCAAGTCCCGCCTCGATGGCGGCCTCGCCGATCTATCAGCGCGGCGGCCTCGTGCAGTTCGGCTTCACCAATTCGCATCCCGACTTCACCAAGGGCGGCGACTTCATGTGGAGCACGTCGGTCAGCCAGGCCGACGAGCAGCCGCTGCTGGCGCGATATGCCGTGAAGCGCCTCGGCCTCAAGAAGCTTGCGGTCCTGCATCTCAACACCGATTGGGGCCGCACCAGCCGTGACTATTTCAACAACGCGGCCAAGGAATACGGTGCGGAGATCGTCGTCACCGAAGGCTATATCCCCGAGGAGCGCGACTTCCGCTCCACCCTCGTGCGCGTGCGCGATGCCAACCCGGACGGCCTGGTCCTGATCTCCTACTACTCCGACGGTGCGCTGATCGCGCGCCAGGCGCGGCAGGTCGGGCTGAAGCAGGTGATCTGCGCCGCGAGCTCGGTCTACTCGCCGAAATTCATCGAGCTCGGCGGCGAGGCCGTCGAGGACGTGCATGTCGGCACACGCTACTTCCCGGAAGATCCGCGGCCCGAGGTGCAGAAGTTCATTGCCGGCTTCAAGAAGAAGTACAACGGGCAGGAGCCCGACGCCTTCAACGCCTACGCTTACGACGCGATGAACATGGCGGCGGCCGTGCTGAAGATCGGGGGCACCGACCGCAAGGCGATCCGCGATGCCTTCGCCAAGGTGAAGGACGTTCCGAGCGTGATCTTCGGCACCGCGACCTTCGACGTCGCCACCCGTCGCGTCAAGGGCGCGATGAATGCCGAACTCGTCGTGCGCAAGGGCCAGTTCACCGTTTGGGACGGCAAGCCGACCTGACATGATGGCCGGAGCGATCGCTCCGGCCCTTCTCCCTTGATTAGGAATTCTGCGTGTCTTCCTGGCTCGACTACACCATCAACGGGCTGATCGTCGGTAATGTCTACGCGCTCGTTGCGGTCGGGCTCGCGCTGATCTTCGGCGTCAGCCGGCTGATCAACTTCGCGCAGGGCTCGATCTATCTCGTCGGCGCCTATATCGGCTGGGTCGCGGTGGTGCAGCTGCACACGCCGCTGCCGCTCACCATCATCTTCGTCGCGGTGGTGGCCGCTTTGGTCGGGCTGATCATCGAGCGGTTCGGCCTGCGTCCGCTGCAGAACTCGGTGCGCATCGCGCCGCTGCTGGCGACGATCGGCATCAGCTTCGTGCTCGATCAGCTGGTGATGCTGACGTTCTCGCCCAACCCGCGCGCCTTGCCGAGCCAGTTGCCGGATGTGCGCTTCCAGGTTGGTGGCGGCACCATCGGGCCGCTTGATCTCTTGATTGCCGGTGTCGGGATCTCCAGCGCGCTGCTGCTGTTCGTGTTCCTGCGCTATACCAAGCTCGGCTGGGCGGTGCGCGCCGCTTCGCAGGACCGGGACGCGGCGATGCAGATGGGGGTCGACGTCAACCGCGTCAATCAGACGGTCTTCGGCATCGCGGCTGCACTCGGCGGCATCTCCGGCCTCTTGGTCGGCATGTACTACAACCAGATCGACACAGCGATGAGCCTGCAGGCGACGCTGAAGGGCGTCGTCGCCGAGGTCGTCGGCGGCGCCGGCAATGTGCCGGGCGCGGTGGCCGGCAGCCTGCTGCTCGGACTGGTCGAGAGCTACGGCGTCGCCGTGTTCGGCACCAGCTATCGCAACCTGTTCGCCTTCCTGCTGCTGGTCATGGTGCTGGTGCTGCGGCCGAACGGCCTGTTCGCCAGCGCGCGGCAGGCGCCGCCCGAACCGCTCACCGGCACCTTCATCGCGCCGAGCCGGCCGGTGCGCATTCCGCGCTGGGCCCTGGCTGTCGCGGTCGCCGTGTTCGCCATCCTGCCGCTGCTGCCGGTGTCGTTATACGTGCTGCAGACGCTGATCAACGCCTGGCTGCTCGGCTTGCTCGCGCTCAGCCTGACGCTGGTGGCGGGAACGATCGGGCAGGTTTCGCTCGGTCACGCCGCGCTGCTCGCGATCGGTGCCTATACGTCCGCGCTGCTGTCGCTGGCGTTGAACGTGCCGGTCGGCCTCGCCATCATCGCCGGCGGCCTGATGAGCGCGGCGCTCGGCACGATCCTGATCTCGCCCTCGTTTCGCCTTCGCGGGCACTACGTCTCGATCGCGACGCTCGCGATCGGCGAGATCGTGTCGCTGGTGATCCTGAACTGGGAAAGCGTGACGCGCGGGCCCATCGGCATCTCCGGCATCCCGCCGCTGTCGCTGTTCGGCTACGATCTGATCAGCCCGGCCTCGGTGTACTGGTTCGCTTTCGCGGTCATGGTCGCGCTCGCGCTGCTCCAGGTGCGCCTGCTCGGCTCGCATCTCGGCCGCAGCTTTCGTGCGATCCGTGACGATGACATCGCCGCGCGGGCCTATGGTCTCAGCCTGAACCGCTACAAGTCGCTCGCCTTCATCTTCGGCGGCTTCGCGGCAGGCGTTAGCGGCGGCATCGCGGCGCACCTCTATTCCTACATCAACCATGAAACCTTCAACACGCAGCAGTCCATCCTGGCGCTGACGGTCGTGATCCTTGGCGGCCTCGGCAACGTCGTCGGCGCCATCGTCGGCGCGGTCGCGCTGGTCGGGCTGCCCGAAGTGTTCCGGATCGCGGCCGAGTACCGCATCCTGATCTACGGCATCGTGCTGTTGCTGCTGGTGCGGTTCAGGCCGCAAGGCCTGTTGGGGACGATCTGATGGCGGCGGAGACGATTGCACCTCTGTTGTCGCTGCGCGGGTTGACCCGCCGCTTCGGCGGCCTGACGGCCGTCGGCGGCATCGATCTCGATCTCGCCAAGGGCGGGCTCGTCAGCATCATTGGCCCGAATGGCGCCGGCAAGACCACGCTATTCAATCTCGTGACCGGGCTCGACCGGCCTGATGCGGGCGAGGTTCGTTTTGAGGGTCAGGACATCGCCGGCCTTTCGCCTGAACGGCTGGCAGCGCAAGGCATCGCGCGCACGTTCCAGCTCGGCCGCGTCTTCGGCAATCTCAGCGTCATGGACAATGTCCTGATCGGCGCGCACACGCGCTTGCGCGCGGTGAAGCCTGCGGTGCCGGTGATCGGTCCGCTGCTGGAATTGGGACTGGCGCTGTTGCGTCCCTCCAGCGTCAAGGCGGAGGAAGAGCGGCTGCGCGAAGAGGTCAAAGCCATCCTGGCTCGCTTCGGTGAGCGGTTGCTGCCGCGCATCGACCAGCCCGCCTACAGCCTGTCCTATGCCAACCGCCGCCGCGTCGAGATCGCCCGCGCGCTGGCGCTGAAGCCGCGCCTGTTGCTGCTGGACGAGCCGACCGCCGGCATGAACCCGAGCGAGACCGCGGAGATGCAGGCGCTCGTCGCCGAGCTGAAGGCGGAGGGGCTGACCATCCTCCTGATCGAGCACAAGCTCGAGATGGTGATGCGCCTCTCCGACCGCGTCATCGTCATGGACGAAGGCAAGAAGATCGCGGAAGGGCCGGGCGAAGAGGTGCGTGGCGACCCCAAGGTGATCGAGGCCTATCTCGGCCACGGGCTATCAGGAACGGCTGAGCAGGAGAGCGCGGCATGACCACGAGCGCGCCCGAACCGCTGCTGGCGCTGACCAACGTCAACACCTTCTACGGTCAGGCCCAGGTGCATTTCGACCTGTCCATATCGGTCGGCCGCGGCCATATCGTCTGCCTACTCGGCGGTAACGCCAGCGGCAAATCGACGACCATGAAGATCATTCTGGGCCTGGTGAAACCGCGCTCCGGCGAGGTGACGTTCGACGGCGCCTCGCTGATCGGGTTGACCACGCCGCAGATCGTCCGGCGCGGCATCGCCTCGGTCCCGGAGGCGCGGCGGCTGTTCGCGGACATGAGCGTGCGCGAGAACATCTTGATGGGTGCGTTCGTGCGCAACGACCGCGACGCGGTTGCGCAGGATCTCGAGAAGATGCTCACGCTGTTCCCGAAACTCGGCCAGCGGCTGTCGCAACGCGCGGGTTCCTTGTCCGGCGGCGAGCAGCAAATGGTCGCGATGGCGCGGGCGCTGATGAGCCGGCCGCGTCTGATCGTGATGGACGAGCCGACCATGGGGCTGTCGCCGCTCTATGTCGACCGCGTGCTGGAACTGATCCGCACCATCAACCAGGAGGGCGTCTCGGTCTTCATGGTCGAGCAGAACGCCAGCCTTGCACTCGAGATCGCGCACGAGGCCTACGTGCTCCAGACCGGCAAGATCGTGCTGTCGGGCCCAGCGCGCACGCTGAAAGACGACCCCCGCGTCCGCGACGCCTATCTCGGTGGGTCGCAGGCCGCGTAAGTCGGCCATGCGCGAAAATTGTCCCGGCCGCGCCGGATTGCGCTGGTCGGTATGATCATTGTGTGAAAAGATCATACCGTTGACGCAATGAGGCGCGCAGCGGGATGAGTTTCGTGACGAGGTTTTTGCGGGCGGTCGAGCCCACTACCGTGCTCCTGTTCGGCGTGCTCGTCGCCGCCAATGTCGCCGCTTGGGCCTGGGCTTTTGCGGCGTTCGGCGATCGGCCCGCGGTGATGGCGACCGCGCTGCTGGCCTGGGTGTTCGGCCTGCGCCACGCCGTCGACGCCGACCACATCGCCGCCATCGACAATGTCGTGCGCAAGCTGATGCAGGCGGGCGATGCGCCGCGCTCGGTCGGCCTCTATTTCGCGCTCGGCCATTCCACCGTGGTCGTGGTCGCGACCATGCTGCTCGCGCTCGGCGTGGTCAGCCTCGGCGGCGACAGCCTGCTCAAGAATATTGGCAGCCTGATCGGAACCTCGGTGTCGGCGCTGTTCCTGCTGGCGATCGCCGCCATCAACCTCGCCATCTTCGCCGGCCTGTGGCGGACCTTTCGCCTGGCGCGCGAGCAGGGCGTTCATGACGCCGCCGGGTTGGAGGCGCTGCTCGCCCATCGCGGCTTTCTGGCGCGGCTGCTCGGCCCGATGTTCCGCCTGGTGACAAAACCCTGGCACATGTTTCCGCTCGGCCTCCTGTTCGGCCTCGGCTTCGACACCGCGACCGAGATCGGCCTGCTCAGCATTTCCGCCACCGAAGCCGCGCGCGGCGCCTCGCTCGCCGATATCCTGGTCTTCCCCGCACTGTTCGCCTCAGGCATGGCGCTGGTCGACACGGCCGACTCCGCGCTGATGGTGAGCGCCTATCGCTGGGCCTTCGTCGATCCCATGCGCAAGCTCTGGTACAACCTCACGATCACGGGAGCGTCCGTCGCGGTCGCGCTTTTGATCGGCGGCATCGAGGCGCTCGGCCTGATCTCCGACCGCCTCGGTTTTTCCGGCGGCGTCTGGGCGCTGGTCGACGCTCTCAATGAATCGCTCGCCAATGTCGGATTCGCCGTGATCGCGATGTTCGTGGTCGCCTGGCTCGTCTCGAGCGTGCTCTACCGCCGCATCGACCGCCGGCCCCGCGTCGAGCCGGACGTGCTGGCCGACGTCACCGAGGCGGCCTGATCAAGCCGACGCCGCGCTTGGCATCTGCTCGGCCGGCTGATCGTCGCCATTGGGATCGCCCGGCGCCGTCGCCCATGCCAATTCCACCAGCGTCACGAACCTGCGCCCGCCGCCGTCGAGCTGGACCACGATCAGGCCCTGCTCCTCCATGTAGCCGAGCAGGCGCTGGGCCCGGCGCAGCGAGTGCGAGCCATAGGCACGCGCGATCGCGGCATCGCCGGGGCAGGGCCAGCCTTCCTTGGCTGCACGCGCGATCATCATGAACACGCCCTGCATGTCGTCGGGCAGGATCGAGGCGCGGAGCGTCACCTCCTGCCAGGAATCGTCCTCGGCAATCTCAGTGCCGAGTCCCGCGCGCGCATGCGTCAGCATGCGGCGGAATTCACTCAAGTCAGGCACGGACGCGCCGAGGCCTTCGATGCGGCAGCGGACCACGAATTCCTGATAGAGCACGCCGATGGCGCGGAAGCCGGCATCGGGCGCGGCCAGCACGGCGCGCAAGGTGCGATCCACGCGCTCGCGCCGCTCGGCGAGCTCTTCGGCGCTGACCGGTTCCTCGACCCCCTCAGGGCTGATCTCGGGCGTTGCGGCCTTGGCCGCGCGAAGCTGTTCGAGCAGATCAGGCGCGGGCCGGCGTTGCGGCCGGCTGGCATCCGGCGGGGGCGCCGCCAGAATCACGGCGCGCATATCTTCCGTTGTCGCTTCCGGCAGCGGCATCAACCGCGGCGTCGAGTTGCGGGGGGAGGTGTCGGTCGGGCCGATGTTCAGACGCAGCGGACGACGCGACAGCGCAGGCCCGAGCGCCATGAATTGCCCGCGTTCGAGATCGCGGAAGGCTTCGGCCTGCCGTCGCTCCATGCCGAGCAGATCGGCGGCGCGCGCCATGTCGATGTCGAGGAAGGTCCGGCCCATCAGGAAGTTCGAGGCTTCGGCCGCGACGTTCTTGGCGAGCTTCGCCAGACGTTGCGTCGCGATGATGCCGGCGAGGCCGCGCTTGCGGCCGCGGCACATCAGATTGGTCATAGCGCCCAGCGACAGCTTGCGCGCCTCGTCCGAGACCTCGCCCGCGACCGCCGGCGCGAACAGCTGCGCCTCGTCGACCACCACCAGCATCGGGTACCAATGGTCGCGCTCGACGTCGAACATGCCGCCGAGGAAGGCGGCCGCGCGCCGCATCTGGTTCTCGGCATCCAGCCCTTCGAGATTGAGCACCGTGGAGACGCGATGCAGCCGGGCGCGTTCGCCGGCGACCTGCAGGCCGCGCTCGGTGTGATCCTCGGCGTCGATCACCAGATGGCCGAAGCGTTCGGCCAGCGTGACGAAATCGCCCTCGGGATCGATGATGGCCTGCTGCACCCAGGGCGCGCTCTGCTCGAGCAGGCGCCTGAGCAGATGCGACTTGCCGGAGCCGGAATTGCCCTGCACCAGGAGACGGGTCGCCAGGAGTTCCTCGAGGTCCATGGCCGCCCCGGCGCCCGCCGTGGTCAACCCCATCTCGATCGCAACCGTCATGTCCCCGACTCAAGCCCCGTCATTCGCGGCAAGGGACTTATCAATCGAAGCGGGACGCGTCGAGCGAAACACGAGGGAACATGCCGCGTTGCCCACGGCGGAATTTCAGTCGAGATTTGAAAGCCGTAGAAGTGCGGGCCAGAATGACTGCGGGATCGGCGATGCGATCGTATTTCGGTTAAATCGCAATTCGTGCCGCGAAGCGACCCATCGGATTTCATCCGTTTAGCGGAATATTCCACTTTTCTTGTATGCATTATCCCAGTTGCCATTGCCGGCTGGTTTGCCTTACATGCTGCAGCGCACCCGCGGATAACGGCCGGGGCTCAAAAAATCACACACATGACGAGGGGACGACCATGGCACGTAACGTTCTGATTCTGGGTGCTTCCTACGGCTCCCTGCTGGGCACCAAGCTCTTGATGGCCGGGCACAACGTGACCCTGGTCTGCCGTGCCAAGACCGCGGAGCTGATCAACCGCGACGGCACCGAGGTGCGCATCAAGCTGCGCGACGAGGCGGTGCACCGCGCGATCTTCTCGCGCGACTTGCCCGGCAAGCTCGACGCGGTGACGCCGCAGAACGTCGACGTCTCACGCTATGATCTCGTCGGCCTTGCGATGCAGGAGCCGCAATACACCAACCACACGGTCCGTATGCTGATGGTCAAGATCGCCGCGGCGAAGCTGCCGTGCCTGTCGATCATGAACATGCCGCCGCTGCCTTATCTCAAGCGCATCCCGGCGCTCGCCGATATGGATCTCGAAGAGGCCTACACCAATGCGCAAGTGTGGGAGCGCTTCGAGCCGGGCCTGGTGACGCTGTGTTCGCCCGATCCGCAGGCCTTCCGTCCGCCGGAGGAAGCGGCGAACGTGCTGCATGTCGGCCTGCCCACCAACTTCAAGGCGTCGGTCTTTGCCGACGAGAAGCACAACAAGGTGCTGCGCGAGCTCGAGGCCGATATCGACGCGGTGACGCTCGACGGCAAGGATGTGCCGGTGAAGCTGAAGGTGTTCGAATCGCTGTTCGTGCCGCTGGCGAAATGGTCGATGCTGCTCACCGGCAACTATCGCTGCATCACGCCGCACGAGCCGCAGTCGATCCGCGACGCCGTGCACGGAGACCTCGCGCGCTCGCAGACGATCTACGATCATGTCGACGCCATCGCGCGCCGGCTCGGCGCCGATCCCGAGGACCAGGTGCCTTTCGCGAAATACGCCAAGGCCGCCGAAAGCCTGCTGAAGCCCTCGTCGGCTGCGCGGGCCGTGGCCAGCGGTGCGCCCTTCATCGAGCGCGTCGATCTCCTGGTGAAGCTGATTTCGCATCAGCTCGGCACGCCCAATGCCGAGATCGACCGCACCGTCGAGACCGTCGACCAGAAGCTGAACGAGAAGATCGTGCAGGGCGGATCGGGAGCGCAGTAGCGGCGCGCCTCCGCGTTGCCCGGCGGGCAAAACACCTGTAGGGGCTGTCAATCCCGCTCGCGAAAAACATTCCGCTTTACCGAATTTCGGAAACGGCGTATGTGTCGCGCATCCCGGTTCATCCTTGAGGGGCGATCGTACGTCGTCACGAATTGCGAGCCGGAGTGCGGTGGACGCGGCAGCGTCGGCACGAGAGGGTGCGGGCAGGGCGGGTAGTCCCTGTGAGCCCGAAACCGCGTGCGGACGAACGGCGCTGTTCAGTTCGTCTCGCCAGCATTCTTGCGGCGCGTGTGCACACGTCTGCAAGACCCTGTGGCGGCAACGGACGCGCGTACGGCAAAACCGTGTGGTCCCGGCCGTCGTCGCTACGGTCAAGCCTGTCGCGGAGATGTGGAGCGTCCAACCGGATCAACCACATCGTCAATTCGCGGGGCGAGGGAGGCCAGAAGGAATTCGGCTCCCGGGAGAGCGCGGCATAAGCCGTCAACCCATCGCGCAGGGAAGGCCGTGTGTTGGGCTTCACCTGTATGCCGCTGTGCGGTCTTTCACTGCGCTACATTTCGCGCAGCGGACCGCGGGTGCCGCCGGCACCCGGCCTTCCCTGCACCCTCTTGGACAAGAGGGCGGAGAGAACGAGCAAAGCTCGGGCGAAACGCGTCGCGAGAGCGCGAAGGTGTGTCTGCGATTCGAAATGCAAACGCCGGCAAGGATCCGCCAGGTCTGATCCCGGCAAAAGCTCTCAGGCTGGTGATTTGCGTTTCGCCGGCAATTATTGGCGAATGCGCCGCCTGCGGGATCAGGGCCAGGCATCAGGAAGGATCGATCAATGAGTGTTGAAATAACCATGACGGCAGACGTCGTCGGATTGACGAAAGTCGCCCCGGTCTCGCGCCGCGGATTCATGAGCGCCACCGCGGCGGTTGCCGCCGGCTACACGCTTGCGGCGGGTCCCGTCCGTGCCGAGGTGATCACGACCGACACCGCTGACCTTCAGGCCGGCGACGCCAGGATCAAGGTCGGTTCCGAGGAGATGCCCGCCTATTTCGCCCGCCCGGCCGGCAACACCAAGGCGCCGGTGATCATCGTGGCGATGGAGATTTTCGGCCTGCACGAATACATCAAGGACGTGACGCGGCGCCTCGCCAAGCTCGGCGCTTTCGCGGTCGCGCCCGACTATTATTTCCGCAAGGGAATGGACCTGACCAAGATCACCGACATCAAGGATCTGCTGTCGATCGTCAATGCCAAGCCGGACGCCGAACTGCTGTCTGATCTCGACGCGACGGTGGCCTGGGCTGGATCGCAGGGCGGCGACACCGCCAGGCTCGGCATCATCGGCTTCTGCCGCGGCGGCCGCACGGTCTGGGAATATGCAGCGCATAGCGGCACGCTCAAGGCCGGTGTCGCCTTCTATGGTCCGCCGGTCGATGCGCCCAATCCGCTCTGGCCGAAGAGCCCGCTCCAGCTCGCACCCGAGATGAAGGCACCGGTGCTCGGTCTCTATGGTGGCGCCGATACCGGCATTCCCGTCGCCCAGGTGGAGCAGTTCAAGGCTGCGCTCGAGCAGAACAAGAAGACGGCCGAATTCAAGATCTATCCGGGCGCGCCGCACGGCTTCCATGCCGACTACCGCAGCAGCTACCGCAAGGGCGCGGCGGAAGATGCCTGGAAGCAGGCGCAGGCCTGGTTCAAAAAATATGGCGTGTTGAGTTGACACCGAATATTAGGTGCCGCCTTTTTCATTTTGTCGGTGCCAGTCTCGCATCGTCGTCGCGCCAAAGCGCATCGAGACCGTGCCGATAAGTCGGATGGGCCAGCGTGACACCGAGTTCTTGCTTCAGCCTCGCATTGGAGACGCGGGCGCTGCTGGCATAGAAGCTGCGCGCCATCGCCGACATCTCCGCGGTCGCGAAGGCTTCTTCGGCCGGCGGCGCGACGCCCATGAGCTGCGCGGCATAGGTGATCACGTCCTGCGGCGGTGTCGGCTCGTCGTCGCAGACGTTCCAGGTGCCGCCGCCCTGATGGCGAACCGCGGCCATGATTGCGCTCGCGATGTCGTCGACATGGATGCGGTTGAACACCTGGCCGGGCTTGATGATGCGCCGCGCCGCGCCGCCGCGCAGTGTCACCAGCGCGTTGCGGCCGGGGCCGTAGATGCCGGCAAGCCGCAGTACCGCGACATCGCCGTGCGTCGTCTCCGTCCAGGCCTGCTCGGCGGCGACCCGCATCCGCGCGCGGTCGAGGGAGGAATGTGGCGGCGTGCTCTCGTCCACCCAGCCACCGGCGTGATCACCGTAGACGCCGATGGTGGAGAGGTAGACGACCTTGCGGCGGCCCGACGCGAGCACATCGCCGAGCGCAGCCAGCGTGGGATCGCCGGTGTTGCCCGGCGGGATCGAGATCAGGAGGACATCGGCGTCGCGGATGCGCTCGACAGTGGCGTCAGCCGGACGGCTGCCGGAAAAACCGTGCAGCTCGATGCCGGCGAGGTCGTCCCGCTTGGCGGGATCGCGCACCGTCCCGGCGACATGCGAGAACGCGTCGCCGAACCTGCCGACGAAATGCCGGGCGCTATAGCCGAGGCCGAGGATAAAGAGCCGCATGCGTTCCCGTGCTGGGTTCGAGTTCCCGATCGCGCGAGCCCGCGCGCCCTCGCTCATAAGAGATTTTTGGGTCCGGCAAAAGATATTGCGATTTTACTCGCCCGGTGCCTCAGGCGATGCTCGCTCGTCACAGGGAGGCGCGGACCATGCAGGCGGAGGCGATCGCTCCAGCGGACGCGGCAGCGCTGATCCGGAACGCGGCCGCGCTGATCTTCGATGTCGACGGCACCCTTGCCGAGACCGAGGAGCTGCATCGACGGGCCTTCAACCACGCCTTCGCCCGCCGCGGTCTCGACTGGCACTGGGACCGTGCCGTCTACCGGGATTTGCTGCGGGTGACCGGCGGCAAGGAACGCATCCGCGCCTTCCACGCCAGGCAGTGGATCGCGCCGCCCTTGTCGGACGCTGACATCGCCGAGCTTCATCGCATCAAGACCGCGCACTATGCCGAGCTGATCGAGACCGGCTGCTGCCCGTTGCGGCCCGGCGTGGCCGAACTGCTCCCAGCGGCAAAGGCGCGTGGCCAGCGGCTGGCGATTGCGACCACCACCTCTCACGGCAATATCGATGCGCTGCTGTCGCAGGCGCTGGGGCCGCGCTGGGCCGCGGATTTCGACGCGATCGTTGCCGGCGATGATGTCAGGCACAAGAAGCCGGCGGCGGACGTCTATCTCGAAGTGCTGACGCGACTGAAGCTGGAGGCTGCCGACTGCATCGCGATCGAGGATTCCGCCAACGGGCTGATCGCGGCCTCGGGCGCCGGCATTCCCGTGCTCATCACCCGCAGCATGTATTTCCGGGACGATGATTTCAGCGCGGCGCGGGTCGTGCTGGACGACCTGTCGGAACTCGCTGCCAAACCGAGAATCGTAAAACAACCCCATGCACAGTAGAACGGCGGCGCCGTCAGTGTACCCGGTGGCTCGCTCTATCGTCCTCGGCCTGTTCGACGATCTGCGCAATCGGGCTCGACTGATGGTGCACCAGGCGCCAGCCGTCGCCGACGCGGCGAAAATGGTTGGCTGCGGCGAGCGCGGTGCCGTCGACGATCTCGATGCAGAGCACGCGGGCGCTGTCGCCGTCGACGATGGCCTGCGGCTCGGCGCAAGCGATCTGCGGCCTTTCAGGATTCTGCAGGATGTCACGCCAGCTTCCGATCACGGTGGCGTGGCCGACGATCGCGGGCCAGCCGGGGTGAATGCAGGAAATGGCGTCGTCATCCGCCCACATCCGCTTCATGCCGTCGAAATCGCCCGTCGAAAAGGCGGCGTAAAAAGCCGCGTTCGCGGCGATGACCTTGCTGTCCTTTGCCATGCCTCTCGGGTGAGCCAATGGCCGTCAAAAATCAAGCGCGACTTCAGGCCGACTTTGAACGCAGTGCAGCATCGCTGCCCACTTTCTGGTCACGCCGAAACAAGCGTCTCCACCGCGCCTCGCGCGCCCTGGCTGTAGAGGCGCCCGAGGGCTGCGGTCACGGCCTCGCGCAGCCGTGGCTCGGCACCGAGCGGCCCGAACACTTTCGTGACGCCGAGCAATGCGGGGGCAAGTCGTTCGGCGACGGGACCGGCCTCGCGCGCCAGCGCCGCCAGCTCTCCTGCGAGGGGATCGCGCACGTCGATGGCGCGGCCCTGCTCGTCGAGCGCGGTGACGTAGCGCATCCAGCCGGCCACCGCGAGCGCATGCGTCGCGATCGGCAGATTCTTGGCGAGCCGATCCTGCATCGCGCCGAGCAGGCGCTGCGGCAGTTTTTGCGAGCCGTCCATCGCGATCTGCCAGGTGCGGTGACGCAGCGCCGGGTTGGCGAAGCGCTTGAGCAGCGAGGTGCGATAGGCCGAAAGGTCGGTGCCTGCGGGCATCGTCAGAGTCACCGCGGCCTGTTCCATCACCTGCGCTGCAAGATGCGCGAAATGCGGATCCTGCATGGTGTCGGCGATGGTCTCGTAGCCGGCGAGATAGCCGAGATAAGCCAGCGCCGAATGGCTGGCATTGAGCAGCCGCAGCTTCATCAGCTCGAACGGCTTGACGTCAGCGACGAGCTCGACGCCTGCGGCGGCGAGATCGGGCCGGCCCGCCGCAAAGCGATCCTCGACCACCCATTGCGTGAACGGCTCGGTCATGACAGGCCAGGCGTCACGCATCCCAAGCGCCGCGGCGACCGCGTCGCGATCGGCATCGGTTGTCTCAGGCACGATGCGATCGACCATGGTGCAAGGGAAGGTCACTGCGTCCGCTATCCACTTGCCGAGGTCCTTCGACCGGAGCGCCGCGAATTGGGTGACGATCCGCTGCACGGTGTGGCCGTTGGCGGCGAGATTGTCGCAGCACAGCACGGTGAAGGGCGCAATGCCAAGCGCCCGCCGTCGCGCGAGCGCGGCCACGATGAAGCCCGGCGCCGAGCGCGGCGCATCGACATTGTTCAGATCGTGCACGACATCAGGATGCCGCTCGTCGAGATCGCCGGTCTGCGGCGTGTGGCAATAACCCTTCTCGGTGACCGTGAGCGAGACGATGCGGATGGCGGGATCGGCCATCCGCTCGACCAGCGCGACCGGCTTCTCGCGCGCGACGACGCTGTCGAGCAGCGCACCGATGACGCGGTGCTCGGTGCCTTCGGCCGCGCGCACGGCGACCGTGTAGAGATGATTCTGCGGGGCGAGGGCGTCGCGCGTGTCCGGACTGCGCAGGCTCGCGCCGACGATTCCCCATGACGTGGCGCCGCTGGCCAAGCAATCGTCGATGACGACGGCCTGATGGGCGCGATGAAACGCGCCAAGGCCGAGATGCACGATGCCGGAAGTGACGCGCGCGCGGTCATAGGCCGGGCGGCGGATGCGAGGTGCCAGCCGATCGAGATTGGCGCGGCCGAGCCGCATGGTCGTCTCCCCTGTGTTTGGCTGCTGCTTGACATGGCGGCCGTCTTCGGTCAATGCTCCGGTCAATTGGTAAGACCAATTTTCCAAAAATTGGCGGGCCGCCGGGCTGGAGACCTTCCCGGCGAGACCCTCCAGGGGAGGCCAGCGTGCCGCTGGAAGCTGTGGAGGCGAGACGGCTCTATCGCCAGGTCGCCGATCAATTGCGAAGCCTGATCGACAGCGGCGAGTACGCGGTCGGCAGCCGCTTGCCGACCGAGCGCGAGCTAGCGGAGCAGCTGAAGATCTCGCGGCCCACGGTGCGCGAGGCCCTGATTGCGCTCGAAGTCGAGGGCCGTGTTCGCATTCGCGTCGGCTCCGGCATCTACGTGACCGAGCCCGCCGACGCCGCGCCGGCGCCATCAGCCGTCATCGAAGGACCGTTCGAGCTGCTGCGCGCCCGCGAATTCCTCGAAAGTGCCATCGCAGAACAGGCCGCGCGCGTCGCGACGAGGGACGATGTCGCGCGAATCGATGCCGCGCTGGTCGCGATGGAGAACGTCGAGCATCCCGGTGAAGCCTCGATGGTCCATGACCGCGCCTTCCATATCGCAATCGCTGGATGTCTCGGCAACGCCGTGCTGGTGCGCGTGGTCGGCGAGCTGTTCGACCAGCGCCTCAATCCCTATTTCGCGCAGCTTGCGCAATATTTCGAGAACCCCACCACGTGGCGGACCGCGCTCAGCGAGCATCGGGCCGTGCGCGATGCCATCGCGGCGCGCCGGCCAAAGGCGGCCCGCGATGCCATGCGCGATCACCTCGCGCATTCGCAGGAGCGGTTTGCGCAGAATTTTGGCGCCGAGAGCACCGCAGGCGCGCCAGCGGCGCGGAAGCGGACGGCGCGATCCCCGGCTCAGCCGGGAAAGCCAAAGCGACCGTCGAAGAAAGAGGCCAAAAGCGGCAGTGCGCGGCGGCGATGAGATTGGACGGCTCGTCTCGTTCCTGGGGCGGGTGAACGAAGCTGCAGACACAATGGGACTCTCCAAATGACCTCGACCTCACTCGCCGCAACCCTGTTCGGCCCCGAAGACCTGCGCATGATCGAGCATCCGCTCGACAAACTCGCCGATGGCATGGTGCGCATCCGCTTCGGCGCCGGCGGCATCTGCGGCTCGGACATGCACTATTTCCGCCACGCCCGGACCGGTGATTTCGTGGTGAAATCACCGCTGGTGCTCGGTCACGAGATCTCGGGCCAGGTCGTCGAGATCGCAGGTTCCGCCGCGAACCTGAAGGTTGGTGATCGCGTCGCCGTCAACCCGTCGCGCTGGTGCGGTCATTGCGGCGCCTGCCGCGAGGGCCGCCAGAACCTTTGCGAGAACATCTACTTCATGGGCTCGGCGTCGAAGACGCCGCACATGCAGGGCGGTTTTGCCAACTACTTCGACGCGATCCCGGCGCAGTGCGTGAAGATTCCGGACCATGTGTCCTATCAGGCCGCAGCGCTGGCCGAGCCGCTCGCCGTCTGCCTTCACGCGGTCGCGCGCGCCGGCAACATCCAGGACAAGCGAGGCATCATCTTCGGTGCCGGCCCGATCGGGCTTCTGACCATGCTCGCCGCACGCCGCGCCGGCATGGCCGACGTCACGGTGGCCGACATCGCGCCGGCGCCGCTTGCGTTCGCGACCAGGCTCGGCGCGTCCCATGTCGAGAACGTCTCTGGTGGCGAAGAGGGCCTGAAGGCGCAGGCCGCGTCGCGCCCCTACGACGTCGCCTTCGAGGTCTCGGGCACAGCCGCGGGCCTTGCCAGCGCGATCGGCATTGTCAGGCGCGGCGGCGTGGTGGTGCAGATCGGCAACCTGCCGGGCGGCCAGATTCCGACGCCGTCCAATGCCGTGATGGCGAAGGAGATCGACCTGCGCGGCTCGTTCCGCTTCGGGCTTGAATTCATGACGGCGGTGGAATTGATTGGTGCCGGCAGCGTCGACGTGCTGTCGCTGGTCACCGCCGAACGTCCGCTCTCGACCGCGCCGGATGCGTTGCGCCTGGCACTCGACCGCTCGCAGAGCGTCAAGGTCGTGCTGACCGCGAACTGATCGGAGAGGGCCGATGATGCTAGAGGGATGGCGCTGGTACGGGCCGAATGATCCCGTGTCCCTGGATGACGTCAGGCAGGCCGGCGCAAGCGATATCGTCTCGGCGCTGCATCAGGTGCCGATCGGCGAGGCCTGGACGCGCAAGGCGGTCGAGGAGCGCAAGAACTTCATCGAGAACGGCCAGCCCGGCCGCTCCCAGCTGACCTGGTCGGTGGTGGAATCGATTCCGATCCCCGACGACGTCAAGCGTCTCGGGGCCAGGGCGGCGAAGTCGATCGAAGCCTGGATCGCGAGCCTGGAAGCGGTCGCCGCGTCCGGCATCAAGATCATCTGCTACAACTTCATGCCTGTCGTCGACTGGTGCCGCACGGATCTCGAATGGGAACTGCCGAACGGGGCCCGCGCCCTGCGCTTCGACCAGGACCGCTTTGCGGCGTTCGAGCTGCATATCCTGGAGCGCCCCGCCGCCGTGCAAGAGTATTCGCCCGAGCAGCAGGCGCGCGCCAGGAAGCTGTTCGAGAAGATGAGCCAGGCCGATATCGACTATCTCATCATGGTCATCGCCAGCGCGCTGCCGGGCTCGACCACCGAGCCGATGACGATCCCGCAATTCCGCGACAAGCTGGATGCCTATCGCGACATCACGCCAAAAATCCTGCGGCAGCATCTTGCCGAATTCCTGGCGCGCGTCGCGCCCGTCGCCGAGCAGCTCGGCGTATCGCTGACGCTGCACCCGGACGATCCGCCGCGGCCGCTGTTCGGCCTGCCGCGCATCGCCTCCACCGCTGAGGATTACCAGGCGCTGTTCGATGCCGTGCCGTCAAAAGCCAACGGCATCTGCCTGTGCACGGGCTCGCTCGGCGTGCGCGCTGAGAACAACCTGCCCGCCATGGCCGAACGGTTCGGCCCACGCATCGGCTTTGCCCATCTGCGCGCGACCAGGCGCGAGGCCGACGGCTTGTCCTTCCATGAGTCCGATCACCTCGACGGTGACGTCGACATGATTGCGGTGCTGAATGCGCTGTTGAAGGAAAGCGCGCGGCGTTCACCGGACGAGCGCATCGTGTTTCGCCCGGATCACGGCCACCGCATGCTCGACGATCTCGCCGCCACCAGGCGCACCAACCCCGGCTACACCGCAATCGGCCGCCTCCGCGGCCTCGCCGAGCTGCGCGGCGCGATCCGGGCAATCGAGCATCAATAACACGCCGCCATCGCGCCGAGCTTCGGATAGAGCCGGTCGATCGCCGCGATCTCGCTGTGCATCTGGTCGATGATCCAGTCGCGGATCTCGGCGGCGATGGGACGCATCGGGAGGTTGCGTGGCGGCAGGAATTCGCAGATGCGGCGCGTGGTCGTGAGCCGGTCGGAGGCCGGCACCAGCGCGCCGGTCAGCAGCCAGTGCGAGGCGACCGTCAGCCAGCCGAGCGCGATGCCCTGCCCGAGCAGGGCGGCCTGCACCACGACGGCGTAGTCGGTGAAGCTCAGCCCCTTGGCCGCGCCGCGGCGCCCTGTGAGCAGCGAAGTATAGTCCGCCGCCCAATCGCCCGGCGTCTCGGCGAGGCGGATGATGGTGTTGCCCTCGGTGGGATCGGCCTCGCTTAGATAACCCGGGCTGCACATCGGCAGCATCACTTCCTTCATTACCAGCGTGCCGCCGGACGACGGCTCCTCGCGATCACGGAAGCGCATGCCGAGGTCGACATTCTCCACCGGCCCGCGCAGCGCGCCGGAGATCAGCTGGAATCGCAGGTCGATCTGCGGAAACCGCTTCTGCAGCTTGTCGATCCGCGGCATCAGCCAGTGCGTGGTGAAGGCGGAGGACACCGACAGCGTCACCGTCTCGGTGCCCTTGCGGCGCCGCTCGATCTCGACAAGGCCAGTCTCGATGCTGCGAAAGCCGTCGAGCACGCGGCGATAGAGCAGCTCGCCTTCCTCGGTGAGCACCGCGCGGCCCGCCTTGCGATCGAACAGGCGAACGCCGAGGTGCTCCTCGAACTGTCCGAGCATGCGGCTCACCGCGGGCTGCGTGACGTTCAATTCGGCGGCTGCAGCCGTGAAGCTGCCATTGCGCGCTGCTGCGTCGAAGACGAACAGGGCGTTACTGGAGGGCAGCATGCGGCGCAGCTCTGGCATAACGTCATGTTATGAGCGTGGTGAGAATTTGGCAATTGCCCAGTTTTGCCAAGTCTGTTGTCATCGGCATCACAGCCTAAAGACAGGGCTCATGCGAGAGGTTTAGGTGCGCTGCACGCTTCAACCGTGAGTGCGCGAGTTTCCTGTCTATAAAGCAGGCTTATGGCGCGCAGTGAGGCACGCCATTGCAGGGGAACGGGCGAGGTCGATCGTTGGACAAACGAGCGGAAAGCGTCGAGATCAGGTCCGCGAGCAAGGCGTATGGTGCCGTTCGCGCCCTCGACGACGTTTCCCTCAACGTCGGTGCCGGCGAATTCGTCTCGCTGCTCGGTCCCTCCGGCTCCGGCAAGACCACGCTGCTCGGCATTCTGGGCGGCTTCATCCTGCCGACCTCAGGCACGATTCTGTTCGGCGGCCGCGACGTCACCTACATGCCGCCGCACAAGCGCGACATCGGCGTGGTGTTCCAGAACTACGCGTTGTTCCCGCACATGAGCGTCGGCGAGAACGTTGCGTTTCCCTTGCGGGCGCGGCGCCTGCCGAAAGCGATCTGGCCCGACAAGGTGCGCGCGGCGCTCAGCATGGTGGGCCTTGCCGGCTACGAGGAGCGCGGCATCGCGCAGCTCTCCGGCGGCCAGCGCCAGCGCGTCGCGCTCGCGCGCGCCATGATCTTCGAGCCGCAGCTGATCCTGATGGACGAGCCGCTCTCGGCGCTCGACAAGCAGCTCCGCGAATCCATGCAGATCGAGCTGCGCGCGCTGCACAAGCGCATCGGCGCCACCATCATCTACGTCACCCATGACCAGCGCGAGGCGCTGACCATGAGCGACCGGGTCGCCGTCATGAAGGACGGCCGCCTGATCCAGATCGACGCGCCAGAGCGGCTGCACGATCATCCCGCCGATTCCTTCGTCGCGAGTTTCATTGGCGAGGCGACGATGTTGCCGGTCCGCCGCGTCGATGCCTCCAGCGTCGCGCTCGGCAACGCGCTTCTGCGCAGCGCCCGCGCCATTCCCAATGGCGACGCCCTGATGCTCGCCGTGCACAGCGAAAAACTGCTGATCGACGACGGCGCGCAGGATGCCGCCTGCAACCGGCTCACCGGGACGGTCACCGACATCGTCTACCAAGGCGAGAGCTTGCGCATTTTCCTGGCGCTGACTGACGGCATCGCGCTCAGCCTGCGCCAGCCGAGCTACCACCAGGCCTATAGCCGTATCCCGCCGCTCGGCGGCAGCCTCACCGTCACCCTTCACCCCGAGGACACCATCGTGGTGCCCAGGGTGGACTGAACATGAATCTGGTCCAACTGAGAGAAGAGACTGATATGTCGACCCAAGCCGCGTTCAGCAATTTCAAGGTTCTCACCTTCGACGTCGTCGGCACCTTGATCGATTTCGAGACCGGCGTGCTCAACGCGGTGCGCAAGATCTCGGGCAAGACGCCGGCCGAGCTCAGCGACGAGCAGATCTTCGAGCCCTACAAGCGCGGACGCGACAGGCACTACGAGCGCTCCAGCGAGGCGATGTTCCACGTCTACCGCCATCTCGCCACCGAGCTCGGTCTGCCCGCCGACGATGCGTCCTGCGACGTGTTCCAGCTCTCGGTGCTGCGCTGGGGGCCGTTCTCCGACTCGGTGGAAGCGCTCAAGCGCCTGCGTACCAAATTCCGGCTTGTTGCGATGACCAATGCCGACCGCGTTGCGCTGTCCTGCTACGCTCACGCACTCGGCAATCCCTTCGACGACACCGTCTGCGCCGACGACACCGGCGTCGCAAAGCCGAACCCGGAATTCTTCGCCTACAACAAGGGTCGGCAGTCGGCCTTCGGCTACAAGCAGTCCGACATCCTGCACGTCGCGCAGAGCCAGTACCACGACATCGGGATCGCCCGGAAGCTCGGCTACAAGGTCTGCTGGATCGAGCGCCGCCAGGGCATCGCCGGATTCGGCGGCACGCCCGCCGTCGAGACGCTGACCAAGCCGGACTTCCATTTCCCGACGCTGAGGGCGCTGGCCGACGCCGCCATCGGCGCGGCGTAGGGAGGACCGCGGACATGACACCAGACTGGAACGCGCTGCCATCGGCCAACTCGCTGTGGGAAGCCACAGCCGAGCCTGCGCGCGAATTTCCGGTCCTGTCAGGTGAGCAACAGGCGGATGTGGTGATTGTCGGTGCCGGCTATACCGGCCTCTCCGCCGCGCACCACATCGCCAAGAGTGGTCTGTCGCCGGTCGTGCTCGAGGCCGTCAGGCCCGGCTGGGGCGCGAGCGGCCGCAATGGCGGCGTGATTACCGCAAAGTTTCGCCTCTCGTTTCGCGAGATCGACACCGCGCATGGCCGCGCGATGGCCAGGCGCATGTACGAGATCGCGCATGAATCGACCGACATGGTCGAGGAGCTCGTCTCCGAATTCGGCATCACCCGCGCCAATCTGACCCGCACCGGTCAGGTGAAGGCTGCCCATAACGAGACGACGCTGAAGGCGGCCATCGACGAAGCCAATTGGATGACGCGCGAGATGGGCTCAGCCGAGGTCCGCATCCTCGACAAGCGCGGCGTGCGCGAGGAGACCGGCTCCGACATTTTCGTCGGCGGCGTGCTCAATCCCGGCTCGGGCGGCATTCATCCGCTGAATTATCTGCGCGGCCTCGCCGATGGCGTGGCGCGCCGTGGCGTGCCCGTCTTCCAGGAATCGCCGGTGATCAAACTGCGGCGTGAGGGCGACGGCATCGTCGCCGAGACGCCGCAAGGCGCGGTGCGCGCCAAACAGGCGATCATCGCCACCAACAGCTATTCCGATCTCACCGGAGCGACCGCGCAGATGCAGCGCACGCTGATCCCGTTCCGCAGCGCCCTCATCGCGACCGAAAAACTGCCGCGCAATCTCGCTGGCAAATTGATGCCGACGGGGCGAACCTATACCGAGACCAAGCGGATGATGCGCTGGTTCCGCATGGTCGACAATCGCGTGATCTTTGGTGGTCGCGGCGCCTTCGGCAAGCAGGATTCGCAAGCCGCCTTCGACGCGCTGCGCAAGGCGATGGTCGGCATCTTCCCCGATCTGGCCGAGGTCCCGCTCGCCTACAAATGGTCGGGCCTCGTCGGCATGACCTTGGATTCGGTGCCGCATATCGGCCGGATCGACGACCGGACGTTGGTCTCTATGGGCTACAACGGCGCGGGCGTCGCGATGTCGAGCCTGATGGGCCGCTATCTCGCTGCCTTCGTGCGCGGCGAGACGCCCGACGTCGGACTGCTCGACGTCAGCCGCATGAAGGCGATTCCGTTCTATCCGCTGCGCGAGCCTGCCGTGCGCATGGTCGCGGGCTGGTACCAGTTTCTCGATGCGATCGGTCAATAGGATCACTTTGGAGGAGGCGAGGATGACGATGAAACGGAATTTGCGACTGGGCTGCGTGCTGCTGGGCGCAGTCGGATTGACGACCGCGGCCGACGCCGCCGAGCAGATCACCTTCGTCTCGCAAGGCGGCGCCTATCAGCAGGCGCAGACGGTGGCGATCCTCGATCCCTCCGCCAAGAAGCTCGGCATCACCATCAACCAGGATTCCATTCCCGACGCCTGGCCCGCGATCAAGACGCAGGTCGGCAGCGGCAAGCCGATCTGGGACGTCGTCGACACCCCGACCGGCTACTGCCTGCGCGGCGGCGAGCAGGGCCTGATCGAGAAGCTGGATTTCTCGAAGATCCCGAACGCGGCGGCGATGCCGGAGGCCTATCGCAGTCCTTATTCGGTGTCCTACGAATTCTATTCGAGCGTGCTGGCCTACAGCCAGAAGACCTTCCCGAAGGACGCGCCGAACAGCTGGGCCGATTTCTGGGACGTCAAGAAATTCCCCGGCCGCCGCGCGCTGCGCAACCATCCGATCGCCACGCTCGAGGCCGCACTGATGGCCGACGGCGTTGCGCCCGACAAGCTCTATCCGCTCGATGTCGATCGTGCCTTCAAGAAGCTGGAAGAGATCAAGCCCAACATCACGGTGTGGTGGACCTCGGGCGCGCAATCGGCGCAGCTCCTCAACGACGGCGAGGTCGACATGGAGATGGCCTGGAACGGGCGCGTCAGCGCGGTCGCGAAGGAAGGCGCCAAGGTTGGCTTCACCTACAACCAGGGCATCCTGCAGAGCACCTCGCTCTGCATCCTCAAGGGCGCGCCAAATCTCGACACCGCCGTGAAATTCCTCAACGAAGCCGTCGATCCCGTGCACCAGGCCAATCTGCCCCTGCAGATCGACTATGGCCCCGGCAACCCGAAGGCGTTCGAGACCAACGTGATCAAGCCCGAGCGCGCGGCGCAATTGCCGAGCGAGCCGGTCAATGCAGCCAAGCAAGCGCTGATGTCCTACGCCTGGTGGTCCTCGCCGGCCGGCGAAGCCGCCGAGAAGCGCTGGGCCTCGTTCATGCAGAAATAGGCGAGGCAGCCTTGGCGACATCAGTGCCAGATCCTTCCGAGAAGCATCAGCGCCGCGAACACGGCCTGATGCTGGCATTGGTGTCGCCGGCGCTGCTGGTGATCCTGGCTCTGATCGTGCTGCCGGTCGGCTGGCTCGCCTGGCAGTCGATCTATCATGACGGCTTCACGCTGGAGAACTATCGCCGCGTCTTTACCGAGGACATCTACTGGCGCAGCTTTGCGCTGACCTTCGAGATCAGCCTCGCGGTCACCGTCATCGCGCTGCTGCTCGGCTATCCCGTGGCCTACCTCGCCAATTCGGTGCCGAAGGGCTGGAGCATCCTCATTCTGTCGCTGGTCGTGCTGCCGTTCTGGACCAGTGTGCTGGTGCGGGCCTATGCCTGGCTGGCGCTGCTCCAGCGCACTGGCGTGATCAACCAGTTGCTGCGCTATCTCGATGTGATCTCCGAGCCGCTCGCGCTGGTGCACAACACCTTCGGCACGGTGGTGGCGACCGTGCACATCTTGCTGCCGTTCATGGTGCTGCCGCTCTACGCCACCATGCAGAAGATCCCCGGCGATCTCATGCAGGCCGGCGCCAGCCTGGGCGCGAGCCCGTCGCTGACATTCTTCCGCGTGTTCCTGCCGCTGTCGCTGCCGGGCGTGCTCGCCGGGTGCACCATGGTGTTCGTGCTCTGCCTCGGCTTCTACATCACGCCGGAGCTGCTCGGTGGCGGGCGCACGGTGATGGTGTCGATGCTGGTGAGCCGCAATGTCGAGCTCTACAACCAGTTCGGCGCTGCGAGCGCAGTCGCGGTGGTGCTGCTCTTGAGTGTGCTCGCGATCTTCTTCGTCGTCAGCCGCTTCATCTCGCTCGATCGCGTGCTGGGGCAGAAATGATGCGCGCCTCGCCCGCCCGGATTGCCCTCTATGTGATCAGCACGCTGGTGCTGGTCTATCTGATCCTCCCCGTTCTGATCATCGCGCCGATCTCGTTCTCCAGCGCGCGCTTCCTGACCTTCCCGCCGCCGTCGTTTTCGCTGCGCTGGTACCAGCAGTATTTCGCCAATCCGGCCTGGATGCAGGCGACGCAGGTGACGCTGACGGTGGCTTTCCTCACCGTTCTGATCGCGACGCCGTGCGGCGTCGCCGCCGCCTATGCCATCAGCCAGTCGAAGCTGCGGATCATGCGCGTCATCCACATGGCGCTGCTGCTGCCGCTGGTGGTGCCGATCATCATCACGGCGGTCGGTATCTTCTTCGTCTATGCCAAGGTCGGCCTGGTTGCGACCATGCCAGGCCTCGTGCTGGCGAACGTGATGCTGGGATTGCCTTACGTCGTCATCTCCGTGCTGGCGGGAATGCAAAGCTTCGACCCCGCGCAGGAGATGGTGGCGCGCAGCCTCGGCATGAACCGCCTGCGCAGCTTCTTCGCGGTGACGCTGCCGCAGATCAAGTCCAGCGTGGTCGCCGGCGGCATCTTCGCCTTCATTTCGGCGATGGACGAGACCATCGTCGCGCTGTTCATCTCCGGCGGCCAGTATCAGCCCCTGACCAAGCGCATGTTCACCGCGCTCCGCGACGAGATCGACCCGACCATTGCCGCGATCTCGACGCTGATGACGGCGGCGTCGTTCCTGCTGGTGCTCGCAGCGAGCGCGCGGCAGAAGAAGACGGGGTGAGGGCTGCAGCTAAGCCTTCGCCCCCAGCCATGCCAGGATCATCTCCACGATCTGCGTCCTGCTCTTCGCCAGCACCTTCGGCTCGCTCAGATCCCGGTCGAACAGCGCACCGAACGTATGCCGGTTGGCGACGCGGAAGAAGCAGTAGGAAGAGATGGCCAGATGCAGATCGATCGCGTCGACGTCGTCGCGGAAGACACCCTCGGCGCGGCCGCGCTTGAGGATGTCGTCGAGCGTCGCGATCACGCTGGCGTTGAGCTGGCGCAGCTGCAGGTTCTGCTTGAGGTGCTTGCCGTGATGGATGTTCTCGATCGAGACGAGGCGGATGAAGTTCGGGTTGCGCTCGTCGTGGTCGAAGGTGGCTTCGATCAGCCGGCGCAGGCCCTCGCGCGCGTCGCAGCTGGCAATGTCGAGCTGATCCTCCAGCGCGCGGATGCTGCGATAGGCCTCTTCCAGTACGGCGAGGTAGAGCTGCTCCTTGCCGCCGAAATAATAATAGATCATCCGCTTCGACGTGCGGGTGCGCGCCGCGATCGCGTCGACGCGGGCGCCGGAATAGCCCTCCGAGGCGAATTCGGCCATCGCCACTTCGAGGATGTCGCGCTTGGTGCGCTCGGGGTCGTTGGTGCGCTTCGATGGGGGTGGCATGCGCTCGAGCATCACTGTTTCTCCCGCCCGTTTCTATGGATCACCTTGATGGTGAAGGCAAATTTCGTCCAATCCGGCGCTTTTCGGCGCGGCCTTGCATAAACGTACTAGTTCGTACATTATGGGCGAAACCAAGGTTGCGGCAACCAAAAGCAATAAACGCGCGAAAGGCCGGACGGGCATGACGCGAGCTGCATCCGCCAGAGCACTCGGGGAGGAATTTTGATGAGCTTGACCTCAACTGCATCGCTGCATGCGTCATCCGGCGCGGACGTTTCGCAAGCCAAGCTGCCGAAGCGCGCCGCGCTCGTCAGCTTCGTCGGCAGCATGCTCGAATACTACGACTTCTTCATCTACGGCACCGCGGCGGCGCTGATCTTTCCAAAAGTGTTCTTCGCCAATGTCGACCCGTCGACTGGCACGCTGCTCGCGCTGCTGTCGTTCGGCATCGGCTATATCGCGCGGCCCGTCGGCGCCGTGATCCTCGGCCATTTCGGCGACCGCATCGGTCGCAAGACCGTGCTGCTGTTCACGCTGGTGATCATGGGTGCCTCGACGCTTGCGATCGGCCTTTTGCCGGATGCCAAGACCATCGGCAATGCCGCGCCCATCATCCTGACGCTGCTGCGCTTGTTGCAGGGCCTGTCGGCGGCCGGCGAGCAGAGCGGAGCGAACTCGCTGACGCTGGAGCATTCCGCCAATTCCAACCGCGCCTTCTTCACGAGCTGGACCCTCAGCGGCACCCAGGCCGGCGCGATTCTGGCGACGCTGGTGTTCATTCCCGTCTCCAGCATGCCGGAAGATCAATTGCTGAGCTGGGGCTGGCGTATTCCGTTCCTGCTCTCCGCGCTGGTGCTGCTGGTTGCCTATCTGGTACGGCGGACCATGCCGGAAACGCCCGTGTTCGAGGACATCAAGGACAAGGCGCAGGTCGCGCGCTTCCCCGTCATCGCGCTGCTGCGTGACTACTGGCCGGACGTGCTGCGCGTGATCGTCTGCGCGCTGATCGCGACTGTCAGCACCATGACCGCGGTGTTCACGCTCGGTTATGCCACCAGCAAATTCGGTGTCGCGCGTCCGACCATGCTGTGGGCCGGCGTGCTCGGCAATGTGGTGGCGCTGTTTGCGCAGCCGCTCTGGGCGCTGCTCGCCGACAGGATCGGCCGCAAGCCGGTGTTCATCGGCGGCGTGCTCGGCTGCGCCGTGCTGCTGTTCCCCTATTTCATGCTGGTGACCTCGGGGAGCACGCCCGCGATCTTTGCCGCCGCGATCGGCCTCTACATCATCTACTCCGCGCCGAACGCGATCTGGCCGTCGTTCTACGCGGAGATGTTCGAAGCGCGCGTCCGTTATTCCGGCACCGCGATCGGCACCCAGCTCGGCTTCCTTGCCGCCGGCTTCACGCCGCTGGTGAGCGCGAGCCTCGTCGGCGAGGGACCGCACGGCTGGATTCCGGTCGCGATCTTCGTCGGCGGCTGCTGCGTCGCCTCCGCCTTGGCCGCGATGACCGCGCGCGAGACCCACAAGGTCGACATCGCCGATCTCGGCAAGCGGCGCGCGTGAGCGCAAGGACCATCGATCGCATGTTGACCAACGCAGTTCAGACCACGCTCGGCCCGATCATGGGGGCCGAGCAGGGGACCGTCCGCGCCTTCAAGGGCGTGCCGTTCGCGACCGCGCGACGCTTCGCCAAGGCGATGTCGCCACCCGCGTGGACGGAGCCGCGTCGTTGCACGGACTACGGCGCCTACGCGCCGCAGCCCGGGCATCTCGATCAGGCGGAAGAATCCTGTCTCAGCCTGAACATCTGGACGCCTGTTGGGACAGGCCGCCCACTGCCGGTGCTGTTCTTCATCCATGGCGGGGCCTTCGTCACCGGTGGCGGCGCCGACTATGACGGCGCCTTCCTCGCCGCGCATGGCCCGGCCGTCATCGTCACCATCAACTACCGGCTCGGCCCGCTCGGCTTCCTGCAACTGCATCGTCACGGACTGGCCGAGGCCAACAATCTCGCGATCTCGGATTCACTTGCCGCGCTCGACTGGGTCCACGCCAACATCGCCAATTTTGGCGGCGATCCTGGCCAGGTGACGCTGTCGGGCCAGTCGGCCGGCGCATCCATGGTGATCGCCCTCGGAACGCTGCCGCAGGCGAAGGGCAAGTTCGCCCGTGCGCTGGCGCTGAGCGCGCCCGGCCGCAACATCATGAGCGCTGACCATGCCGACATCGTCGCGCGCCGCGTGCTGGCCGAGCTCGAATTGGACGACGATCCGGGCGCTATCGCATCCGTGCCGCTGTCAAACCTCTTTGCAGCCGTCGAGCGCGTCGGCCGCAGGATCGCGGACGAGACCGATTCAGGCACGGTGTTCGGCCCGGTGCTCGACGGCACCGTGATCCCGCGCGAGCCGCGCGACGTCTTTGCCGCAGGAGGTTTGCGCGACATTCCGCTCTGGCTCGGCTCCTGCCGCGACGAGATGGTGATGTTTTTGAAGAGCACGCCGCCGGCCGCGATGATCCGCACCACCGAGCGCAATGTGCGCGTCGCGTTCGGCGATGCCGGCTGGGAACGCCTGCTGGCCTGCTATCGCGGTTCGGCGCGCGTCGACGAGGATCCCTACGAGGCGCTGCTGTCGGATGCGTTCTGGCATCGCCCGATGGCCGATCTGGCGCGAAGCCACGCAGCTGCAGGCGGTGCGGTGTGGCTGAGCCGGTTCGACCATCGCCCTGCGCTGGAGCCGTTTCTCTCGCAAGGTCCGACTCACGGCGCCGACAATGCCTGCCTGTGGGCACATTTGCCCGAGTTCATCGATCGCCCGATCCTGAAGCGCAAGGGCGGCCCGATGACGCCTGCCGATATCGACGTGGCGGCGCGGTTTCAGACAAGCCTGTTGCGCTTCGTGACATCAGGCGCGCCTGATATTGTGGAAGCTTGGCCGCGGTTCGAGGCAGTTAAGGAGCCTCTCGCCATCTTCGGCCAGCCGTTTCACATGATTCCTCTGAACGAAGGCGTGCGCTTTGGCCTGTGGGCGGAACTGAGCACTGGCGCCAACGATAAGAAGAACCTCAGGGAGGCGGTATGAGGACTCGGTAAGGTGCCGCGATAGCCTCACTGGCCCGACCACTATTCGCGCTGATGACCATCACTTGGTGACAATGTGCCTGGCTGGCGCAGCGGGCGTCGGCGCTGCAGGGGAGATCGAGAACGTCAGCCAGGTGTTCCAGCCCGACGGCCGCCGGTCCGCACCGAACTCATAGTAGCCTTTCAGATTGAGGTAGCCCTGCTGCCCGGCAATTGGAAAGATGTACCCGACCTGCGGTCCGATGCCGGCCACGCGCGACTTGTTCTCGCCGAGGATCGGAAGCGCGCCGCTGTCCGCCGTGAGCTGATTGTAGACATAGCCGACGGCACCGACGTGGAGTTGCTTCGACAGGAACTGTGACATGCCCCAGTCAAGGTGCCAGTCGATGCCGTTCTGATAGCCGGTGGCATCGTTTCGCAGATTGTACGTCAGCCCGGTGACGGCCGACAATTCGAAGCCGCTCTGCTGATTGAAATAGGTGTAGCCCGCGCCGCCGTCGATCGCACCGTGGCCGATGCCGAGATTGGCGAGCCGTTGAGCGTCGTAGTCACCAACCGGTATGTCGCCGGTCAGGTAGGTCATGAAGTTGCTGTTGCCCATGTTCCAGCGCAACGTCATCTGCGGATATAGATCGCCGAAGCCGGTGATCGTGCTGTCAATCGCGCCGGCCCGCGTGGTCGTGAATCCGCCAACGCCCGCGGTGATGGTTCCGTCGAGCGTGGTGTGATTGCGGCCCGCAATCGCCATCACGCCGAGTGACAATTGTCCTCCGAGGACGGGAGTTGCGAATGTGTAGGAGGGGTTCAGCAGAAGCAGATCCGCCCGGGCGCCGAGATCGGCGTCCAGGCTGACATTTGCGGTCGGATTGAGCCTGCCCAGCGTGATCTGGCGGGCCGCGGCGACCGAACCTGAAGCGCCGACTGCGGTATGATAGTAGATCGAATTCAGCGCCCATCCCGGCTGTTGCGGAAGGGCAGCAAGGCTCCCGTAAATTCCGGGAAGCCAGAAGCTGACGCCACCTTCGTCGGCCTGCGCAGTACTCGCACTCGCGCAGGTGCCGATCAGGAGCGCCGCGAACCAGCGAGCGGCCTTGGCGCTACGTTCATTCGACGATGGGCGCGCGCACTGCGCGCATGCATGTCCCATGATCCGCCCCCAGGCTCATAAATGAATTTTCGAAATGGACCTCCAACACATCTCGCGAATGTGCTGACCGCCTTGATCTAGATCAATGAGGCGCGGCCAGTCCCGTCGCCGCCGAAAGTGTGGTGCCCTTTTGCAACGCCTGACGTGTTTCGCTCGCCGCGATGCGGTCTCAGCGCCATTGCCGGATTCCGATAGCACGCTTCTGCGCGGTCAGTTCGGTGCAGTTGATTTGAGTCAAAGCCGCTGATCCGGCCGCGGTTCAGGCTACGATTTTTAGCACCCTGATCTGGGGAGAATTTGCAATGATCATTCGGACGATCTTTGTTGCAATTGCTGCGGCATCCGTGATCTCCGGGCCTGCGTTCGCGCAAACGGCTCAATCGGCCGCGCCGCCTCCGGGCTCTCCAGCCGCCACCATCACCATTCCCGGCAACCAGCTTCCGCCGCCGCCGCAAAAGTTCGGCGGCAAGATCGAGCGTGACGCGCGCAATTCGAAACCATTTTGGCCGGCGCGGGTCGTACCTCCCAAGGGCGCTCCAAACGTCCTGCTGATCATCACGGACGATGCCGGCTATGGCGTGCCCAGCACGTTCGGCGGCGTGATCCCGACGCCGGCGCTCGACCGGATCGCGCAAAGCGGATTGCGCTACACCAATTTCCATTCGACCGCCCTGTGCTCGCCGACGCGCGCGGCGCTGATCACCGGACGCAACCACCATTCGGTCGGTTATGGCGTGATCGCGGAGCAGGCCACCGGCTATCCGGGCTATGACAGCATCATCACCAAGGACAAGGCCACGATCGGCAGAATCCTGACCGACAACGGCTACCATACCGCCTGGTTCGGCAAGAACCACAACACGCCCGAATACCAGGCGAGCCAGGCCGGCCCGTTCGATCAGTGGCCGACCGGCATGGGTTTTGAATATTTCTACGGCTTCATGGGTGGCGACACCAATCAGTGGGAGCCCGGTAACCTCGTCCGCAACACCACGCCGATCCATCCCTATGTCGGCAAGCCCGGCTGGAATTTGATGACAGCAATGGCGGACGAAGCGATCGACTACGTGAACCGCATGAACGCGCTGGCACCCGACACGCCTTTCTTCATCAAATTCGCGCCGGGTGCGACGCACGCGCCGCATCACCCGACGCCCGAGTGGGTGAAGAAGATCAGCGAGATGCATCTTTTCGACCAGGGCTGGAACAAGCTTCGTGACACCATCTTCGAGAACCAAAAGAAGCTGGGCGTCATTCCGCAGAATGCGAAACTCACGCCATGGCCGAAGGATCTGATCAAGGAGTGGGACCAGCTTTCCGCTGACGAGAAAAAGCTTTTCGTCCGCCAGGCGGAAGTATTCGCGGCTTATGCTGCCTATGCCGACAACGAGATCGGGCGAGTGATCCAGTCGATCGACGACCTCGGCAAGCTCGACAACACCCTGATCATCTACATCGAGGGTGATAACGGGACGAGCGCGGAAGGTCAGCCGAACGGCACGCCGAACGAAGTCGCCATGTTCAACCAGATCAACCCGTCGGTCGAGGACCAGCTCAAATATTTCTACGACGTCTGGGGCACCGATCGCACCTACAACCACATGTCGATCGGCTGGGCCTGGGCATTCGACACGCCATTCTCCTGGACCAAGCAAATCGTGTCGCATTTCGGCGGCACTCGCCAGGGCATGGCGGTCTCGTGGCCGGCGGTGATCAAGGACAAGGGCGGCATTCGGACTCAGTTCCACCATGTCATCGACGTCGTTCCTACCATTCTCGAGGCGGCGCATATCAAAGCGCCTGACATGGTCGACGGCATCAAGCAGAGTCCGATCGAGGGCGTTAGCATGATGTACACGTTCGACGAAAAGAACGCGAACGCCCCGTCGACGCACACGACGCAGTATTTCGAGATGTTCGCCGATCGCGCGATCTACAATGACGGCTGGATCGCCTCGACCAAGGTAATGCGACCGCCGTGGGTCACGGTTGCAAAATTGCCGGCGCCTCAAGACTACCCTTGGGAACTCTATGACCTCCACAACGACTGGACGCAGGCCGAGGACGTTGCCGCCAAATATCCCGACAAGCTGAAGGAACTGCAGGCGCTGTTCTGGCAGCAGGCGGAAAGATATCAGGTGCTGCCGCTCGACTCGTCAGTGGCAACCCGGATGATCACGCCGCGTCCGAGCCTCAGCGCCGGCCGCACCAGCTTCGCCTGGACACGGCCGCTGAGCGGCACGCCCAACGGCGATGCACCGAGCTTGCTCAATGCCTCCTACACCTTCAAGGCGGATGTCGATATCCCGCAGGGTGGCGCGGAAGGCATGCTCGTCACACAGGGCGGCCGCTTCGGCGGCTATGGCTTCTACGTCCTGAAGAACAAGCCCGTCTTCACGTGGAATCTCGTCGACCTCAAGCGCGTGCGCTGGGAGGGTCCAGAGTTGACGCCTGGCAAGCACCTGATCGAATTCGATTTTAGATATGACGGCCTCGGCGCTGGCACCATGGTGTTCGGCAACTATAGCGGCATCGGACAGGGCGGCACGGGAACGTTGAAGGTCGACGGCAACATCGTGTCCACAGAGAAGATGGAACACAGCCTGCCGTTCATCCTGCAATGGGACGAGGCGTTCGACATCGGCTCCGACACCGGCACGCCGGTCGACGACAACGACTATCAGACGCCGTTCGTCTTCACCGGCAAGCTCAACAAGGTGACGCTCGACATCGACCGGCCGAAGCTGAGCCCGGACGACGTCAAGCGGCTGCAGGACGCGGCGCGCGCGGCGGGTGACGGTCCGTCGGACGACGCCGGCAAGTCGGCCTCTGCCGAACCGCAGGTTGGCACCGTTGGCCTCAGTCTTACCGACAAGATTCAGTTGCGGATCGACAAGCGCGAGGGCTGCCGCAAGCAGGCCGAAGCGCAGGGGCTCGGCATGATGGATCGCATCAAGTTCGTCCAGCAATGCGCTCAACAGTGATGCCGGTGCGGAACCTTGACCAATGACCATGGTCGAGCTGCTGCCGGTCACTCCGTCGATCGATCAGCTCGGGCGGATCATCACAAGCGTGGCCGCTCCGGCATTCCTGCTGGGAGCGGTCGCGGCCTTCATCTCGGTGCTGATATCCAGGATCAATCGGGTGATTGATCGGTCACAGTTCATTCACGGCATACCGGCTGACGATGCGCGGCGGGCGTATCTCAAGGCCGACCTCCCGCGGCTCCGCCGGCGAGCTGCCCTGTTGAACCGGTCGTTGCTCTGCGCGATCATCGCAGCGATCCTCACCGCCTTGATCATCATTGTCGCGTTCGTCAGCGCGCTCCTTCAGCTCGCGCACGAATTCGGCGTTGCAATCCTGTTCATGGCGGCGATGCTGATGTTCTGCGGATCACTCGTCGATCTGGCTCGCGAGACGCGAATCGCGCTTCACGACCACGATCTCCGTGTGTAGTTCAGAACGACGCATTCGGCTGGGGTCGGCGAACTCGCGTGGCAAAAGTCTCGGGAAAGGATCGTAAGCGCCGAAGGGGCCGCGCCGAGAGGCGGTCCGCGCCGCCCGTGGCGTCAGGCCAGCCGCAGGGCACCGCGCGGACCGGCGTCTTCCGTCTGGCGGCCGGCATCGGTCTGGCCCTTCTGGGGATGGTCGCGGCGGCATTCTACTGGATTGGGCGGCCGGAGCGTCCGCTTGTCTCGCGGCCGGCGTCCGAGCTGAGCTTCGTCGGCAGCCAGACCTGCGGCGAGTGCCACGCAACGCAGGCGAAGCTCTGGCAGGCTTCGCAGCACCGGCACGCGATGGAGCATGCGACGAACCAGTCCGTGAAGGCGGATTTCAATGATGCGGTCTTCGACTATGCGGGGACGCGCTCCCGTTTCTTCCGCAAGGACGGCGGGTTCTTCGTCGAGACGGACGGACCTGACGGCAAACTTTCGGCGTTCGAGGTCAAGTACACGTTCGGGGTTGATCCGCTCCAACAATATCTGATTGCATTCCCCGACGGCCGTATCCAGGCGCTTTCGATTGCCTGGGACACGCGGCCGAAAGATCAAGGCGGCCAGCGCTGGTTTCATCTCTATCCGGATGCTGCCGTGACCAGCAGCGATCCCCTGCACTGGACCAAACCCAGCCAAAACTGGAATTTCATGTGCGCCGAGTGTCATTCGACCGCCGTGCGCAAGAACTACGATCCCGCCACGGACCACTTCACAACGACGTTCTCCGAAATCAGCGTGGGGTGCGAGGCTTGCCATGGCGCGGGCTCTCGGCATGTCGCCTGGGCGAGAGGCGACCGCGGGGCAGCCGGGTCGGCCAAGGATCCGGTGAAGCATCTCGTCGTCAAGTTCGACGAGCGAAGCGGGATCACATGGTCAGCCGAAGCCGGTACGTTGACGCCCGTTCGCAGCGCGCCCGCAGTGGCCCTGCGCAAGGAGGTCGAGACCTGCGGGCGTTGCCACGCACGGCGTGGCCAGCTTTCCGAGGAATGGACGCCGGGGCGGCCGCTGTCGGAGACACATCGGGTGTCGCTGCTCGAGCCGCAGCTTTTCTCCGCCGATGGTCAGATGCGTGACGACGAGGAAACCTACAACTACGCGCCATTCAAGCAGAGCAAGATGTTCGCCAAAGGGGTGACATGCAGCGACTGCCACGACCCGCATAGCGCGGCATTGAAGACACCGGGTGACGGCGTCTGCTCGCAATGCCATCCGCCGGCCCGGTATGAATCCACGGCGCACCGACACCATGCCGACGTCTCGCCGCCGCTGTCCTGCGCCTCCTGCCACATGCCGGAGCGGCGCTACATGGTGATCGACCGCCGCCATGACCACGGCTTTCGCGTGCCGCGCCCGGATGTCTCCGTGCAGACGGGCGTGCCGAACGCCTGCAACGACTGCCATCGCGACAAGCCGGCGAGCTGGGCAGCCGACAAGGTCGAGAGCTGGTTCGGTCAGGAACGGCGAGGCTTTCAGACCTACGCGCAGGCATTCGGCGCTGCCTGGATCGAGGCGGCCGATGCGCAGGCGCTGCTGGCGGCGATAGCGCGAGCCGGGGAAGTCCCCGGTATCGTGCGTGCGAGTGCGTTGGCCGAATTGCCTGCACCCGATGTCGAGCTGATCCGTCGTGCCCTGTCCGACCCCGATCCGCTGGTCAGGCTGGGTGCGCTCGATGCCCTGGAAAGGATGCCGGCCGACCAGCTCTGGTCGCTTGCATCCGCGCAACTGGTTGATCCCGTTCGCGGCGTGCGTATTCGCGCCGCCGATCTTCTTGCGTCGGTGCCGCGGGCGCAGCAGCCGACTGCGGATCGCGACCGGTTCGCTCGAGCGGCCGCCGAATTCATCGCCGCGCAGAGATTGAACGCGGATCGTGCGGAAGCGCGGACGGCGCTCGGTAATTTCTACGCGCGCCAAGCCGATGCTGCCGCCGCGGAGACCGAATATCGCGCCGCGCTCAAACTCGATCCCTTCTTCGCGGCTGCCGCCGTGAACTTGTCGGACCTCTATCGGCAACTCGGCCGCGACGCCGACGGAGAGCGGATTCTGCGCGAGCAGTTGTCCAGGTCGGCGCAGGACGCCTCGCTTCATCACGCGCTTGGCTTGGCTTTGGCGCGTCAGAAGCGCACCGAAGCGGCTCTTGATGAATTGCGCCAGGCCGCCGTGCTCGATCCGGGTCAAACGCGATACGCTTACGTCTATGCCGTCGGGCTGCATTCCGCGGGCCGGCGCGACGACGCGCTGTCGGTGTTGAACGAGAGTTTGCGTACACATCCTGATGATGTCGAGCTGCTTTCAGCCGCAATCAGTTTCAGTCGCCAGAAGGGAGATACCAGGGCCGCTCTGGAATACGCCGAGCGCCTGGCACGGCTGCGGCCTGACGACTCAAGCCTGGCCGAGCTGATCAGGGAGCTGAACCGGTAGAATACTGCGCAAGGAGCCGACATGCCCGCTAGCGCGCGACCGATCATCGAGGCGCACCTGTAATCTGCTTCACAGGCGGATGCGCCGATCTGCGCTAGTCTAGATGAAGTCAGGCCCGCCTCCATGCGTGGCCGGCTTCGGAGCTGGCGATGATTGCTGCACTGGCAAGAGCAATATCCCGCGCGACGGGAACGAATGTCGACGTCGAAACCTTGCAGATCCTCGTGATCTTCTCGGGCGCGGGCCTGCTGGTCTCGCTCGTAGCCGTGATGATTTATGGACCGGCCTTCAACGCCGCTCTGTTCTGAGCGCGTTGCAATCCGTCAAGCCACCGGTTCCTTGGGACGGCTTCGCTCGCGCGGTGCCAGCGGCGGTGCCTGCTTCAGCGGAGCAGTTTCGCGTGGCGCAGTGTCGCTGCCTGAGACGCGCTCGACCGGTGCGGGGCCGGTGTCGCGCCAGGCGACGATCCAGATCAGAAAGCCGAGGACCGCCAGGGCGGCGCCGACCGGGCCGGTGGAAGTCCAGCCCAGACCCTGGCGAATGGCGAGGCCGCCGAGGAACGGGCCGAGCGCATTGGCGGTGTTGAACGCCGAATGGTTGAGCGCGGCGGCAAGCGCCTGTGCATCTCCAGCAACGTCCATCAGCCGTGTCTGCAGGACGGCGCCGAGCGCGACGCTGGCGCCGATCGCGAAGATGTCGATCGCGAGCAGCCAGGGATTGCCGGCGACAACAGGAAAGGCCAGCAGCGCCGCGGCTGCAAACACCAGGATGGCGCCAGCCGTCGGCATCAGCGCGCGGTCGGCGAAGCGCGGCACGACCAGATTGCCGAGCGTGGCGCCGATGCCGAAGATCGCCAGGAAGAACGGGATGACCTCGGTGCTGACCTTGGTGACCTCGATCAACGTCGTCGCGAGATAAGTGTAGACGGCGAACATGCCGCCGAAGCCGATGGCGCTGATCGCGAGCGTCGTCCAGACGCGACGGCTCCTCAGCGCGCCGAGCTCGCGCAGCGGATCCGACCGGCCTGCCTGGTCGCGCGGCGCGAACAGCGCGCACAGCAGAACCGTGAGCAGGGCCAAGACCGACACGAGGCCAAAGCTCGCGCGCCAGCCGACCGACTGGCCGATCAGATTGGCCAGCGGCACGCCGATGATGGTGGCGACGGTCAGGCCCAGCATGACCTGGCCGACCACCCGCGAGCGGCGGTGTTGCGGAACGAGCGAGGCCGCGACCAGCGCGGCGATGCCGAAATAGGCGCCGTGCGGCAGGCCCGAGAGGAAGCGGGCGGCGACCATCGAACCAAAGCTGGGCGCCAGCGCGGTCAGGGCGTTGCCGAGCGCGAACACGGCCATCAGCGCCAAGAGCTGCGTGCGCCGGGCGAACTTGGCGCCGAGCACGGCAATCAGCGGCGCGCCCAGCACCACGCCGAGCGCGTAGGCGCTGATGGCGTGTCCGGCTGTCGGCTCGTCGATATGAAGATCGGCCGCGAAGAACGGCAGCAGGCTCATCGATGCGAATTCGGTGGTCCCGATCGCAAAGCCGCCCATCGCGAGCGAGAACAGGACGACGGCGAGATGAGGGGGCGTGGAAGCCGATTTCGGTATCGCGCGTGGCGAGGTCGCGTGAGGCGAGGTCGTCATGTGTCCTGCATGGGTGACGGCAACGGGAACCAGCCCAGCGAACGTCGCCATCCCTGCAGTCTTTGTCTCACCTACTTAAACGCGCATGGATTCGCGTCAACACCGGAAGCGCCACGTCAGGGCGCGCGCATATCAGCGTCCCGGTTTGCTCAGGGCATCCGCGGCAATATGCCCGGTGAATTCGGCACAAAGCCGTCAGCCACTCGCTGCGCGGCTGGCGGTCGGTGTCCTCGCGGCGCGTGGGCGAGCGTCCGCCTGTCGTGCTCAGTTCAGGAACGGCACCGGATTGGCCGCTCGATAGAAGAAGTTGATCAAGGTGTTGATGTCGAACACCGGCAGGTTCGAGACCTCGGCGACGTCCTTCGAGAACGGGCACATGTTGGTGCACTCGAACAGGATTGCGCCGGGATTCGTGCACGACGCCATGAAGGCTTCCGTCATTTCGATCATCTCGGCGCGCAGCACGTCGGTGTCCAGCTCCTCTCGGCCGAGAATGTAGGTCGCGGGAAATTGCGCGTCGGGCTTCATGCCCTGGACTTGAACGGGGATATCGTTCTGCGACCAGCCGACGCCGCGGAAATGCCCGTCGTTCATGTGATGGCCGCGTTCCGTAAAGATGCCGATGACCTTGCCCGGTGGCAGCATGGCGTGGATCAGCGGCGCCTGGATCAGGCTCGAGGTGAACACCGGGATGTTCACCGCGGCGGCGAGCTGCTTCTGGAACGGCGCGAGGAAGCCGCAGCTCGTCGTGATCGCCTTGACGCCCTCCGACTCCAGTTCGCGGGCGGCGACGATGAACGGATCGAGCAGGTTTGGATCGGGATGATCGCCCATGATCCTGGTCGCGTGGGCGCCGCGCACGATCTTGTAACGTATGGGAAAGTCATAGGAGCGCGCGTTTCCGATGTCTCCGCGTGGGCGGGGAAATCGCGTGTCGAGCATCAGCACGCCGATGGTCTCGCCGTAATTCGTGAAGCCGCCGCGGAGTTTCATGGATGTCCCCAAGCGATTCGGGATGGTCGCGAGCCCGGTCGTCAAACGCGTCCACGGCGGCACCGAGCTCCAGCACGGTGCCGCCTTGCACAAACTGCCCGCGATCAGGCCGATCGCAGCGGCCTAGAACTGCACTTCGCCCGGAATGTCGTCCGCGCTGAGGCCGACGGTTTGATAGGCCTTCAGCAGCCATTCGCGGGTCTGGCCGAGCGAACGGTTGTAGTCGGCCCAGGCGCTGAGGAAATCCTTGTAGCGGCGGTCGGCCTCGGCGCGGATGCCGAGATTGGTCGGCAGCGTCAGGATCGGCCGCGGGATCGCGAGATCGCCGAGCGTCGGATTCTTCTTCAGCGTGAAGATCGACAGCACCGCGAGCGAGACGTTGCAGTCGGCGCGGCCGGTCGACACCGCGAGGATCGCCTCGTCGCGGGTCTTGAAGCCGAGGATTTCGGCCTTCGGGCAGTAGCGGCGCGCGATGGTCTCGTGCGTCGAGCCGATGTCGACGGCGATCTTGACGTCGGGCTTGTTGAGCTCGGACCAGGTCTGCGGCTTGGCAAAGCCCTTCTTGGTGATGACGGTGAAGGAGTGCACCAGGATCGGGGTTGAGAAGTCGATGACGAGCGAACGCTCCGGCGTCGGGTTCACGGCGAAGGCGAGGTCGATCTTGTCGGCCTGCAGGTCGAGGATCTGGTTGCCCCAGGTCGATTCCAGCGTCTCGACCTTGGCACCCAGCTTGCCCGCGATGTCGTTCGCCATGTCGATGCAGGCGCCCGACCATTGATTGGTGGCGAGGTCCTTGTGGAAATAGGGGTCCTGGCCGGCGATGACCGCGATCCGCAGCACGCCGGTCTTCTTGATGCGATCGAGCGTGGAGGTCGGCGCGGTGTCGGCCTTGGCTGAGCCGGCTGCGGCCATTGCGGCGCCCGCCAGCGCGACGGTGGTGAGTGCGTCCCTGCGGTTCATCGTCAGTACTCCCTGGGGAATGGGGATCTATCGGCTCCGGCTGGTGGACTATTTCTGTATTCAGTCCATAATGCAATATGGTATTGCGGCTTTGCCGACGATTTGTGCGACGAGGCAGGTTGGGGCCTAGTCCTTTGGCAAAGCGAGAGAAAACTCCCTGAAGCCGCGCCGGATATTGGACCGGCAAGCGGGTTATCGGGATTGAGAGGAGAAAGTCCGTGCGTGCTGTTTTTGTCGATGCCAACGACACCCTGGCTGCGGTCACCGAGAAGCTGCTCTCCGCCGCGAAGCTGCCGGTCGGCATCATCAGAAATCCCTCCATCAAGCCCGACGATCTCCCCGCCTTGCTCGGCGATGCCGAGATCATGATCGTCGACCATACGGCGGTGCCATCCGCGATTGCGGCGACGTGCGCCGGGCTGAAGCATGTCGTCTTCCTCGGCACCGGCGCGCGCAGCTACATGAATCCGGAAGAGCTTGCTGAGCTCGGCATCGCCGTCCACACCATCAAGGGCTATGGCGACACGGCGGTGGCCGAATGCGCAATCGCGCTGATGTGGGCATCTGCCAAGAGCTTTGGCGAGATGGATCGCGGCATGCGCGAAGGCAACTGGCTGCGCCGCGACGCCGTGCAGCTCACCGGCAAGACGCTCGGCCTCATCGGCTTCGGCGGCATTGCGGCTGAAGCCGCACGCATGGCGGCCGGCTGCGGCATGAAGGTGATTGCCTGGAACAGAACGCCGAAGACGCATCCGGGTGTCGAATTCGTGTCGCTGGAGAAGCTGCTGGCCGAGAGCCACGTCGTCTCGCTGCACCTGCTCCTCAACGACGAGACCAAGGGTTTCCTGTCACGCGAGCGCATCGCGCAGATGCGCAAGGGCAGCATCCTGATCAACACCGCGCGCGGCGCGATCGTCGACGAAGATGCGATGCTGGACGCGCTGCGCTCGGGCCATATTGCTCATGCCGGCCTCGACGTCTTCACTGTCGAGCCGCTGCCCGCAGGTCATCCGCTTACAAAACTGCCGAATGTGACCCTGTCGGCGCATTCGGCGTTCCGCACGCCCGAGGCGAGCGACAATCTCATCGGCGCCGCGCTTGATCACTGCCGCCGCATCATCGCGACCGGCAAGTAAAGCAACAAGGAATCCCCCATGTCTGATATCACCCGCATCGACCAGAACGCCCGCCGCAGCCGCGCTTCCGTGTTCGGCGATCTCGTTTTTCTCGCAGGACAAGTCGCTGACACCAAGACCGCCGACATCACCCAGCAGACCAAGGAGGCGTTGGCGAAGGTCGACGACATGCTGGCGCGCGCCGGCACCGACAAGTCGCGCCTGCTCAGCGTGCAGGTCTGGCTGAAAACCATGGACGATTTCGACGCCATGAACGCGGTCTACGATGCCTGGGTCGTGCCCGGCAATGCGCCGACGCGTGCCTGCGGCAAGGTCGAGCTCGCCGATCCGGCCTACCGCATCGAGGTGATCGCAATCGCCGCGCGGCGCTGACATGCGTGCCGATGTCCTCTGCACTGTTTGCATCGGTCTTGCACCTTGTTTGCGCCTGTCCTACGCCACCTCGGAACAAAAGCGCATCGCCAAAGCCGTCAGGGAGCTGTCATGACCATCAGAAACACCCGCACCGGGGGCCAGATCCTGATCGACCAGCTGGTCGCGCAAGGCGTCGACCGCGTCACCTGCGTGCCCGGCGAGAGCTACCTTGCGGCGCTCGATGCGCTGCATGACAGCCCGATCGACGTCGTGATCTGCCGCGCCGAAGGCGGCGCCGCGATGATGGCGGAAGCCTACGGCAAACTCACGGGACGCCCGGGCGTCTGCTTCGTCACCCGCGGTCCCGGCGCGACCAATGCCAGCCACGGCGTTCACATCGCGATGCAGGACTCGACACCGATGATCCTGTTCGTCGGCCAGGTCGACACCGGCATGCGCGAGCGGGAGGCCTTCCAGGAACTCGACTATAGGGCCGTGTTCGGCTCGATGGCAAAATGGGCGGTCGAGATCGATCGTCCTGATCGCATTCCCGAACTGGTCGCACGCGCCTTCCGCGTCGCGATGCAGGGTCGCCCCGGTCCTGTCGTGATCGCGCTGCCGGAGAACATGCTTACCGAGACCGCGGCTGTCGCGGACGCGATGCGCATCGAGCCCGCCGTGAGCTGGCCGGCGCCATCGGATCTCGAGCAGGTCGGCGCGATGCTTGCGAGCGCCAAGGCGCCGCTGGTTATTCTCGGCGGCTCGCGCTGGACCGATGAAGCCACCAAGAGCATCGCGCGCTTTGCCGAACGGTTCGACCTGCCGGTCGCGACCTCGTTCCGCCGGGCCTCGCTGATCGACGCGGATCATTCGCGTTATGCCGGCGATCTCGGCATCGGGCCGAGCCCAGGCCTGAAAGCGCGCATCGACAACGCCGATGTGATTCTCCTCATCGGCGGCCGCATGTCGGAGATGCCGTCCTCGTCCTACACGCTGCTCGACATTCCCTCGCCGAAGCAGAAGTTGATCCATGTGCATCCGGGCTCGGAAGAGCTTGGCCGCATCTACCAGCCGGCGCTGGCGATCCAGGCGACGCCCGCCGCGTTCGCTGCGGCCATCGACACGCTCAAGCCTTCAGGCGCGGTTGCCTGGAAGGGCGAAGCCGCGAAGGCGCATGCCGACTATCTCGCCTGGACCGACAAGGCGCGCGAGCTGCCGGGTACGTTCCAGTACGGCCAGGTCATGACCTGGCTGCGCGACCGTCTGCCGAAGGACGCGATCGTCTGCAATGGCGCCGGAAATTATGCCGGCTGGATCCATCGCCATCACCGCTTCCACAGTTTTGCGTCGCAGCTCGCGCCGACCTCGGGCTCGATGGGTTATGGCGTGCCGGCGGGCGTACTGGCCAAGCGGCAATATCCTGATCGCGTCGTCGTCGCTTTTGCCGGTGACGGCTGCTTCCTGATGAACGGCCAGGAATTCGCCACCGCCGTGCAATACGACGCGCCGCTGGTCGTCATCGTCGTCGACAACTCGCAATACGGCACCATCCGCATGCATCAGGAGCGCGACTATCCCGGTCGCGTCGTCGGCACCCAGCTCAAGAACCCCGACTTCGCGATGTACGCAAAGGCGTTCGGCGGCCATGGCGAGCGCGTCGAGCGCACCGAAGAGTTCGCGCCGGCGTTCGAGCGTGCGCTGGCCTCAGGCAAGCCGTCGATCCTTCACTGCATCATCGATCCGCGCGCAATCTCGGTCGGCAAGGATTTTACGCCCGCGGTGAAGGCGTAAGCGATGGCAGAGGGCCGCCACGTCGCCATCATCGGAGCCGGCGCGGTCGGCGTGATCAGCGCCATCGAGGCGCTGCGCGAGGGCCATCACGTCACGCTGATCGACGCAGGCACGCCCGGGGGCGAGCAGGCGGCGAGCTACGGCAATGCCGGCTGGCTCTCCTCGCATTCGGTGATCCCGCCGGCAGAACCAGGCATCTGGAAGAAGGTGCCGTTCTATCTGATGGACCCGCTCGGCCCGCTCGCGATCCGCTGGTCTTATCTGCCGAAGGCGCTGCCCTGGCTGATCAAGTATCTGCTCTCCGGCTGGACCGCTGCGCGCGTCGAGAAGACGGCATTCGCGCTGCGTGACCTGTTGAAGGACGCACCGCTGCTGCACCGGAAGCTCGCGGAAGAGGCGGGTGTCCCGGAGCTGGTCGAGCGCAACGGCGTGATGCACGTATTCCCGTCGCGCGGCAATTTCGACAACGATCTCGGCTGGCGCCTGCGCAAGAAGGTCGGTGTCGAATGGATGGAGCTCAGCGCGGACGAGATGCGTCAGCGCGAGCCGGACTTACATCCGCGCTACACCTTTGGCGTGGTGGTGGAAGAGGCCGGGCGCTGCCGCGATCCCGGCGCTTATGTTGCGGCGCTTGCCCAGCACGCGCTGGCGAACGGCGCCGAGCTCGTCCACGCGAAGGCGACTGGTCTCAAGCTGAGCGGCAACAAGCTCGTCGCCGTCCTCACCGACACCGGCGAGATTCCGTGCGATGCTGCGGTGGTTGCGGCCGGTGCACATTCAAAGAAGCTCACTGCTTCCATTGGCGATCCGCTCCCGCTCGAGACCGAGCGCGGCTATCACGTCATGATCGAGAATCCGGAGACAGGTCCGCGCAGCTCGATGATGGCATCAGACGCCAAGATGGTGGTGAACTGGACCAACAAGGGCCTGCGCGCCGCCGGCACGGTCGAGATCGCTGGTCTCGAAGCTGCGCCGAACTGGAAGCGCGCCGAGATCCTGCGCAATCACCTGCTCGGCATGTTCCCGAAACTGCCGAAGGACATTCCGGCCTCGCGCATCAAGACCTGGTTTGGCCATCGCCCGAGCATGCCTGATGGCATTCCCTGCATCGGCCATGCGCGCGCCTCGCGCGACATCGTCTATGCCTTCGGCCACGGCCATATCGGCCTGGTCAGCTCCGCTCGCACCGGCCGTCTCGTTGCTCAGCTGCTGAGCGGCAAGGCGCCTGAAATTCCGCTTGCGCCGTTTTCGCCCACTCGCTTTCTCTGAGATCGCACCATGACCTATTCTTCCGGCTCCTCCTCCCGCATCGCCCGTGGCGGCAAGGCCATCTACGGCGCGCCGCTCGGCATCCTGATGCTGGAGGCGCGCTTCCCCCGCATCCCCGGCGACATGGGCAATGGCACGACCTGGCCGTTTCCCGTGCTCTACCGTGTGGTGAGCGGCGCCTCGCCGGAGAAGGTTGTGCTGAAAGGTGCCGCCGGCCTGCTGCCCGACTTCATCGATGCGGCCAGGGATCTGGTGCGGCTCGGGGCCGAAGCCATCACCACCAATTGCGGCTTTCTCTCGCTCTTCCAGAAAGAGATCGCGGCGGCGGTCGGCGTTCCCGTTGCGACCTCCTCGCTGATGCAGGTGCCGTGGGTGCAGGCGACGCTGCCGCCGGGCAAGCGCGTCGGTCTCGTCACGGTATCGGGCTCGACCCTGACGCCGGCTCATCTGGAAGGTGCCGGAGTGCCGCTCGATACGCCGCTGGTCGGCACCGAGCACGGCAAGGAATTTTTTCGCGTCCTGATCAAGGCCGAGAAGGACGATATGGATGTGGCCCAGGCCGAGCGTGACGTGGTCGAGGCCGGCAAGCAGCTGGTCGCGAAAAATCCCGATGTCGGCGCCATCGTGCTCGAATGCACCAACATGCCGCCCTACGCGGCGGCGCTGCAGGCCGAGGTCGGGTTGCCGGTCTACGACATCTATTCCATGATCACCTGGTTTCATGCTGGACTGCGCCCACGCGCCTTCAGCTGAGTCCGGCTGTCACAAAGCTCTTCACAACCTCTACTCTTGTCTGCATTGCAATCGCTGCCGCGCCCCCGATATATTGAGCTGTGTTCGTGCATGAATGCAGCTGATATGAGCAACGTGGAACTGGCTTCCGATAGTATCGTCGATCGCGTCTATGAACAGCTCAAGGCGATGGCCGTGAGCTATGAGTTCAAGCCGGGCGAACGACTCAACGAGGGTGAGCTGGCCAAGCGCCTCGGCGTCAGCCGCACGCCGCTGCGCGAAGCACTCAACCGCCTCAACACCGAAGGCTTCCTGCGCTTTACGCCGGGCAAGGGTTTCTTCTGCCGCGAGCTCGACGCGCATGAGATCTTCGATCTCTACGAGCTGCGCAAGTCGATCGAGGTCGCCTCGGTCCGCCTCGCCATCAAGCGCGCCAGGGACGAGGACATCGACGCGCTGCTGAAATTCCTCGAAGCCACCGGTCCCGATCCGGGCGAACGCACATCGGTGGAGCTCGTCGAGCTGGACGAGACCTTCCACGAGCGGCTGATGGCGATGTCGAACAATGCCGAGATGCTGCGCGTGCTGCGCAACGTCAACGCCCGCATCCGCTTCGTGCGCTGGATCGACATGGACAGCATCAACCGCTCCAATACCCAGGCCGAGCACCGTGCGGTCGTCGAGGGCCTGAAGGCGCGTAACGAAGAGGCTTGCGTGTCCGTGCTGGAGAAGCACATCGACCGCCGCCTCGATCGCATCACCTCGGCGATCAAGGAAGGCTACGCGCAGATCTACATGCCGGCCGCGGCGCGGGCTGGGGCGAACTAGCCTCCGAGCCGCAACGACGGTGTCGTCCGTTCTCCCTCTGTGGGAGAAGGTGGCGCGAAGCGCCGGATGAGGGGTATCTCTCGGCGTGTACTGATGCGTATGAGTGCTCGGGGAGATACCCCTCACCCCGGCGAGCGTGGATCGACCTGCGGCGATGCCCTCTCCCACAAGGGGAGAGGCGCAGTCATGTGCAGTTGCTCCATGACGACAAAAGTCAGCTATACAATCCTTCAATACCTGTTCGTGCCAGACGGTCAGAGCTTTCACGTCCAAACATCGCTAGAGTGCCGCTCGAAATTCACGGAGACCTCGCGGTGCATAGTCCCCAACCCAATCCCGAAATTGACTGGCCGTCCGAGCTCTATCGCGTCCTCAAGGCCGCCGACGTCCGCCAGATGTCCTACGTCCCAGATGCCGGCCACAGCCAGCTCATCCGCATGTTTTCCGCCGACGTTGATGTCACCACCAATGTGTTGACGACGGAAGAGGAAGGCATCGCGATCGCCGCGGGCGCATGGCTTGGCGGCCAGCGTAGCGTGCTGCTGATGCAGTCGAGCGGGGTCGGCAATTGCATCAATATGCTGTCGCTGTCGGCGATCGGCCGCTTTCCGCTGCTGATGCTGGTGACGATGCGCGGCGAATGGGCCGAGTTCAATCCCTGGCAGGTGCCGATGAGCCGGGCGACGCAGCCCTCGCTGGAAGCGATCGGGCTGAAGGTGATGCGGGCCGAGACGGCAGAGGACCTGGTCGAGACCGTCGAATCCGCTGCAGCGCTCGCCTACGGGTCCGACCAGCAGATCGCCGTCCTGATCGGGCAACGCCTGATCGGCAAGAAGAAGTGGTGATAGCGATGTCCAATGCTTCCCAACTCGATCGCCGCGTTGCTGTCGCGGCTCTCCTGAAGAATCGCTGCGACACGCTGGTCGTGTCCGGCCTGGGTTCGCCGACCTACGATTTGCATGCGACGGGCGACCGCGACGACAACTTTTATCTCTGGGGCGCCATGGGCGGCGCCGCGCTGATCGGCCTTGGCCTTGCGCAGGCCCAGCCTTCCAGGCGCGTCCTCGCTTTGACCGGCGACGGCGAGCAACTGATGGGACTCGGAGGTATCGCCACCATCGGCGTCGCGCGACCGCGCAATCTCGACATCGTCGTGATCGACAACCAGCATTTTGGCGAGACCGGCATGCAGGCGAGCCACACCGGCCGCGGTGTCGATCTCACGGCGATCGCGACGGCCTGTGGCTTTGCCGCGACGGCCACTGCGCGAACGCTCGAGGAGGTGCAGCGCCTCGCCGCACAAATTGCCGAGCCGGCCGATGGCCCGCGGCTTTTTGTCATCAAGGTCAGGGCCGAAAATCCACCGCGTTCGCTGCCCTCGCGCGATGCCGTCTTTATCAAGAACCGGTTCCGTGCTCATCTCGGCTTTGCGGCGGCCTAGCCTTCGGTCCTGATCCGGCGTAGGCCTGCCGCAAGCAGCTATTCTGGAGTGAGACCATGAAACTATCCGGCAAGGTCGCCGCCATCACCGGCGCAGCACGCGGTATCGGCAAGGCCTGTGCAAAGCGATTCCTCGATGACGGCGTCAAGGTCGTCATCTCGGATGTCGATGCCGAGGGGCTGGCCGCAACGGCTGCCGAACTGGGCCGGCCCGATGCCTTGCGGACCGTGGTCGGCAATGTCGCCAAGCGCGCTGACGTGGATCAGCTCGTCGCGACTGCCGTGAAGGAGTTCGGCCGGCTCGACATCATGGTCAACAATGCCGGCGTCGCGCGCAATCGCGACATCCTGGAAATCTCCGAAGCGGAATTCGACGAAATCATCGGCATCAATCTGAAGGGCGCGTTCTTCGGCGTGCAGGCGGCGGCGAAGCAGATGATCGCGCAAGGCAGCGGCGGCGGAGTGATCATCAACATGTCCTCGGTGAACGCGCTGCTGGCGATCCCGGCGCTTGCGACCTACGCCATGTCGAAGGGCGGCATGAAGCAGCTGACGTCGGTCGCCGCCGTCGCGCTCGCCCCGCACAACATCCGCGTCGTCGCAGTCGGGCCAGGCACGATCTTGACAGACATGGTGGCGTCGTCGATCTACACCTCCGAGGATGCCCGCAGGACCGTGATGTCCCGTACGCCGGCCGGCCGTGGCGGCGAGCCGAGCGAGGTCGCCTCCGTCGTCGCGTTCCTCGCCAGCGACGATGCGTCCTACATCACCGGCCAAACGATCTATCCCGATGGCGGCCGCCTGATCCTGAATTACACGGTGCCGGTGAAGGACAAGTAGGGCTCGTTCACTCCGCCGCCGCCGTCATCCCGTAGCCAAGTCGCTTCGAGATCCCGCCCGCGCAATCGCGCAGGGCGTGAGCGATCGGGCTGTCCCAGCGCGCATCAAAAGTGCCTTCCGGACCCATCGCGGTGATGACAAGCGCGACATGTCCTGAATGATCGAACACTGGCGCCGAGAATGCATTGACGCCGGGCAGGGGATCGCCGAGGGCGCGGGCAAGGCCGTGCTTGCGGACCTCCGCCAGCATTTCTGCGACCTTGGCGCCTTTCACCGCCCGCTTCGGATTGTAGCCGACGCCCTGGCGATCGAGCCCGCTTTCAAGTGCGGCATTGATCGTCTTCTCCGGCAGGAAGGCCGCGAAGGCGCGGCCCGTGGCGGTCTCCAGCAGCGCCATCACCGAGCCGGCGCGCATCACGATGTGGACGGGCTGGCCGGGCTCCTCGAGCTGCACCACGGTCGGACCATGCGTGCCCCAGACCGCGAGCGAGACGGCGTGGCCGATCTGGCTTGCCAGCGCTGCGATCTTCGGCTGCGCGATGCGCACGCCGGAGAGGCGGCGCAGGCTGATCAGGCCGAGCTCGAGCGCCAGCGCGCCGATCTCGTAGCGGCCGGTGGTCTCGTCCTGCTCGATCAGGCCAATGCGGGAGAAGCTGGCGAGATAAGGATGCGCCTTGGCCGGCGTCATCCCGGCTTCGCGGGCGAGATCGCGCAGCATCATCGGCTCGCCGCTTCTGGCGAGCGCGCGGAGCAATTCTCCGCCGACCTCGATCGACTGGATGCCGCGGCTTTCTCTCTTCATGCGCCTCCGATGCGATTCGCCTACGCCGCGTTGCGCTTCGCGGCGCTGTCGGCGAGATGTCGTCCGGCAATGTAGCCGAAGGTCAGCGCCGGCCCAAGCGTGATGCCGGCGCCGGGATAGTTGCCGCCCATGATGCTCGCCATGTCGTTGCCGGCGGCATAGAGCCCGGGAATCACCCGTCCTTCCGCGTCCAGCGCCCGCGCGTTCTCGTCGGTGACGATGCCGGCATAGGTGCCGAGATCGCCGACCACCATCTTGATGGCATAGAACGGGCCGTTCTCGATCGGCGCGATGCAAGGGTTCGGGCCGTGCATGGCGTCACCCTGGTAGCGGTTATAGGCTTTTGAGCCTTTGCCGAAGGTGGCGTCGTGCCCCAGCGGCGCGGTCGTGTTGAACTGCTTGACGGTATCCGTGAATGCCTTCGCATCGATGCCGGCTTTCGCCGCCAGCGCCTCCAGCGTGTCGCCGCGCATGAGGTAGCCGGTCGCGAGGTGATGACCCAGCGGCATCGGGAACGGCGGCACGCAGCCGAGGCCGTATTTCCGCAGCGTCTTGTGATCGCAGACGAGATAGGCTGCGATCTCCTCGCTCGGTTGTGCAGCCTTGATCATGGCCTGGACGAAGTCGTGATAGGAGTTGCCCTCGTTGGCAAAGCGCTTGCCGTCGCGCATCACTGCGATCACCCCGGGCTTGGCGCGGTCGATGAAATGCGGCATCACGCCCTTCGAGCCGTCCTTGCGTGTGGTCAGCGACACCGGCACCCACGCCGCCGCGTTCGGCAAGCGGTCCTCGACATGCCCGCCCGCGCTTTCGGCAAGACGCAGGCCGTCGCCGGTGTTGCCGAGGGGGCCGGGTGAATAGTGCTCATTGCCGGTCGGCGCGTGCGGGAACATCTTCTTGCGCCGCTCGACATCATGCGGGAAGCCGCCGCAGGCGAGCACGACGCCCGCGCGCGCACGGATGCGGACGTCGCGGCCCTCACGCGACACGATCGCACCGGTGACAGCGCCGTTCTCGACCGTCAGCTCGCTTACCGGCGAGGACAACCACATCGGGATCTTCAGATCCTGCGCGGATTTGGCGAGACGCCCCGCCAGCGCATTGCCGTTGGTCAGGGTCATGCCGCGGCCGTAGCGCAGCACATCCATCAGGTGCCGCGACAGGCGCTTGGCGACGTACACCGCCGAGGTCAGCGACTTCGTCACCCGCATGAAATGGATGATCTCCTTGCCGCTTCCCAGCATCATGCCGAACACGGTGAGCTCGGGCAGCGGCATGCCGAGCGTCTTGATGAGGTCGCCGAGTTCGCGGCCGTCGAACGGGCGTGTCACCATCGAGCGGCCGCCCTGCGCGCCGCCGGGTGCCTCGGCGTGATAGTCCGGGAAGACCAGCGGCATGTCGAAGCGCAGCGCGGTTTTGCCGGTGAAGAAGTCGACGGCCTCGGGGCCGGCACTGAGGAACGCATCGACCCGCGCCGCGTCAAAATTGTTGCCGGCCTCGTGGTGCAGATAGGTGCGCGCCTGCTCCGGCGTCTCCGCGATGCCGTACGCCCTCGCCAGCGACGTCCCGGGGATCCACAGCCAGCCGCCGGAGCGGGCGGTGGTGCCGCCGAAGCGCGGCTCCTTCTCGATGATCAGCACGTCGAGGCCGCGGTGCCGCGCCGTGATCGCCGCCGACATGCCGGAGCATCCCGATCCGGCCACGAGCACATCGCACTCGTAGGTTTCGCTCGCGTTGCGCTCGTTGCCGGCCATGCCTCACCTCACTTCTTCAACAGCGGACATTTGGACTCGGAGACCGGACGGAAGGCGTCCTCGCCCTTCACGGTCTTGATGATCTCCAGATAGTCCCAGGGCTCCTTCGACTGCTCCGGCGACTTCACCCTGGCCAGGTACATGTCGCGGATGACGCGGCCGTCCTCACGGAGCTTGCCGCCGTGGACGAAGGTATCCTCGATCGGCAGTTCGCGCATCTTCGCCATCACCTTGGCCGGATCGTCGGTGCCCGCGGCCTTGATGGCCTTGAGATAATGCAGCACCGAGCCGTAGACGCCGGTGTGGATCATGGTCGGCATCACATTGGTGCGGGCGAAGAATTTCCTGGACCAGGCGCGCGTCTGCTCGTCCGTGTTCCAGTACGACGCGGTCGTCATGTAGGTGCCCTGTGCCGACTTCAGCCCGATCGCATGCACGTCGGTGTCGAACATCAGGAGGCCGACGAGCTTCTGGCCGCCCTGCACGAGGCCGAACTCGCCCGATTGCTTGATGGCGTTGTCGGTGTCCTGGCCGGCATTGGCGAAGGCGACGACGTCGGCCTTCGAGCTTTGCGCCTGCAGCGCGAAGGAGGAGAAGTCCGCGGTGTTGGTCGGATGCTTCACGCCGCCGAGCACCTTGCCGCCCATCTCGTTGATGAAGCGCGTCGCGTCCTTCTCGAGCTGCTGGCCGAAGGCATAGTCCGCGGTGATGAAGTACCAGGATTTTCCGCCCTCCTTGATCACGGCGGAGGCCGTCACCTTGGACAGCGCGTAGGTGTCGTAGGTGAAGTGCACGGTGTTAGGGCTGCACAGCTCGTCGGTCAGCGAGCTCGCGCCGGGGCCGGAGAGCAGGGCGATCTTGTTGCGCTCGCGCACCATGTTGTGCACGGCGATCGCGATGCCGGAATTGGGGATATCGGCGACCGCGTCGACCTTGCCGTTGTCGAACCAGCCGCGCACGATGTTGACGCCGACGTCGGTCTTCATCTGGTGATCGGCGCTGATGATCTCGATCGGCTTGCCGAGCACGGTTGGCCCGAACTCCTCCACCGCCATCCTGGCCGCCTCGACCGAACCCGGCCCCGAGTTGTCGCGGCCCCAGCTCGACAGATCCGTCAGCACGCCGATCCGCACCACGTCGTCGGAGACTTGCGCGCTGGCGACCGTGGTCGTGGCAGCAGAAATCATGGCAGCGAGCATGGCGCAGGCCAAAAGCCCTCTCATCGAAGTTTCCTCTCTTTCATGGGCCGCTTGGCGCGGCCGGATGTTTCGGCAAAGTTAGATATTAGCAAATAAGTTTGTCAATAGCGAATAAGAGGCGCTTCGCCCGGACGACGGTGAGGTGGCGGCGGTGCGAACATCACGCGTCGTGATCACGGTCGCATACAATGCTCCTCCAGGTTGCAACCCCAGCAGCGATTGGCCATGATGCCCTGTGGAATCGTGGGGCGGATGGCAATGACTGTTGCAACGGGGGTCTCCGGCGAAGCGGAGCGGTCGACGACGGCGCATGTGGTGTGGGCAAGTGCGCTCGGCACCGCGATCGAGTGGTACGACTTCCTGATCTACGGCACCGCCGCCGCACTCGTGCTCAACAAGCTGTTCTTCCCCAGCTTCGATCCCTTCCTCGGCACGCTGGCGGCGTTCTCGACCTATGCGGTCGGATTCGTGGCGCGGCCGATCGGCGGCGCCATCATCGGGCATTACGGCGACCGGCTCGGACGCAAGACAATGCTGGTCGCGACCATGATCGCGATGGGGCTCGGCACGTTCCTGATCGGCTGCCTGCCGACCTACAGCCAGATCGGCGTCTGGGCGCCGATCCTGCTCGTCATCCTGCGCTTCATCCAGGGGATCGGGCTCGGCGGCGAGTGGAGCGGTGCGGTCGTCATGGTGGTCGAGCATGCCGGCAACCGCCGCGGCTTCTACGGCAGCCTGGTGCAAATAGGCTTTCCCGTCGGCGTCGCGGCGTCCACCGGCATCTTCGGACTGATGACGCAACTGCCTGAAGCGGATTTCCTGAGCTGGGGCTGGCGTGTGCCGTTCCTGATCAGCATTTTGCTGGTCGGCATCGGCTTCATCGTACGGCTGAGGCTCGCCGAGACACCGCACTTCAAGGAAGTGGTCGAGCGCAAGGAGGTGCTGGCGCAGCCGGTCTGGGAAGTGCTGCGGCGTGACTGGCGCAGCTTTCTGCTGGCGATCGGCATCACGGTGTCCGAGGTCGGGCTCGCCTATCTCCTCACCGTGTTCGTCGTGGTTTATGCCACGGCAAAGCTCGGCGTCCCGCGCCAGGTGATCCTGAATGCCGTCGTCTATGCGGCAATCGTCGAGTTCGCGACGCTGCCGCTTGCCGGCTGGCTCTCCGATATCTTCGGTCGCAAGGCGCTCTATCTCGCCGGCGCCGTGTTCACGGTGGCGCTGGCGTTTCCGCTGTTCTGGTTCCTGAACACAAAGGAGCCGGTACTGATCACGCTGGCACTCGTCGTCACGATGACGCTGACGCATGCGCTGCTGTTCGGACCGAAGGCCGCGTTCATGCCGGAGCTGTTTCGCACCCAGGTGCGCTACAGCGGCGCCTCGTTAGGGGCAAATGTCGCAGCCGCGCTGAGCGGCGGCTTCTCGCCGCTGATCGCAACCGCGCTGCTGGCCTGGGCCGGCTCCTACTGGCCGGTGTCGCTCTACATCATCGCGCTCTCGATCGTCACGATCATCGCGACGCTGATGACGCCGGAGACGGCGCGCGACACGCTCAAGTCCTGAGGCAATTCGTCATCATCTCTGCTGCTCGAACGGGCCGGCGAGGCCCGTTGCCAAGCCTTGCATGCACGGCCTGACGCCTTCTTATGCGTGCCTGCCGAAAGCCGATGCAGCGGCCTGATCCATTAGCCGCGTTTATGCAGCGGATTTTTACTTCCAATTTTACTTCGCAAAATCTCGGCCATAGCCTCACGCGCAACTGATCACCAAGCAGCCGATCAATGGCGATCGGTACGCGCGTTCATCGTAACCAACGAGGGTTGCCATGTCTGATGAGACCAAGGGGACGTCCGCTTCCGATCCGGCGGGACTGGAAGCCAAGGCGAACGTCAAGTCGTCCAAAAAGCTGAGCCGGCGCACACTCTTGAAGGGTGCGGCGGCCGTTGCGGGCGCGGCCGCAGGTTCGGATGCGATTCGCGGATTCCCGACCATCTGGGCGCAGGAGATCAAGGATATCGAGTTGCGCCATGTCGGTGTGTCGTATTCCGTGGTGAAGGCGATCGGCGACCAGGCGGCCAAGGATCTTGGCTTCAAGGTGACGATGCAAAACCTCGACACGTCGGCTGCCATCAACCGCTTCATAAGCCAGCCTAATACGGTCGATATCGCCGACCTCGAGGGCTGGCAGGCCAAGCTCGCCGCCAAGCGCAGCGTGATCCAGGGTATCGAGGTCAAGAAGATCAAGGAGTTCGACAACATTCTGCCGATCTTCACCAAGGGCGAGATCGATGGTCACAAGATCCCGCGCCAGGGCATCTCGCCCTATGAAGCCATGTACATCGCCAAGCCTGACTCCACCGATCTCCACGACGGCGTCACGGAATGGGCGACCTTGCTGCCGCAGGTCTACAACGCCGACTCCATCGGCTATCGCCCTGATCTCGTCGGCCACGAAGTGACCGAATGGAAGGATCTGATCGATCCAAAATTCAAGGGCAAAGCCGCGATCCTCGACGTGCCTGCAATCGGCATCATGGATGCCGCGCTCTGCTTCGAAAGTGCCGGACTGATCAAGTACGGCAACAAGGGCAACATGACCAAGGAGGAGATCGACTTCACCTGCAACAAGCTGATCGAGCTGAAGAAGGAAGGCCAGTTTCGCGCGACTTGGACCACCTTCGACCAGTCGGTGCAGCTGATGGCCGCGGGCGAAGTGGTGATCCAGTCGATGTGGTCGCCGGCGGTTGCCGCGGTGCGCGTCAAGGAAATTCCCTGCGTCTACGCGCCCGTCAACATCAAGAACGGCAAGGAAGGCTATCGCGGCTGGTGCAACGGCATGGGCCTGATGAAGCATCTCTGCGGCAAGAAGCTCGATGCCGCCTACGAATATCTCAACTGGTACCTCTCGGGTTGGCAGGGCGGCTTCGTCGCGCGCTACGGCTACTACAGCCCGGTGCCCTCGACCGCGAAGAAATTCCTGACGCCCGCCGAATGGGCGTTCTGGTACGAGGGCCAGCCCGCACCCGAAGTCGTCAACGATCCTTACGGCGTGCCGATGGAAAAGGCCGGCACCAGGCGCGACGGCGGCTCGTTCCTCGAACGCGTCAAGAACATCTCGTGCTGGAACACGCTGATGGACGAGGCCGCCTACATGAACAAGCGCTGGAACGACTTCAAGGTGGCCTGAAATCTGCTTTCCCTGACGTCAAGAAGCACCGGCGCCGCCACGCGCCGGTGCGACAAGATCGGCTCCGAGGCGTTTGCTGATATGCAGCCAAGCTCAAGTCCCTCACGTTCGAACCTCGCCGGCTGGCTCTATGTCTCGCCGCTCGTGCTCGTGCTCGTGCCGTTCTTCGTGGCGCCGATCCTGGTGGTGCTGGCCGCGAGCGTCTTCGCCACCGACGGCTTTGGCGGGCTGACACCGGGCTTCACGCTCGCAAGCTATATCGAGGTGCTGCATTCCGCACTGACGCTGAAGCTGTATCTGGCGACCATCAAGTTCACCGTGCTGACCTGGATCTTCACGCTGATCATCGGCTTCTTCGTCGCCTATTTCCTGGTGTTCCACGTCCGTAACCAGTTGCTCGCGATCGGCCTGTTCCTGTTGTGCACCGTGCCGTTCTGGACCTCGAACATCATCCGGATGATTTCCTGGATTCCGCTGCTCGGCAAGGAAGGCCTGATCAACCAGGTGCTGCTGGCGATGGGCGTGATCCGTCAGCCGCTGGAAGTGCTGCTGTTCTCCGACCTCGCTGTCGTCATCGCCTACGTTCACCAGCTCACGATCTTCATGATCGTGCCGATCTTCAATTCCATGGCGCGGATAGACAAGAAGCTGATCGAGGCGGCGATAGATGCCGGCGCCAGCCGCTTCGACATCATGCGCCTGATCGTGGTGCCCATGTCCAAGAGCGGCATCGCGCTCGGCACCATCTTCGTTGTCTCGATCGTGATGGGCGATTTCTTCGTGGTGAAGGTGATGTCCGGCGGCGGCTCGGCATCGGTGGTCAGCGCGTTCTACGAGGATGTCGGCGTGCTGCAATATCCGACCGCGGCCGCGAGCGCCGTGCTGCTGACGCTGGTGCTGGTCGCCGTCGTCTCGCTGATCCTGCGCACCGTCGATGTCAGGCAGGAGATTACGCGATGAGTGCGGTTCTCGCCGACATGCCCGAAACGGTCGCGCCTGCGACAACCAAGGCGATCGCGCCGAGCAAGGGCGGCCGGCCCTGGACGTTCTATGTGCTGGCGACGCTGTTTGCGGCCTACGTGATCGCGCTCTATGGTCCGATGTTCTGCATCTACGTCCTGTCGTTCCAGGACATTCGCGGCGGCCTCGTATTCCCGATGAAGGGGCATTCGCTGCACTGGTTCGTCGATCTCTTCACTCAAGTGCGGACCGGCGACGTCAAGGGCTCGTTCGACCGCTCGATCAAGCTGGCCTTTGTCGTCACCATCATCACCGTGGTGGTCTCGTTCCTCGCCGGCCTCGGTTTCCGCAAGCGCTTTCGCGGCGACTCGTTTGTTTTCTATATGATGATCGGCAGCCTGGTCGCCCCCGGCCTGGTGCTCGGTCTCGGCACGGGGCTCCTGTTTCAGGCGCTGGGGCTGAATGCGAGCTGGTACACCTCCGCGCTCGGTGCCCAGCTCTCCTGGACGCTGCCGTTCGGCGTGCTCGTGATGTTCGCGGTGATGTCGCGCTTCGACCATGTATGGGAAGAGGCAGCGTACGACCTCGGCGCCAGCCGCTGGCAGTCAATCCGGCTGGTGATGATCCCGGTGCTGGCGCCCGGCATGGTCGCGGTAGCGCTGTTCGGTTTCACGCTGTCCTATGACGAGTTTGCGCGCAGCCTGCAGACCGCAGGCTCGCTGAACACGCTGCCGCTGGAAATCTGGAGCATGACGCTGAACGTCACCTCGCCCTCGCTCTATGCGCTCGGCACGGTGACCACCATCGTCTCCTTCATCGTCATCGGCGCAAGCCTCGGCACCATCGTGCTGATCCAGAGAAAGCGCGGCAGCCAGGCCAAGGGTAAAGAATGAAGTACGATCGCGGCGATATCGAACTGGCGGGCGTCTGCAAGAGCTTCGACGGCGCGACTTACGTGGTTGACGGTGTCAACCTGAAGATCGCCGACGGCGCCTATTGCTGCTTCATAGGACCGTCCGGCTGCGGTAAGACCACGATCCTGCGCATGATCGCCGGCCATGAGGACCCGACCGCCGGCGAGATCGTGATCGGCGGCCAGAACGTCGTTGGGCTTGCGCCGGTGCAGCGCCGCACCGCGATGATGTTCCAGTCCTACGCGCTGTTCCCGCATCTGACCGTGCGCGAGAACATCGCCTTCGCCTTGCGCGTGCGCGGCCAGTCCAAGGCCGATCGTCTGCGCGCCGCCGACGCCATGATCGAGAAAGTGCGGCTGACGCAGTTCGCCGATCGCCTGCCGGCGCAGCTCTCCGGCGGCCAGCAGCAGCGGGTCGCGCTGGCGCGCGCCGCGATCACCGAGCCGCGCGTGCTGCTTCTCGACGAACCACTGTCCGCGCTCGACGAGCAGCTCCGCGTCCAGATGCGCCAGGAGCTGCGGCGGATGCAACAGGAGCTCGGCATCACCTTCATTCACGTCACCCACACCCAGCTCGAGGCCATCGCGCTCGCGGACCTCGTCGTCGTGATGGAGCAGGGCAGGATCAAGCAGGCGGGCGCCGCGCGCGACGTCTATGCCCACCCGCATGATCGCTACGTCGCCGAGTTCATGGGCGGTCAGAACGTGCTGTCCGGCCGGGTCGAGAAGGTCAACGGCGCCAGCTTCACGCTCGCGCAGGCAGCTCCTTCGGGCATCGAAGTGCCGCTTCAGGCTCGTGCAAACGTCAACGTCGGCGACCAGGTCGATATTGCCGTGCGGCGCGACGATGTCGCGCTTATCAGGCCGGGCAGGGATTTGCCACCCGGTTATACCACCTCGCTGCCGAGCCGGGTGCTTGCGATCGAATACCAGGGCTACTTCGTCAAGGTCATGCTCGACACCGTGCCGGATGACGAGTTCGTCGCCTACGTGCCGGAAAAGACCTTCTTCGCAGATCCCTTCACCGTCGGCGATGTCGTCATGGCCACATGGGCCGCCGGCAGCGCGTTGCCTCTCGCCTAAAGACCCGTTGCGCACAGGAGTATGACCGTGCAGATATCCTTCACACTCAACGGCCGGCCAACCACTGTCGACGTCGAGCCCGCAACGCTCGTCGCCGAGCTGCTGCGCGAGCAGCTCAATCTCACAGGCACGCATATTGGCTGCGACACCAGCCAGTGCGGCGCCTGCGTGGTGCATCTCGATGGCCTGCCCGTGAAAAGCTGCACGCTGCTGGCGCCCGCGCTCGACGGCGCGACGCTGCTCACCATCGAAGGTCTGCAAGGCGCGCCCGGCTCGAACCAGATGCATCCGATGCAGGAGGCGTTTCGCGAGCATCACGGCCTGCAATGCGGCTTCTGCACGCCCGGCATGCTGATGACCGCGGTGGCGCTCGCCACCGAGAAACCGGACCTGACCGAGGCCGATGTCCGCCACGGCCTCGAAGGCAACATCTGCCGCTGCACCGGCTATCAGAACATCGTCGTCTCGGTGATGGCCGGCGCCGCCGCCATGAACGCCGCCAAGGGAGAGTGACCATGGGCAATGTAATCGGCATCGGCGCCGCACCGAAGCGGAAGGAAGACCAGCGCTTCCTCACCGGCCGCGGCAATTACGTCTCCGATATCAAGCGCCCCGGCATGGCCGCCGGTGTGTTCGTGCGGTCGCCGCATGGGCACGCAGTGCTGCGCGGCATCGACAAGAGCGCGGCGCTGGACTCGCCCGGCGTGATCGCGGTCCTGACCGGTGACGACGTCAAGGCCGAGGGCCTGGGCTCGCTGCCCTGCGGCTGGGGTATCTCGGACGCCAAGGGCGTGCCGATGAAGGAGCCGCCGTTCCCGATGCTGGCACAGGACAAGGTGCGCTTCGTCGGCGACATGGTGGCGTTCGTCATTGCCGAGACGCCGGAGCAGGCGAACGCCGGCGCCGAACTGCTGAAGGTCGACTACGAGGTACTGCCCTCCGTGGTAGGCGTGCTCGAAGCAGTCAGGCCGGATGCGCCGCAGTTGTTCGACGACGTGCCGAATAATATCTGCTGCGACTGGGAGCTCGGTGACAAGGCCGCGGTCGAGACCGCGTTCCGCAAGGCCGCGCATGTCGCAAAGCTCAGTCTCGTCAACAATCGCCTGATCGGCAATCCCATGGAGCCGCGGGCGGCGATCGCGGAATACGAGCCCGGCACCGATCGCTTCACGCTGTGGACCACCAGCCAGTTTCCGCACGTCGTGCGCTTCCTGATGGGCGCGCTGGTGCTGAACATCCCGCAGCACAAGCTGCGCGTGGTTGCGCCAGATGTCGGCGGCGGTTTTGGCGTCAAGCAGTTCCACTATGGCGAGGAGGCCGTGATCACCTGGGCCGCCAAGCGCGTAAGGCGGCCGGTGAAATGGGTGGCGAGCCGCTCGGAAGGCTACGTTTCCGATCGCCACGGCCGCGATCACGTCACCGAGGCCGAACTGGCCCTGGATGAAAACGGAAAGTTTCTCGCCTTCCGCGTCAACACGCTCGCCAATATGGGCGGCTATCTCTCGACCTTCGGGCCGAACATCCCGACCAACCTCTATGGTCCGCTGCTTGGCGGCGTCTACACGACGCCGGCGATCTACTGCAACGTGAAGGTGGTCTTCACCAACACTGTCCCGGTCGACGCCTATCGCGGTGCCGGCCGACCCGAAGCGACCTTCGTGCTGGAGCGCATCGTCGATGTCGCGGCCGCCGAGATGGGAATCGATCGCGTCGAGATCCGCCGCCGCAACATGATCCCGAAGGAGGCCTACCCCTATCAGACCCCGGTTCTGGTGCAGTACGATTCCGGCGATCCCATGGGTTGCCTCGATGGCGCGCTGGTCGCTGCCGACGTCAAGAATTTCGGCGTGCGCAAAGCGGCCTCTTCCAGCAAGGGAAAATTCCGCGGGCTCGGCTACTCCACCTATGTCGAGGCTTGCGGCCTCGCGCCGTCGCGCTTTGCGGGGCGGCTCGGCGCGCGCGGTGGCCTCTATGAGAGTGCCACGGTGCGGGTGCATCCGACCGGCCAGGTGACGGTCATGATCGGTACGCACAATCACGGCCAGGGTCATGAGACGACGTTCGCGCAGATCGTCTCGGACAAGCTCGGCGTCGCCTTCGAGAATGTCGACATCGTGTTCGGCGATACCGACCGCGTGCAGTTCGGCATGGGCACCTATGGTTCGCGCTCCCTCGTGGTCGGTGGCGCTGCGCTGTCCAAGGCGACGGACAAGGTGATCGCCAAGGGCAAGAAGATCGCATCGCATCTGCTTGAAGCAGCCGAAGTCGATATCCAGTTCGAGAGCGGCAAATTCTCCGTCGCCGGTACCGACCGCACGAAGACCTTCGAGGAGATCGCGGGCGCGGCCTATGTCCCGCACAATTATCCGCTCGAAGTGCTGGAGCCCGGGCTGGAGGAGCAGGCCTATTATGACCCTGTCAATTTCACCTATCCCGGCGGCTGCCACATCGCCGAGGTCGAGGTTGACCCTGAAACGGGTACGGTGACGCTGGTCAATTACACCGCGGTCGACGACGTCGGCACGGTGATCAACCCGATGATCGTCGAGGGCCAGCTGCACGGCGGCATCGTGCAGGGCGTCGGCCAGGCGCTGTTCGAGAACGCGGTCTATGACGAAGGCTCCGGCCAACTGCTGTCGGGTTCGCTGATGGATTATTGCATGCCGCGCGCCGACCATCTGCCGATGATGAAGGTCGCGACGCATTCCACACTCTGCACGCACACGCCGATGGGCGTGAAGGGTTGCGGCGAAGTCGGAACCATCGGCTCGCCGGCGGCCGTCATCAATGCGGTCGTCGACGCGCTGTCGCATCTCGGCGTCACCCATGTCGACATGCCGGCGACGCCGAACCGGATCTGGCGCCTGCTGCAAAACGCGTCGCTGCCGGTGGCCGCGGAATAGGGAGGACAACAATGAAGCCGTTCGCCTACCACCAACCCGACAAGATTCCCGACGCGGCGAAGCTTTTGACCACGATCGAGGACAGCAAGCTCGTCGCCGGTGGCATGACACTGATCCCGACGCTGAAGCAGCGGCTGGCGAGTCCCGTCGCACTGGTCGATCTGTCAAAGCTCGGATCCCTCAAGGGTATCACCGACGATGGCGCGACCATTACGATCGGCGCGATGACGCCGCATGCGGTGGTGGCGGCCTCAAAGTCGGTGCAGGCGAAAATACCCGGACTCGCGGCGCTGGCCTCGATGATCGGAGATCCCGCGGTGCGCAGCCGCGGCACCATCGGAGGGTCCGTCGCCAACAACGATCCCGCCGCGGATTACCCAGCCGGTGTGCTCGGCCTCGGCGCCACCATCATCACCAGCACGCGCGAGATCGCGGCCGACAAGTTCTTCCTCGGCCTGTTCGAGACCGCGCTCGAGCCGGGCGAGATCATCACCGCGATCCGCTTTCCCGCGCCGCTCAAGGCCGGTTACGCAAAGTTCAAGGCACCGGCGTCGCGTTATGCGCTGGTCGGCGTGTTCGTCGCGAAATTCGCTGATGGTACCCGTGTCGCCGTCACCGGCGCGGGTCCCGGCGTGTTCCGTGTGCCGCCGATGGAGGCGGCGCTGTCGGAGAGTTTTGAGCCGTCGGCCATCGCGGCGATCAAGATAGACAACGACGGCCTCACCTCCGATATCCACGCCGAAGCCGACTACCGTGCGCATCTCGTCACGGTGATGGCCAAGCGCGCCGTCGACGCGGCGCTCAGCTAGCTCTTTAGGGTTGATGATGACTGATGGTTCCGGCCGAGCGGCCTTCCCGCCGGCGCCGACTGGCCTTGGCGCACTTTCTGCAACCGAGATCTTGGCCGGCTACCGGCGCAAGGCGTTCACGCCGCGCGATGTCGTTGACGACACCATCACTGCGCTCGAAACGACGAACGAAGCCTGCAACGCGGTGGTGACACCGATGTACGAGCAGGCGAGGGCGGATGCCGACCGCCTGACGAAGGAGATGCGCGCGGGCGAAGCCAAGGGGCCGCTCGCGGGCGTGCCCGTCACGATCAAGGACCTCGTCTTCGTTGCGGGCGTGCCGGCCTACGCCGGCTCGCCGATGAACAGGAGCTTCGTACCTGATGTCGATGCCGCCGTGGTGTCGGCGCTGAAGGCGTCAGGCGCGATCATCACCTGCAAGACCACGACCTGCGAGTCCGGCTACAAGTTGACGGCCGACAGTCCGGTCACCGGCGTCACGCGCAATCCCTGGAATACCGGCCGCACCAGCGGCGGATCGAGCGGCGGCGCAGCGGCGGGCGTCGCTGCCGGATGCGGCCCGATCGCGATCGGCACCGACGGCGTCGGCTCGATCCGTGTGCCGTCGTCCTTCTGCGGCGTGTTCGGGTTGAAGCCGACCTTCGGCCTCGTGCCGCGCTCGCCTGGTTTTTCGCCGCCGTCCTGGGCCTCGCTTGCGCATACCGGGCCGATCACGCGCACCGTTGCGGACGCCGCGCTGACACTTGAGATCATCGCCGCTTACGATCTGCGGGACACAGCAAGCCTTCCCGTGTCCGCGCGTCGTTTTGATGCGACTGCAGGGCGTCTGGATGGCGTTCGCATCGGCGCCAGCGCCGATCTCGGCTATGCTGCCGTCAGCCCTGATGTGAGCGCGGCCTTCGGCAAGGCGCTCGCCGTTCTCGATTCCTGCGGTGCGCACGTCACCATGGATGGTCCGGGTCTCGATCCCGAGATCCTCGAGCATACGCTGAAGCCGATCGCCTTCACCGAACAGGCCGCCGCGGTCGCGACCAGGACGACGGCCGATCTTGCAGACTCGGAGGCTGACTATCGCGATGTCGTCAGCGCCGGCCGCCACTACAGCGGCACGGACTACATCGAAGCAAGTTACCGCCGCGGCCAGGCGCGCAGTGCTTTCGTGAAGCTGTTCGAGCGCGTTGATGTGCTGGTCACGCCGACCGTTGCCGTGACCGCGTTCGACGCTGGAAAGATCGGCGTCGAGACGATTGATGGCCGCAAGGTCGATCCGCACCTCGGCTGGTCGCCCTTTACCTGGCCGATCAATCTTGCGGGTTTACCGGCGGCGACATTGCCCTGCGGCTTCGATCGCGACGGCATGCCAATCGGGCTTCAGATCATCGCGCCCTGGCTCGACGAGCCCACGATCTTCCGCATCGCCGCCGCGTTCGAGCAGGCGCAGCCCTGGGCCAAGTTCTGGCCGCAACTCGCGTTAGGTGAGGGGAGAGGGCGCGCCAAGGGGTGAAGCGGCCATGATGCAATCATGCCGATGTTTTGCCCGACGTGTCAAATCCGGAAAGCATGGTCCGAAAACCGCGCCGCGGCTCTCCGAAAAATGACGCGCGAAAACCCCTTTGCAAACAAGGGCCATTCTACTGTGCATGGGGTTGTTTTCGAGTTTGTGTCGGCCTAGCCCAGCTCGATCGGCGCGCCGCGGCCGCTGAGCTCCTCGTCGAGGCGCAGATAGTGCGCGAGATAGTCGTGTAGCGCGGTCGCCGCCTTCGAGGTTGCGCCGCTCGATTTGTAGAGCAGCAGCTCGATCTTCGGCAGCGGCGGCAGGCCTTCGTTCGGTCCAATCTCGCGCATCGCCGGCACCAGCGCGCTGCGGCCGAGCACCGTGACGGCCATGCCGGCGAAGGCCGCGGCTTGCAGGCCGCCGACGCTTTCGCTGACGCAGGCGACGCGCCAGCGCAAATTTGCGCGCTCCAGCGTATCGATCGCATAGTCGCGATAGATGTTGCCCGGCGGCAAGAGCGCGAGCGGGATCGGTCGCTCCTGATGCGCCGTGGACTGCTCGCCGGTCATCCACACCAGCTGTTCGCGCCGCACGACCTGGCCGCCGGTGAAATCGTTCATGCGAGTGACGAGCGCAATGTCGACGTCGCCGCGCTTGACGAGGCCGACGAGCGGAGTCGACAGCGCGCAGTTGAGCTCGACCTGGACGCGCGGGAACGACTTCCGGAACACACTGAGGATCTGCGGCAGCATGAACGCGGCATAGAGGTCGGGCGTGCCGAGCACGACCTGGCCCTCGATCTCCTGCGATGCCAGCTGCGAGATCAGCTCGTCATGCAACCGCAGGATGGATTTGGCATAGGTGAGGACGGTGGTGCCGTCGTCGGTCAGCATCAGCCTGCGGCCGCCATGCTCGAACAGCTGCTTGCCGGTGAGCTCCTCCAGCCGCTGCAATTGCAGCGTGATAGCCGGCTGGGTGCGGCCCAGCCGTCGCGCGGTCTCGGTGATGCTGCCGGTTTCGACCACCGAGATCAGCGACCGGAGCATGCGGATGTCGAGACTGATGAGGTTCATGCGGCGTCCATATCGCCCAGAAATTATGCAAGTTCCATGCTAGGGCGGGAGCGCGCCGGACCGCATCCCTGACGAATATGCCGGAGCCTGGTCGCGCCCGGACGGCGTTGCTGGCATACCGAATATCTGAAATCAGCCAAACCGGCGCGATCTCCAGAACGGCATGGCCGCGGAGAAGAAGCCCTGGGAGATCGGCGGAAGCTTCGATCATGCGGCAGTGCTCGGCCCGATCCATCCGGCGAGCAAGATCGGCCATTTCGAGAAGGGCCGGCACGTCCCTGAATTGCCGGAGTTCCCTCGGCGATTGCCCCGTGTTGGGCCATGAACAAACCTGTTGTGGCCATATTTGGGGGTGAAGTGATTTCCCGTGAGGGAGGCACTCGGATGAACAAGGCTTTGATCACTGGCATCGTGCTGCTGGCTGGCGTGCCCGCAAGCGCCGTTGCGCAGGAGCGTGCTGGCTCCGCGGCGTTGGGCGCAGTGTCCGGTGCGGTCGTGCTCGGTCCGATCGGTGCCGTCGCGGGCGCCGTGATTGGCTATACGGCCGGTCCATCGATCGCCCGGTCATGGGGCATGGGAGGCTCGCGATCGGCAAGACACCGGCAGCCACCACGCCGCGAGGCGAACCGGGCTCCGTCACGCACGCGCGAGGCAATGGAAGCTAACGGCCAGATGAGGCCTGCGACCACTGCATCGGTTCAAGCCGCTCCTGCTGCGCAGCCTGTCCAAGCTGCGCCCGCAGCGACGACGATGCCGCCCGCTCAAGGATTCGAATAAGGGCTGCGGTCTAAGCCGCAGTGGTCTTCGGTCGCAGCCGATCGACCGTTCGCGCGATCAGTGAAGCGACTTCCGCGACTTTCGGCCCAATCCGGAACTCCGGCCCTGCAACGACAACCGAGAGCCGGCGGTCGCCGATCGGCAGCGGGATCGCCGCTCCCGCGAGGTCGCGGCTGTAGTCGGCAAAACTCTGGCAATAGCCGCGCTCGATCGAATTGCGCAGCTCGGCCTCGACCGCCTCGATGCTGATCGGTGTCGACGGGCCGTATTGCCTAAACTCGATCTTGCGATAGACGGAGTCGCGCTCCTCCTGAGAATATTGCAGCAGCAGCGCACGGCCGCTGGCGGTGGCGTGGATCGGAACGCGGTGACCGATGGTCGCGAAATAGCGGATCGCCGCCCTGGATTCGACGACGTCGATGAACACCGCCATCACGCCCGCCGGCGCAACGATGGACGCCGTCTCGCCGGTTTCGGCGGAGAGGTCGGCGATCAACTGATGCGTCCACGGCGGCAGTGGCTCGACCTCGGAGATCATCCGCGCCATCGCCAGCCACCGCGGCGTCGGATAGAAGCCGGCGCGCGGGCGCGGTTCGTAGAGATAGCCCTTCTCCGAGAGGGTCGCGAGCAGGTTGAAGGTCGACGAGCGCGGCCAGCCGAAATGATCGGCGATCTCGGCAAGCGTCGCCGGCTTCTTCGTTTGCGCGAAGAATTCCATGATCTCCAGGACGTTTGCGGCTTGGCGAACGATCATGGTTTGGCTTTATGTCCTGCTCTAGCTCTGGCCGAGGATCTTCTTCGCGGCGCGAAGATGCGGCTTGTCGATCATCTGGCCATCGAGACGCAACGTGCCGGAGTTCGGATTGCTCGCGAACGCCGCGATCACCTTCTCCGCCCAGATGCGCTCTGCGTCGGTCGGATCGAACGCTGCGTTGACGATTTCGACGTGCTTGGGATGAATCAGCGCCTTCGCGGAAAACCCATCGCGCCGTGCGGCGCGCGTTTCCTGCTCGAGGCCCGCGAGATTGTCGATGTCGGTGTAGACGGTGTCGATCGGCGCGACCTCAGCCGCGGCCGCCGCCATCAGGCAGAGATCGCGCGCCAGGCGATAGGGGCTGTGGAACACCCCGCCCGCTGCCTTTTCGGTGGCGCCGAGCGATGCCGAGAGATCTTCCGCGCCCCACATCAGGCCGGCGAGGCGAGGGGAGCAGCCCTTGTAGCTACCCAGCCCGAAGATCGAACTGGCGGTCTCCGTTGCCACGCAGACGATGCGGGTTGCGCCGACCGCGATGCCCGATGCGGCTTCCAGAGCTTCGAGCCACGTCGCGACCTGGCGCACATCGTCGCCGCCTTGCGATTTCGGCAGCACGATGCCGTCAGGCTTGCCCGGAATCACCGCGGCGAGGTCAGTGAGCGTCATGCCGGTATCGAGCGCGTTGACGCGGACATAGAGCTGGTGCGAACCGGGGCGGCCCTTCAGCATCGTCAGCGTCAGCCCGCGCGCCTCCGGCTTCCTGTCGGTGACGACGGAATCCTCGAGATCGATGATCAGCGCGTCGGCCTTGCCTTCGCTCGCCTTCTCGAATTTGCGCGGGGAATCCCCCGGCACGAACAGCATCGAACGCATCAGACCGGCCTCTTGTGCATCATCGCCATGCGGCGGCATTTGCCGACGATCTCGTCGTTCTGGTTCAGAGCGTGGTGCTCGAACTCGACGATGCCCGCCTTCGGGCGCGATTTGGATTCCCTCAACGAAAGCACCTTCGTCGTCGCCCGCAAGGTGTCGCCATGGAAGACCGGCTTCGGAAAGTTGACGTCGGTCATGCCGAGATTGGCGACGGTGGTGCCCATGGTCGTATCATAGACCGTCATGCCGATCATGATGCCGAGAGTGTAAAGGCTGTTGAAAATGCGCTGACCGAACTCGGTCTTTTCCGCGAAATGCGCGTCGATGTGCAGCGGCTGCGGATTGAGCGTCAGCAGGCTGAACATGGTGTTGTCCATCTCCGTGACGGTCCGGGTCAGCGGATGCCTGAACTCCTGGCCCACGGAAAAGTCTTCGAAATAAAGTCCGGCCATCGCGGTTTCCTCCCTGTCTTGGTGCGATTTGGCCAGCGCTTGCCGTTAGGGCGGCGCGGCCAGGTGAACTGCTTTTTGCTCGGCGAGCCGCTCGATCTCCTCCGTCGAGAAACCAGCCTCGCGCAAAATGTCGCGGCCGTGCTGACCGAGCGTCGGCGCGGGGCCGGCGGCTTCCGGCTGGGTCACGCTCCAGGTCGAGGGCACGCGCATCTGGCGGATGCGACCCTCCACGGGGTGGTCCACCGTCTTGAAGAAGTCGATTGCCTGGAGATGCGGATCTTCCAGAATCGTCTCCAGCGTGTGCATTGGCATCACCGGAATGTCGGCGCGCTCGAGTAGCTCGCGCCAGTCTGTGGTCGTACGCGTTGCGAAGATGTGGCCAATTTCCGCGTAGATCTCGTCGATGTGTCTCGTTCGCGCAGCGTGGTTGGCAAAACGCGGCTGATCGAGGAAATGCGGTTGCCCGATCGCCTCGAAGAAGCTCCGCCAGTGCTTGTCGTTGTAGATGAGCACGCAGAGATAACCGTCGCTGGTCTTGTAGGGCCGGCGATAGCGCGACAGCAGGCGGGCGTAGCCGCCATGGTCGAGCGGTGGATCGTAGGTGAGGCCGCCGAGATGATCGACCAGCACGAACTCGGTCATCGATTCGAACATCGGTACGTCGATGCGCTGGCCCTGACCGGTGCGCTGCTGGTGCATCAGCCCGCCCATGATGGCGTTGACCATCATCAGGCCAACGATGCGGTCGGCGATGGTGACGGGGACGTATCGCGGCGTGCCGTCGCCGGCGGCAGCTAACAGCGTTGGAATCGTGGCCGCGCCCTGGATCAGATCGTCATAGGCAGGCTTGGCGGCATAGGGACCGGACTGGCCGTAGCCGAATGCGCCGACATAGACCAGCGACGGATTGATCGCGGCCAGCGTCTCGTAGTCGAGGCCGAGCCGCGCCATTGCCTGCGGACGCACATTATACACCAGCGCGTTGGCGCTCTTCGCCAGCCGCAGCAGCGCGTCGCGCGCTTCCGGCTTCTTGAGATCGAGCACGATGCTGCGCTTGCCGCGATTGGCATTGTGAAACATCCCGCCCATGCCGGGCGTGCGGCCGGGGCCGATCTGGCGAACGATGTCGCCCTCGGGGCTTTCGACCTTGATGACGTCGGCGCCCATGTCCGCCAGCACCTGGGTGCCGTAGGGGCCCATCAGCACCGAGGTCAGGTCGAGAATGGTGAAGCCGGCGAGCGGTCCCATGAGGCCTCGTGCGATAAATTCATATAGGTGGAGTTAGAGTTCAGAAATCGACCCTGTCAATTGGTGGCTTCTGCTCGGACGCGCATAGCCCCATGACTAGTTCATATACTTGACAGATAAATTCACATATATGTACACTTTCTCAAGCAATAAGCGGAGCGAGGGCCGAGCGGATTGGCAGCCAGCGGCTGCCGCCTTCGGCATTGGACGCATCAGGGAGAATGAAATGAAGAAGAATCTGGTCCGGGTTGCCACCGTGCTCGCGTTGTCGCTGCCGGTTTCGACGCATCAGGCGCAGGCGCTCGAGCTCAAGGTCGCCGACAGCTTTCCCGCCGGACACTATCTCGTCCGTCTGATGCTCAAGCCCTGGATGGACGACGTCACCAAGCGCACCAACGGCGCGGTGACCTTCACCTATTATCCGAACCAGCAGATCGGCAAGGCCGCCGACATGCTGCGGCTGACACAATCGGGCGTGGTCGACATCGGCTACATCGGGCCGTCCTATGTCTCCGACAAGATGCCGCTGTCGGAAGTCGCGCAACTGCCGGGCGCGTTCGCGACCAGCTGCCAGGGCACGCTCGCTTATTGGAAGAGTGCGCGCGAAGGCGTGCTGGCTAAGCAGGAATATGCGCCCAACAAGATCAAGCTGCTGATGGCCGTCGTGTTGCCGCCCTATCAGGTGTGGACGGTCAAGTCGAAGGTCGAAACCGTCAAGGACATGCAGGGCCTGAAGCTGCGCACCACCGGCGGCGCGCAGGATCTCACGCTGCGCGCGCTCAACGCGGTGCCGGTGCGCATGGCTGCGCCCGATGCTTATGAGTCGCTCTCGCGCGGCACGATGGATGGTCTCTTGTTCCCGCTCGATAGCGTCGTGGCCTATGGCCTGGACAAGCTGGTCAAGCACGGCACCGAAGGCGTCAGCTTCGGCAGCTTCATCGTGGCCTATTCGATCAACCAGTCGGTCTGGGACAAGCTGCCCGACGACGTGAAGAAGGCGATGAACGAAGCATCGGAAGCGATCACGCCAAAGGCCTGCGCCGACGTCGACAAGGAAGGTGCCGTCACCAAGAAGCAGATGCAGGACGAAGGCGTCACCTTCGATCCGCTGCCCGAGGCAACGCGCGCCGAGATGAAGGACAAGCTCAAAGGCGTAGGTCACGAGTGGGCGGCCGGTCTCGACAGCCGCGGCAAGCAGGCCTCTGCGGCGCTGAAGGAGTTCGACGACTTGCTCGCCGCCGGCAGCAAGTAATCCTGAAACGAACAGGGAGACGCGAGGTGATCGAACGGGCAGGGCAGGTGCTCGGCGCGCTGGAGCGCGCGCTGACGGTGATCGCAGTGGTGTTCCTGTTCGTGATCATGGTGCTGGTCGTCACCGACGTGTTCATGCGCTATGCACTGAACAGCCCGTTCTCCTTCACCTATGACCTGATTGGGCTATACCTGCTCGCGGGCGTGTTCTTCTTCACGCTGTCGGATGCCTTGCGCGAGCACGCGCATGTCGGCGTCGACATTTTGCTGTCGCGCTTCTCGCCGGCGGGGCGGCGGCTGTCCGAGATTGTCACCGCGCTCGCCGGCCTGTTTGTGTTCGCCCTGATCTGCAAAGTCGGCTTCGCGCGCGCGCTGGAAAATTACGAGCAGCACGACGTCCTCTCGGGCGCCATTCCATGGCCGACCTGGATTTCTGCCGCGCTGGTGCCGTTCGGCTGCGGTGTACTGGTGCTGCGGCTCGCGCTCCAGCTCATCGGCAATGTGCTGAGTCTGGTCAGCGGACGGGACCTCTATCCGCTGCCGCCGGTCACCGGCGTCGGCGAAGCCCGCGGCTTCGAGTAACGGCAGGCATCCATGACACCTCTCATCGTTCTCGCTCTGCTGTTCGGCCTGCTCGCGCTCGGTACGCCCGTCGGTTTCGCCATGGCGTTTTCCGGATCAGTCGGTCTCGTCATGGTCGGCGGCTTCCCGACGCTATCGGGCATCCTGGAGACCGCGCCGCTCTCGACGGTCTCCTCCTACGAACTCATCACCATCCCGATGTTCCTGCTGATGGCGGACCTCGTGCTGCTGTCGGGCGTTGCCGATGATCTGTTCAAGACGGCCTCGGCCTGGGTCGGGCGCGTTCCCGGCGGGCTCGGCATGGCGACGGCTCTTGCCGGCGCGGGTTTCGGCGCGATTTGCGGCACCTCGACGGCGTCAGCCGCGACGCTGTCCTCGACCAGCCTGCCGGCGATGATCCGCCAGGGCTACGAGCCGAAGATGGCCGCCGGCGTCGTCGCGATCTCGGGCACGCTGTCGATGCTGCTGCCGACCAGTGTCGCGCTCGTCATCTTCGGCCTGCTCGCCGAGGTGAACATCGGAAAACTCCTGATCAGCGGCATCATCCCCGCGATCCTCGTCACCATCACCATCATGGCCACGATCTATTTCCTGGTCTGGCAGGATCCCTCGCGCGCGCCGGCCGCGAAATCAGTGCCGTGGCGGGAGAAGTTTGCGCTGCTGTGGCAAGTGTCGCCTATGGTGGTGCTGTTCTCGATCGTCACAGGCACGATCTATCTCGGTGTCGCGACGCCGACGGAGGCTTCCGCCTTCGGTGCATTCGGCGCCTTTTTGCTTGCGATCGTCAAGGGCAAGATCACGCCGACCTCGCTCTACAAGACGCTGCTGCGCGCCTGTCACGGCACCTGCATGATCATCATGATCCTCGTCGGGGCTTCGATCTTCGGCTATTTCTTCACGCTCACCCATGTGACCCAGGATCTGGTCGCCTGGATCGGCTCCTTGCCGACCTCGCGCTGGATCATCATCACGCTGATCCTGTGCGGCTATATCGTGCTCGGTTCCTTCATGGACCAGATCGCGATCCTGGTGCTGACCGTGCCGATCGTGCTGCCGCTGATCAAGACGCTCGGCTTCGACCCGATCTGGTTCGGCGTCATCAAGATCGTCACGGCCGAAGTCGGCATGATCACGCCGCCGGTCGGGCTGAACTGTTTCATCGTCGCACGTTATGCCAAGCGGCCGGTGGCGGAGGTGTTTCACGGCACCTTCCCGCACTTCATCGCGCACCTGGTCGCGATTGCGATCCTGGTGGCGTTTCCGTCCATCATCCTCTGGCTTCCCTCGCAGATGGGGCGCTAAGCTTAACGAGCCTCCAGAAGGAGACCATCATGGATTTCGCGCTTACCGATCAGCAGGAAGCCATTCGCGACGCCATCGCCAAGATCTGCGAAGGCTTTCCCGACGCCTATTGGCTGAAGAAGGATCACGACGGCGGCTTCCCGCACGATTTCCACAAGGCGCTCGCCGACGCCGGCTGGCTCGGCATCTGCGTGCCGGAGGAATATGGCGGCTCCGGCCTCGGCATCACCGAGGCTGCGATCATGATGCGCACCATCGCGGAATCCGGCGCCGGGATGTCCGGCGCCTCCGCGGTGCATATCAACGTGTTCGGTCTCAATCCCGTGGTCGTGTTCGGCACCGAGGAGCAGCGCAAGCGCATGCTGCCGCCGATGGTCGAGGGCCGCGAGAAGGCGTGCTTTGCCGTCACCGAGCCCAACACCGGCCTCAACACCACCCAGCTCAAGACCCGCGCCGTCGCCAAGAACGACCGCTACATCGTCAACGGCCAGAAGGTGTGGATCTCGACCGCACAGGTCGCGCACAAGATCCTGCTCTTGGCGCGCACCACGCCGCTGGAAGACGTGCGCTCGCCGACCCACGGCCTCAGCCTGTTCTACACGGATTTCGACCGCAAGAAGATCAAGGTCCACGAGATCGAGAAGATGGGCCGCAAGATCGTCGATTCCAACGAGCTGTTCTTCGAGGATTTCGAGATCCCGATGGAGGACCGCATCGGCGAAGAGGGCAAAGGTTTCCAGTACATTCTCGAAGGCATGAACCCCGAGCGTATCCTGATCGCGGCGGAGGCCGTCGGCCTCGGCAAGCTGGCGCTGTCGCGCGCGACCGAATACGCCAAGACGCGCACCGTGTTCAACCGCCCGATCGGCAAGAATCAAGGCATCCAGCATCCGCTGGCAGTCAACTGGGTCGAGCTCGAGGCGGCCTGGCTGATGGTGATGCAGGCGGCATGGCAATACGACAAGGGCTTGCCTTGCGGTGCTGGCGCGAACGCCGCGAAATATTTTGCGGGCGAAGCCGGATACCATGCCTGCGAGCAGGCGGTGATGACCCATGGTGGCTTCGGCTACGCCAAGGAATTTCATGTCGAGCGTTATTTGCGCGAGGTGCTGATCCCGCGCATCGCACCGGTCAGCCCGCAGCTTGCGCTGAGCTTCATCGCGGAAAAGGTGCTGGGCCTCGCCAAGTCGTACTAGAGGGACGGGCTTGCCGGCAGGATCCCCATGAACCCGGACTTTCGCGGCTTGATTCGTGAGGGTGATCTTGTCGTCTGCGGCCAGGCCACGGCCGAGCCGCTTACGTTGACTGAAGCGCTGATGGCGCAGGCCGGAGAATTGCCGGCTTTCCGGATGATGGTCGGGCCGATCTTCTCCGACACGTTCTCCGCAACCCGCGCACCCAACGTCTCGTTCCAGAGCTATGGCGTGATCGGCAACGCGCGGCGGCTCGCCAGGGCCGGGCGGCTCGACGTGATCCCGAGCAACTACAGCGCCTTCTGTGCCGCCTTTGCCTCGCGCCGGCACAAGGCTGATGTCGTCCTTGTGCAGCTTGCGGAGTCCGGTGACGGGCGACTGAGCGCCAGTCTCTCCAATGACTATGTCATCGATGCCGCGCGCGGTGCGCGCCTTGTCATTGCCGAGATCAATCCGGACGCGCCCTTCACGTTCGGAGCGGAATGGCCGGACGATGTTCCGATCCACATGCGCGTGGCGGCCCGCCGTGCACCGGCCGAATTGGCGTCACCGCCGCTCGACGACATTTCCCGGCGCATCGCTGCGCATGCGGCGAGTCTGATACCCGACGGCAGTACGCTTCAGTTCGGCGTCGGCCGAATTCCGGACGCGATCCTGTCCTTGCTCTCGCATGTACGCGATCTCGGCATTCATTCCGGCCTGATCAACGATGCCGTCGTCGATCTGATCGAGCGTGGTGCCGTGACCAATGCGAAGAAGGGGATCGATGCAGGGATCACGGTCACCAATCAGGTGATCGGCACAGGACGGCTGTACGGCTTCGTGCACGAGAACAAGGCTGTTTCGGTGCGGCCGACGTCCTACACGCACGGTCAGGGCGTGCTGGCGCGGATCAACCGGCTGGTCGCGATCAATTCGGCGCTTCAGGTCGGACTGGACGGGAGCGTGAATTCCGAGACGCTCAATGGCATTGCGATCGGGGCGATCGGCGGGCAGCTCGACTTCGTGCGGGGGGCCAACGCGTCTGCCGGCGGGCGTGCCGTCATCGCGCTGCCGGCGACAGCATCGGACGGCACGAGCCGGATCGTCGCCCGTGTCGAGACGGTGACGACGCCTCGCGCCGATGTCGATGCCATCGTCACCGAATGGGGTATCGCGGAGCTGCGCGGCTGTGGTCTTGCCGCGCGCGCACGTCGCATGATCGCGATCGCGGCGCCAGAGCACCGAGACGCGCTATCGGCGCAGCTCCGCGACGCCGCCAGCTAACTCAGTTCATCATCGCCAGCGTCGGCCGCTGGCTCTCGGGAGATCCGATGACTCCCGGGAGATCCGTGACCTCGCCGGCGATCATGATCGACATCCGCCAGAACAAATGGGCAAGACGGGTGAACACCAGCCGCTCGCGCTCAGTGGCCGCGGTGCCGTCCGGGATCGTCACGGTTTCCAGGCCGACCACTTTCTTGAAGTCTGGCCAGATCATCATCGATTGCGCGATCACGGAATAGCAGTTCGGAGCCTCGTCGCTCTCGTCGGGCGCCTGGGGCAGACCCGGATATTGCGTGGCCGCGGCGTAGAACTTGTAGGCGCCGTAGCCGAGCTGGAGCAGGAACTTTTCGGGCACTGCGACGTCGGCGGCAAAGGACACCAGCCGCGCGTCGCTCAGGATATCCGGGTCGATGGCGCGAAGGTCCTGGGCGCGAAGCGCGGAGCAGAAGGCGAGGTCGCGATTGTGCTCGCGGAGCAGATTGGCCAGCGGCTGCTGCTGTTGCACGGTGTCGGTGAGCAGGATGATGGTCTTGAGCATCGCGTGAGGTCCCTCAGGGGAAGAGATGGCGGGCGGTCGTGACGGCGTCGTCGGCAGCGCAATGTGCGAAGAAGTCGTTGGCGATGCGCCGTCCCGGCTCTATCTCCAGGATGCGGTAGCGGGCCTGCGCTGCTGCCTCGCGTGCGGCGCCGACGTCCTCCTGCCAGGCGCAGAGCGACAGCTCGAGGCGGCCATAGCCGCCGCAATCGGCGGCGTAGGCGCCGGTCACGGCCTCTACGGTCGCGGCCACCGCACCGGGCTCGTTGGCCGAGATGTCACGCAGGATCACGGCGATGCCCTTGCCGGCCTCGGCCTTCGACGTCATGATCATGAAGGCGTCGCGCGCGCCGGTGCGGCCGGCTCGGCGCGCGGAACGCACCAGGCCCGCAAAGGCAGGATCTGGCCCGAGCTCCATCGTCGTCGTCTGCTGCTTGTGCAGAACCGTTGCGCGCATCGCGCCGAGATCGCCCGCAAGTGCGTGATAGGACCGCGGCAGCCACACCGTGTCGAGCGGGACTTGCGACGATGTCAGGCTCCAGGCCTGGTCGAGCAGATAACCTTCCCATATCGCAGGGTACGACGCAGCGAGATGCTGCCAGGTGCGCAGCAGCATCTCTGCAGCTCTCGTGCGGCCGAGATAGAGCGTACGCGCCGACATCTCCCAGCGATTCCATTTGTGGAGGGCGACGTCGCAGCCGAGGAAAGACGGCAGCAGCGGCGCTTCCCGCAGCACGGCACCGGCTTCGACGAACAGCAGCGGCTCGCGATATTTGTTCCACATCCGTAGCAGGAACTCCGCTTTCTCGAAGCAGAGCAGGCGGTCGCCGAGCTGGGTATCGATCGGTTCGATATGACAGGCGAGATCAAAGCGCTCGAGCGAATGGCGCAGCGCGAAGGCGGCCGTCGCGTCGCCGCCGCGCGGGTAGCATGAAACGATCCGCGGACGGACGGTGGTGGTATCGGCGGCGGTGAGGAATTTCGACCAGCCGATGCCACCCCACCACATCTCGTGCGGGCCGTCGGCGCCGCAGGGGCCGACGGTGCCGAATTCGGTCAGCTTGGACTTGAGGAAGTCGAAGCCGGGATTTTCGCCTCCGGGAATGACGACGGCACAGCCGGGATTGAGCGAGCGGTAGAACAGTTCGGCCGCAGCGCCGCTGAGCGGCTCCTTCAGAATGATGACGCCGCTGCGCCGGTCACCGGCGCTTTCGTCCAGCGTCGACGCGCCGTACTGGCCGGTCAGCCAGTCGAGGCGTTTGCGCTGGGCGCGGCCGAACCTGATACGGCCGGATTGCAGGACGTCATCAAGGTTTGCGTGCATCCCGTCAGTCAATTCCGTGCCCCTCGCGTCACCAGCCAAGCCCTTGGACTTGAACGGCCGGGGCGGCGCGATCAGGCGCACTATTTCGCCGTGGTCCCGAGCGGAGTGATCGCGACGGAGTAGATGGCGATGTCCTGGGTCATCGGGGCGACTGATATCAGCAGGCACGCGTCGTCGCTCTCGGTGCGATAATGAGTGCCGTTGCGCTGGATCCCGGCATAGACCAGGCTGTCGGCCGCGATGCTGATCACATCCTGGCTCTCGGCGGCCTCGCTGACGTCGTCGGCAAGCTGGATGGTCACGCCATGAAGGAGGCCTTCCCCGGCGAATTTCGGCAGCGGCAGCGCGATCATGGCGATGCCCATCGCGCGCGAAACCGGAATGCGCAGGCGCAGCTCGCCGAGGCCGGTGCGATAAGACGTTGCAGTCTCCAGCGACGCTTCGCCATTGGCACGGAACAGCCCGATCTGGATCTGGCCACATGGGCTCTCTTCGAAGACGTCGGCGGGCAGGCGGTTGGCTCCGAACAGCGTGTAGAGATAGGCGTTCGACGGCGACAGGCGGGCAAAGCAGCCTGCGAGCCACATCGGCGGGGCGGCAGAGGCGCAGGCGGCGGAGAAGCCGCGGGCAGTGATTTGCCGACGAATGAAATCGCTGTCGATCATCGGCGCCAGCGCGTGCGTGCCGAGATTGACGTCGTGCTTCAATCCGCCGAGCAGCGCCAGCTCATCCTCGTCGGGCAGCAGCAGGAACCGCGCCAGTGTCGCCGTGCACCAGCGCGCAGCGATATCGGGGGCGTCATAAGGAGCGAGACAGAAGTCGAGGGCGACCTCCTCGGCGCTCCCGGCAAAGGCGACGCAGCCAGCCTGAATCTCCGCTGCAAGCGCGATCTGGCTGGCTGGGCGCGGATTGATCTCGCGCAACACCTTGTCGCCGTCATAATCACGGACCGAGCCGTCGGCGGAGCAGCAGATTTGCTCAAGCAATGCGATATTGCGGATCAGCATGCGCTTAATGTGCGGCGTCACCACCAGGTCCGTGATGAAGCCCGCTGCGCTGTCCCGGTCGGCGATATCGTCGAACGCGTCGTCGAGCGAGACCAGGTACGCGCCGTGGAGACGGATCTTGATGCCTGCGAGATCGAAGACGCGGCGCAGCGCCTTCTGCACGCTGCCGGAATAGCCGAGGTCGGCGAGGACGAGATCGGTGCAGTTGTCAAAGTCGGGGATCAAGTGGTGCAGGTAGGCCAGCAGTCGCGCGCGCAGCGCCGCGGCGAGTTCGACGATCTGGCTCGCGTCCATCAGGTCGGGAAGGGCCTCGGCGATGTCAGGTCCGCTTGCGATTCCGTTGGGTGACGCGGCGAAGAAGGCGGCGACCTTGGGCGGCAGGATCTTGATCATGTCGCGGAAGGTCGGCGCATCGATCTTCAGAATTTTGGCTAGGAGCTCGATGAGCGGCTGCATGGTATCGGCCGACGCGATCAGGCTGACCCGCCGGTTGATCTCGAGATAGGCCGATGTGGGGCCGTGCGTTTCCTGCCAGATCCGGTGGGATAAGAAGCCGTCGCGGCCGAGGAAGGCGAGGGCGATCTTTCGGCCCGGGCCCGCAACCTCCTGGCAACGCCGGGCGATGAAGGCATCGAACGCCGTCATCACCGGGCCGAGCACGGTCATGCCGAGATGAAAGGCCGGAGATTTCTCGGCGCTGCGGGCGGCGACCATGCGCCGCAAGGTCCGAGCGCCGTGATCGAGCCGAGACGGCGCGCCGGTGCACAACAGCTCGAACAGCGCGGTCTCGCGTTGGAACTTCGAGGCGAGCTGCAGCGTCGCCTGCGGGTAATACCGCGGACGAATGCCGTGGCGCTTTGCGCCCTTGATGTCCGCCTTGTCGTTATCGCCGACGTGAAAGGAGGCGCCGGCGTCGATATCCTGCTCGGACAGGTATTTCGCGAAAAGCGACTCGCTCTTGCCGCTGCCGTGGTCGCAGGAGGCGTAGAGGAAGTCCCATGTCAGTCCGGGGCGGCACGCCCGCAGCAGCCGCGATAGCCGGTCCGAATCCCAATAGGTGTCGGAGATGAACCCGACGCGATGGCCGGCGCGCTTCGTGTCCAGATATTGCCTGATCATGTCCGGATTGGCGCGGCAGAGCTCCAGCTCGGCCGCGAACTCTGATTCGACGAGATCGTTCAGGTGGCTGCGCGCTAGGCCGAACAGCCTGAATGGAAAGAAGGAATAGATTTCCTCGATGTGAACTTCGCTCGTGCCGCGCTTCTCCTTTGCGGTTCTCCGCGCGCGTGCTTCGGCCTGAATGCGATGCTGAACGAAACTCGCAGAAACATCAGGACAAGTTCTTGAAATGTCGGAAAGCTCGTAAGTCCTTTCAAATACGCCATCCGGCGCCGTGCAGGCGCGCAACAGAAATGTATCGAAAACATCGAACGACCAAGCAGAAACAATTTGCGCGCGGCGCTGCGCGCCGGCCGTTGCGATCGTCATGTGCAGAATCCCCGCCAATCAGATCAATTAACGCGCACGTTCACCATGTCAGGCGCCACACGCGCGAAAAAATTCTCGCGCGATTCAAAAACGCATTCGTCACGACTGACAGATTCAAAAAAATCGTTAGGTTCGAAAAAGGTGATTCGGAAAAAATTGCCGAGTGCAGAAGTCGTCTCGCGTTCATTTACACTCGGAAACATTAGCTTCTTGATGCGCATCGCGCGCGTCGCGTTTGATCACCTAGTGCCGCGTAATGTCAGCGTTTTCTTCCAACGACATCTGTCCAGGATGATTGATCCGCCATGGCGCGAGACGATGTGATGATTACCGATGGGCTGCGCGAGAATATCGCGCCCTCGGCAATTATTGCCCGACACTCGGCAAAAGATACCGGCTAACATCTTGAAAAATAACAAAAATTATCCGCCTGGATCGTTCTGGTGCCGCGTTCAACGCCTGGAAGCCATGTGGCATGTGCGCCGCCGGCATTGCGGGTTGGAGATTGCGGGATGAGTTACGCTGCTGATGTCTGGGCTCCCGCCGAGGCCGAGATCGCGACGACGCTTCCGGCTGACGAGATCACGCCCATGATGCCGTCGGTGCCGCTGGCGCCGGATTCTACGCCTGTTGCCGCCGAAATCGTCTTCGACGAGGACAGCGAACTCCTGGACAAGCTTGCGACGGGCGACGAGGTCGCTTTTCGCATGCTGGTCGAGCGCCACATCGACCGCGCTTACGCGATCGCGCTGCGCATCGTCGGCAATGCCGCGGACGCCGAAGACGTGGTGCAGGACACCATGCTCAAGATCTGGAGCCATCGCGGGCGCTGGCAGCGCGGCCGCGCAAAGTTCTCGACCTGGCTCTACCGCGTCATCTCCAACCGCTGCATCGATCTGCGCCGCAAGCCGCGCAACGAAAATGTCGAGACAGTGCCGGAGGTCGCCGACGGCCAGCCGGGCGCCGTCGAGATCATCGAACGCAACGAATTGAACTGCATGCTCGAACTCGCCATGCAGCGCCTGCCCGAGCAGCAGCGCATCGCGGTAATCTTCTCGTACCACGAGAACATGAGCAACGGCGAGATCGCCCAGGTGATGGACACCACGGTGGCGGCGGTGGAGTCCCTGCTCAAGCGCGGGCGTCAGCAGCTTCGCCAATTGCTGCGCAAGCACGAACGCGACATCCGCACGGCGTTTACCGATCGCTAACCATAAAAGTCGGCATCCGAAAAGTTTCGCGCCTGATCTCCTTGCGCTCCACCGTTTGAGCGAACGGACGGGGCTGCGGTCCGCGTCGTCAGTCGTCTTCAAAGATGCGGCACGCCATGCCCATCAGCACAGGAGTTTCCAATGCCTGCAATCTCCACCAACACCGCGGCGAACTCCGCGGTCCGTTACCTCAACATCAATTCGGCGCAGGAGAGCAGTGCGCTCGCCAAGCTGTCGAGCGGCTCGCGCATCACCTCGGCATCGGACGACGCCGCCGGTCTTGCGATCTCGACCCGCATCTCGTCGGACGTCACCACGCTGCAGCAGGCCGCGACCAACGCCTCGCAGGCCACCGCGATCCTCCAGACCGCCGACGGCGGTGCTTCCAACATCTCGGACATCCTGGCGCGCATGAAATCGCTGGCTTCCGAGTCCGCCTCGGGTACCACGACCGATTCCAGCCGTGCCTATATCAACTCGGAATTCTCGCAGCTCACGAGCGAAATCGATTCGATCGCGACCGGCACGCGGTACTCCAGCCAGAGCCTGCTCGATGGATCGAGCGTGTTCTCCTCGGGCGTCTCCGTGCTGGTCGGCTCGTCCGGCTCCGACACCATCACCATCACGCTGACGAGCCTGACGTCGTCCTCGCTCGGCGTGACCTCGCTCGATGTCAGCACTCTGTCGGATGCGGCCTCGGCGCTCGACGTGCTCGATACCGCGATCGACACGGTCTCCGCCGCCCGCGCCAGCATCGGCGCGCAGGAATCGCGCTTCAACTTCTCGTCCGACTCGATCTCGACCCAGACCCAGAACCTGCAATCGGCCAACTCGGCGATCAAGGACGTCGATATCGCGGCCGAGCAGGCCACGCTGTCCTCGGCCGAGGTGAAGACCCAGGCCGCAGTGTCGGCGGAATCCGCGGCGAACCAGATGCCGCAGTACCTGCTCAAGCTGCTCGGCTAAGCGCTCAAGCCGAGATTTCCGGGCCGGCTTGACGCCGGCCCGGTTCACCCGGGGAAGGATCGGGCAGCACAGTGACGTCAGTCAGTTCGAGCACCAGCAGCACGTCGACCGCCAGCTCGAGTACGTCGAGCGCGTCGTCGGTGACTACGACCGGCACCACGACATCGACCAGTGTGGACTGGAGCGCGCTGATCACGGCGGCGGTGAACGCCAAGCTGACGGCGGCCACCACGATCTCGACCTCGATCACCAACAACGAGGCCAAGATCTCGGCCTACCAGACGCTCCAGACCGACCTTTCCACGCTCTCCAGCGGCCTGTCATCGCTCGCGACGGCCGTCGTCAATTCGCTCGCCACCAACGTCTTCGCCACGCGCTCGGCGACCATCAGTTCGAGCGGCGACGTCAGCGCGTCCTCCGCGCTCTCGATGTCCGTCAGCAACGGCGCGGCGACCGGCGACCACACGCTGACCATCAGCCAGGTCGCGACTGCGCAGAAGGTGGTTGGCACTTCGCAGTCGAGCGAGACCAGCGCGCTCGGCTATTCCGGCACGTTCTCGCTTGGCCTCGGCAGCGGCAGTACTGCCAGTATCAGCGTAACCAGCACGATGTCGCTGCAGGACGTCGTCGACGCCATCAACGCCCAGACCTCGACCACCAATGTGCAGGCCTCGATCGTCCAGGTGTCGAGCGGGTCGTACGAGATGGTGCTGTCGGGCACCGAGGATGCCGCCGACATCAGCTATTCCAGCACATCCGGCGATGACATCCTGAACGAGCTCGGCCTGACCGACAGCACGGGCGCCTTTGCCGACGTGCTGCAGACCTCGCAGGCGGCGGAATTTTCCCTCGACGGCATCTCGATGACGCGAGATACCAACGACATCACCGACGTGCTGACAGGCGTGACCTTCAACCTGCTCCAGGCGACGCCCAGCGGGACATCGCTCAGCATCAGCATCGAGCCCGACACCAGCCAGATCGAGACGGCGGTCGAGAACCTCGTCACCAACTACAACACGTTCCGCGATGCGGTGATCGCGCAGCAAGCGACGGCTTCGGACGGCACCGCGGATTCGAGCGCGGTGCTGTTCGGCGACGGCACGATGCGCGACATCATGGATTCGCTTCAGAACGCGCTCAACAGCACCGTGGGTGGCCTCACCATGGCGGACCTCGGCCTGTCCTTCAACGAGAAGAACGAGCTCGAGCTCGACACCTCGACGCTCTCGAACGTCCTCAGCACGAACTTGAGCGGCGTCACCACGCTGCTGTCGGCGCAGACCAAGACATCGTCGAGCCAGCTCAGCGTCGTCAACACCGGCACCTCGCCGCAATCCTTCACACTCGACCTCGCAGTGGATTCGTCCGGAAACCTCACCTCGGCCTCGGTCAGCGGCGATTCCTCGCTGTTCACGGTGAGCGGCACCACGATCATCGGTGCGGCCGGAACGGCCTATGCAGGCATGGCCTTCTCCTATTCGGGATCGACGTCGCAGTCGATCACGGTGACCTCGACCTCCGGCATCGCCACGCAGCTCTATCAGCTGTCCAAGACCTATTCGTCGAGCACCGGCTCACTGCAGACGCTGATCACGAACCTGACCGATCGCGACACCGAACTTCAGCAGAAGGTCGATGACATCGAAAGCGCCGCGTCCGCCTACCAGACGCAACTCCAGACCCAATACGCGAATTACCAGGCTGCGATCACGAGCGCGAACAACACGCTCACCTATCTCAAGGCCCTGCTTAACTCCAGCTCGAGTAGTTGATGATGCATAATCCGATGGCGTACATGGCCAATCAGGCCTATCGGGGCGCGGCCACCAGTGTGCCGCCACTGAAGGCGGTCTCGATGCTGCTGGCTGGAGCGATTACCTTCCTCCAGAAGTCGCTGGCCGCGCAGGAAGCGCGGCGCTTCGAGGAGGCGCACGACCTCCTGCTGAAGGCGACCGCGATACTGCGCGGACTCAGCCACAATCTCGACTTCGCCAGGGGCGGGGCGGTGGCCGAGCGGTTGTTCCAGACCTACAACATCCTGATCGTGGCGAGCCACAAGGCGTTCGGCCGGCCGCATGCGCGCGAGAGTTTTCGGCGGATCATCGCTGCCGTGACCGAGTTGCGGGAGGCCTGGGAGCACGTCGATGCGACGGTTCGCGGCGCCAAACCTGCGCCGGCCGATTCGACCCGTACGGGCTGAGAGGCGTTCGCATCCGGGCCGCGCAATCGTCCCGGCGATCCTCTGTCCGGAAGTTTGGGCCACTTTCCGTGGTGGTCCGGGCAGTTTTGGCGCGCGGAGCCGCCGGAAATCGGTTTCCGCCGCAGCTGCGATGCTTTATGACGGGCCTGACCGAGGCGGGATCGGCGGGCGATGGACGTCACCGAGTTTGAGGAACTGATCGACCAGCTGGGCGAGGATCTCTCGCGCTGGCCCGACGATCGACGCTTGCCTGCCGAAGAGCTGCTGAAGCATTCCTCGGCCGCTCAGGCCTCGCTGGAAGAGATGCGGGTCTTGCGCCGCGCGCTTGCCGCTCCCCCGGTCCGGGCACCAGCGGGCCTTGTCGACCGCATCGCCGCCGCGGCGGCGAAGATGAAGAGCGATACGGCCGAGCCGCGCACCGAGGGCGAGACGGCGGAGAGCTGAACGGCTCTTCTGATTCTTCGCATCCCCACCTGCTCCAGGAGATCGTCACGCCCGGGCTTGTCCCGGGCATCCACGTTCTTGAGATTGCGAGCATCCCGCGGATGGCCGGGACAAGTGTTTGGCCCGGCCATGACGTAGTGGAAGCGCTGCACGCGCTTCCACCCGGCAGATTCTGCCTTATCGAAAGCGATCTTTGCAGCGGCGAATCCGCGCCTGAATCCGCGCGCCCACGCGTTTCATCAGCACACAGATTTCAAGCGCGCTGACCGACATCGCTGTCGCCGGCTGCGCGGGAAAGCCGGAGTTCCTGATGACAGTTTCCGCAACGAGTTCTGCAACGACGTCGACCACGACGACGTCGTCCTCGTCGAGCACGTCGTCCAGTTCGACGCTGACATCTAGCGACTTTCTCAGTCTGCTGGTCAGCGAGCTTCAGAACCAGGATCCGCTGAACGCGACCTCGACCACCGACTTCATCAATCAGCTCACCTCTTACGCGAATTTCAGCCAGCAGCAGTCGATCAACTCGAATCTGAGTTCGCTCTCTAGCTCGTTCTCGAGCCTCGTGACGCTCAATTCGGTCAACTATATCGGTCACACCGTCGAGGCGAAGACCGACACGTCGACGCTGACGAACGGTTCGGCGACGTTCGGTTACTCGTTGTCGTCGGCCGCCTCCGATGTCTCCATTACCGTCAAGGACTCCTCGGGCAACACCGTCTACACCGGCACCGGCACCGGCAATGCCGGGTCCAACAGCTTCACCTGGGACGGCAAGAATTCCAGCGGCACCCAGCTTTCCGACGGCGGCCAGTACACCATCTCGGTGACCGCGACGGATTCCGCCGGCAACTCGGTCCTCAACTACACGACCGTCACCGGAACCGTGACCGGCATCGACACCTCGACGTCCACGCCCTCGCTGACCGTGAACGGCGTCTCCGTCAGCGCTGCCGACATCATCGGCGTCACGTCCTGATCCAACGTCCTGATCTTCTCGGAGTTTCATCATGAGTCTCACCGGTGCACTTTCCTCGGCGATCTCCGCGCTCAGTGCGCAGAGCCAGTCGCTGTCGATGATCAGCGACAACATCGCCAACTCCTCCACGACGGGCTATAAGACGACGTCGGCGATGTTCGACGATCTCGTCACCGCATCGAGCAATACGACGTCCTACGCCTCGGGCGGCGTCACCGTCTCGGGCCGGGCCAACATCACCCAGCAGGGCCTGCTGGCCTCGACCTCCAACGCCACTGACGTCGCGATCCAGGGCTCGGGCTTCTTCGTCGTGACCAGCGCCACGTCGGGCGGAACCGTCTACTACACCCGCAATGGCGCCTTCTCGACCGACAACGCAGGCTACCTCGAGAACAACGGCAGCTACCTCGAGGGCTGGCGCACCGATGCGGACGGCAACGTCGTCGGCAATGAATCGGCGAGCAATCTCGAAGCCATCAACACCGAGGTCGCTTCGACCAGTGGCAGCGCCACCACCAAGACGACGATCGCGGCGAACCTGCCGTCGGATGCCGCGACCGGCGACACCTATACCAGCTCGATGACCGTATACGACTCGCTCGGTGCAGCGAATTCGATGCAGGTGACCTGGACCAAGACCGGGACCAACACCTGGAGCGCAAGCTTCGCCGACCCGACCTCGACTTCGGACACCACGACCGCGACCGGCACGGCTTCGGGCACGGTCGATATCACCTTCAACAGCGACGGCTCGCTCGCCAGCACCAGTCCGAGCCCTGCGACCGTCTCGGTCACGGGCTGGACCGACGGTGCGGCCGACAGCACGATCACGATGAATCTCGGCACGGCCGGAGGCACCGACGGCTTGACGCAATACGCCTCGGGCGAGACGACGCCGACCGTCAACGTCACCAGCATCTCGTCCGACGGCCTGTCCTACGGCAAGCTGTCCAGCATCTCGATCGGCAAGAACGGCATCGTCGACGCCACCTATTCCAACGGCCAGACCATCGCGATCTACAAGATCGCGGTGGCGACCTTTGCCGATCCCACCGGACTGTCCGCCGCCAGCGACGGCCTCTATTCCGCGACGGTGGCATCGGGCAATGCCTCGCTGCAGGCCTCCGGCGAGAACGGCGCCGGCACGATCTACGGCAGCGAGCTGGAATCCTCCACCACCGACACCTCAAGCCAGTTCTCCAGCATGATCTCGGCGCAGCAGGCCTATTCGGCCGCGTCGCAGGTCATCTCCACCGTCAACAAGATGTACGACACCCTGATCTCGGCGATGAGGTGAGCGATGCGCAGCGAGGAGGCCAAGGCCGCCGGAGAGGCGCTGTTGCGCCGGCTGCGACGGCTGGTGGCACGGGCCGGAGCCGTCGAGGAAACCGACCACAAGCAGCTCGTTGCGCTGCTCGACGATCTCGAAACGACGCGCCGCGGACTGTTGAAGGAATGCGCAGAAGTCGAGGGCGAGATGAGACGGGCGAGCGTCAGGACGACCGCGATCGGCGCTTACTTGCGCAACGCGCAAGTCCATCGCGGCAAACGGCATAGTTAGAAGAAGGCGATGACCATGAGTGTAGCCCAAGCCAATAGCCAAGCCACCAGAGCCGGTGCTGCAAACGGCGATGCACGGATCAAGTCGCTGATCGGACTGATCGACGTCCTGATCGCGCTGGTCGCTGAGGAGAACGCCGAACTTGCCAAGGGCCTGCCGGCCTCGCGCCTCAAGCAGGTCGACGAGAAGAACCGCCTGGCCGAGATTTTCGAGCGGACCGTCGCCGAATGCGCGGGCGGCACGAACACCCTGAGCGTGCGGGACCGGATCCTGCGCGAGCAGCTCCTGGACCGGATCCTGAAACTGCGCGCGGCGATGGACGAGAACCTCGTTCGCCTGCGCGCGGCGATCGAGGCCAGCAACCGCCGGATCGAGGCGGTCATGCAGGCGATCCGCGAGCAGATCGCCGCGGTGTCGCCCTATGGCGCCTCCGGCCGCGTTGCCGCGCGTGCCGTCTCCAGCGGCACCAGCCGCAGCGCCTGACGAACAGGGGAGGCAAGCCGTGTCGCTCGATATCGCACGATCGATCGCCTTCAGCGGCCTGTCGTCCACGTCGGTGCAGATCAGCGTGACGTCGTCGAACATCTCGAACGCGGACACGACGGGCTATACCAAGAAGACCGCGAACCAGTCGAGCAGCGTCACCAACGGCGTAGGCACCGGCGTAACGGTGACGGGCATCACCTCGACGGTCGACAAGCTGCTGCTGAAGTCGCTGGTCAGTGCCGATTCCGATCTCGGCTCGGCCGACACGACCAACACCTACCTGACCTCGCTGGAGAAGCTCTATGGCTCGACCAGCAGCACCGACAGCTCGTCGACCGGAACCTCCCTCGCGAACAGCATCGCTTCACTGGAATCGGCGCTGTCGTCGCTGGCGAGCACGCCGAGCAGCGCCTCGCTGCAATCCAACGTCGTCAGCGCGCTCGACGATGTCACGAGTCAATTGCGGGACACATCGAGCGGGATCCAGAAGCTCCGCGCCAATGCCGACCAGGACATCGCGTCCTCGATCGACGACGTCAACACGGACTTGCAGAGCATCGCGGACCTGAACGCCGAGATCAAGCAGACGGCGGCGGCCGGCCAGTCGACGGCCGACCTGGAGGACCAGCGCAACACCGCGCTGCAGGACGTCGCCTCCAAGATGAACATCAGCTACTACACCGCGTCGAACGGCGATCTCCAAGTCTACACCACGACCGGGCAGGCGCTGGTCGACAGTTCCGCGCACGAGATCAGCTATACGGCGGCTGCCAATGTGTCGTCGTCGACGACCTATACGACCGGCTCGTCGTCGAGCGGCTTCAGCGCGATCACGGTGAACGGCGTCGACGTCACCTCGCAGATCACTGGCGGGAGCATCGGCGGGCTGATCACGCTCCGAGACAAGACCCTGCCGGCGGCACAGTCCCAGCTCGATCAGCTCGCGACGCAACTCGCCTCCGCGGTCAACACCGTCTCGAACAGCGCCTCCTCGGTGCCGGCGCCGACAACCCTGACCGGGACGACCAGCGTCACCAGCAGCACGGCGCTATCGGCCACCGGCACGGTACGCCTTGCCGTCACCGACCAGAGCGGCAACCTCGTCTCCTACAGCGATCTCGACCTGTCGTCCTATTCGACGGTTGGCGATCTCGTCACTGCCATCAACGGCATTTCCGGGATGTCGGCGTCGATCGATTCCGATGGTCATCTCTCGATCACCGCGACTGGCTCGGGCAATGGCGTCGCCATCAACGAGATGACGAGCTCGGTTGGAAGTTCGAGCGAAGGATTTTCGAACTATTTCGGCCTCAACGACCTCGTGACCGGAACCAGCGCGTCGGATATCGCGGTCAACAGCAGCATCCTGTCAGGCACCAACGAGCTGCAGCTCGCCACGCTGGACTCCTCGTCGAGCCTCACGGTCGGCAGCAGCGTGCTGACGTCGGGGTCGGCGACGGTGGTCAATTCGTTCTACAGCGCATTGACGGCGTCCCGGACGTTTTCGTCCACCGGCGGGCTCGCAGCCACCACGGGGTCGTTCGCCGACTACGCCTCCGCCATCGTGGCGGACGTCGCGAGCAAATCCTCGCAGGCGACGACCAATTACACCGCCAGGGAGACCGCGCAATCGACCTATGCGAGCTCGCTGTCGTCGCAGTCGGGCGTCAACCTCGACGAGGAATCGGCCAATCTGAGCACGCTCCAGAACCAGTATTCGGCGGCCTCCGCGCTGATCTCGGCGATCAACTCGATGTACTCGGCGCTCATCACCGCCGTGCAGTCGTCGTAAGGCGGGGAGCCGGCCCATGGTCGCGATGCGGATCGCCACCTTCGCCCAGTCGAGCAAGATGATCGCCGACGCGATGCGCGTGGAATCGGTCATGGCCAACGAGCAGGTCCAGGAATCCTCGGGCGTCGTCTCGACCGATTTCGGCGGCTACGGCTCGAACGCGCAGCATGTCGTGAATCTCCAGGTCTCGGTGACGCGCGCGCAGTCCTATATCGATGCGGCGACGCTCGCCGACAGCAAGGTCCAGGTGATGTATTCTGCCGTCGGCTCGATGACCGACATCATCACCCAGCTCCGCTCCCAGCTCAGCGCCGCCTCGACCGGAAGCTCGACCGAGACGACCTCGGTGATCTCCTCCGCCCAGCAGATGCTTCAGGAAATGGGCTCGCTGATGAACACGCAATATGACGGCCAGTATGTCTTTGCCGGCGGCAAGACCGACACGGCGCCGGTCGACCTGACCAACTTCTCGTCGGGCACGGGCTCCACGACCTCGGCAGATACCAGCTACTATCAGGGCGACGACGAGATCGCCTCGGTGCGCGTCGCCAACGACAACACTGTCTCGTATGGCGTCACTGCCGACAACTCTGCGTTCGAGGAGGTGATGCGGGTGCTGAAGTTCGTGGCCAACAGCACCTCGCTGTCGTCCTCGGACATCTCCAGCGCGCTCGATCTCGCCGGCACGGCGCTCGACGATACCGCGGCGGTGCAGGCAAGGCTTTCCAGCTCGGCGTCCTCGATCGAGACGGCGAGCGCGCGCCAGACCGACTACAAGAGCTACGCGGAGAGCCTGTCGAACGATCTCACCGGCGTCGACGTCGCCGCCATCACCGCGCAGCTCTCGACCTATCAGGCGCAGCTCACCGCGTCCTATTCGGCGATGTCCAAGATTCTCAGCATGAATCTCGCGAGCTATCTGAAATAGGAGAGGCCTATTCGGCGGCGATCCGCTCCATCGCCATGGCGCGGAGCTTTGCGCGCTGGATCTTGACGCCGTTGGCGCTGTCGGTGACCGGGAAGGAGTCCACGACATAGATCCGTGCCGGAACCTTGTAGCCGGCGATCCGCTCGCGCAGCCGTGCCGTCAGCACATCCTGCTGCGGCGAAGTTTTCGCCGGGATCACGAAAGCGACGCAGCGGGCCTGGCCCTTCAGATCGACCGCGACGACCTGGGCATCGGTGACGCCGTCGCATGATTTGAGTTCATCCTCGATCTCGCCGGGCGCAACCAGGAAGCCGCCGAGCCGCATGGCGTCGCCGGCGCGGGTTTCGTAAACGAAGGCGCCACCGCGGATACGGCCGATATCGCCGGTGCGGAAGAAGCCGTCGGTGGTGATCGCATCGCGCGTCGCATCCGGGTTGTTGAAATAGCCGAGAAAGCGCGACGGCGCGCTGATCTCGATTTCGCCGGAGACGCCGGGCGCGGCAAGCGCGCCGGTCTCGGTGTCGCGCACGCGGACCTTTGCGTCTGGCGACATCGGCCAACCGCCGCCCTCGATGCGGTCGGCGAAGGCGTCGCCGGGGCGGGCGATCGAGAACAGCGCCTGCACCTCGCTGGAGCCGTAGAGACCGAACAGCGGCAGGCCGCGCGACTCGGCCTCTGCGGCCAGCTCACGCCAGCCGGGCTGGAACGCGGCAAAGCCACAGACTTCGAGCTGCGGGAACGGCCGTGGCACGTCGGTCAGCGCAAGGATACGGCGAAACATCTCGTCGGAGCCGAAGGAATGCGTGATCTTGCGCTCGCTGAGGATCTTCAGCGCCGGCGTCGCCTCGAAGGCGTCAAGCACGTGGACGGTTGCACCGCTAGCGATGAAACCGAGCAGACTCGTCATGCCAAAAGTGCCGCAGAACGGCAGCATCGCCAACAGCGAGTGACGCTGCTGTGAGAGCTGTAGCGCTCCGGCCACGGCTCTGGCGTGGCTCGCCAGCGTCCGCTGCGAATGCGCGACCAGTTTTGGTCCTTTGGTGGTGCCCGACGTCGTGTAGAGCAGCACGGGCAGGTCGATATCATCCTGGGTTGGGGCCGGCGGGTAGGGCTTTTCGAAGGCATCGAAGCGCACGCAGGGCCATTGCGCGGGGATCGCATCCGCGCCAACCACCGCGAGCTTTTGCAGAGCGGGCACTTCGTCCTTGCCGATGCCGGCGAGGATGGACGCGAAATCGATCGAGCGGAATGCCGCCTCGACCACCAGCAGCTTGGCGCCGGACCACTTCAGGAGATGTGCCACCTCCGCGCTGCGGTAGCGCGTGTTGACGGCGGCGACGATCGCACCCAACCGGGCGGCGGCAAACAGCAGCGCGATCCATTCGACCCGGTTGACCAGCCAGACCGCGACGACGTCGCCCTTGCCGATCCCCTGCGCCGCAAGCCACGCCGTGGTCTGCCCGACCTTTCGCGAAAACTCCGCGCGCGAGACGGGCCTGCCGTCGAACACGAGAACGGGATCGGTGGGGCTCTCCGATCCAATCAGCGATTGCAATGAAACATCGTCGGCGTGCATGGCAACCGGAGTAGCCGGATCGCGCAAACCTGTCTACTTGGTGCCGAACATCCGGTCGCCGGCGTCGCCAAGACCCGGCACGATGTAGCCGTGATCGTTGAGCCGCTCATCGATCGCGGCGGTCCAGATCGGCACATCGGGATGCTCGCTCTGAAACTGCGCGATGCCTTCGGGCGCCGCCAAAAGGCAGACGAAGCGGATGTCGCGGGCGCCGCGGTCCTTGAGCAGGGAGGCGCCGGCGCAGGCTGAATTGCCGGTTGCCAGCATCGGGTCCATCAGGATCACGGTACGGTCGGACAGGTCCTGCGGGGCCTTGAAGTAATATTCCACGGCCTGCAACGTCTCGGGGTCCCGGTAGAGCCCGATATGGGCGATGCGGGCCGAAGGCATCAGCGCCAGCATGCCGTCGAGGAAGCCGACGCCGGCGCGCAGGATCGGCGCCAGCGTGAGCTTCTTGCCGGCAATCTTCGGCGCCCGCATCGGCGAGATCGGCGTCTCGATCTCGACCAGCTCGAGCGGCAGATCGCGCGTCACCTCGTAGCCGAGCAGCATCCCGATCTCGTTCAGGATCTCGCGAAAGCTCTTGGTCGAGCGGTCCTTCTCCCGCATCAGGGAAAGCTTGTGCTGGACCAGGGGGTGGGCGACGACGTTCACGCTGCTCATGCTCATGCAGCCGATCTAGCACGGTTCCGCAAAACTGCGCCAGATCGCCCGGACGTTTTCCGCAAGGGGCGGGCCGGCCTATCCAGGCATCGCAATCGCCGTGCGTGCCCGGTTGCTCGCCTCCTGGGCAGCGGTGATCAATTCGCGGTCGATCGCGCGGGAGCGATCGGGGAGACCTAGACCCCGAGGCCGCGCGCGGCGAGCGTGATCACGATCGTCAGGACCGCTCCCCAGATCAGGCTCAGCGTCATGGTCAGGATGGTCGTGGTGACCGCGTGCTCGAGATGTCCTTTGAGAAACGGCATTCTAGCTGTCCGAAGTGGGTGCCGCCGTAAGCCGCACGCCGAGCAACAATGCGCCCATCAACGCCACCAGGATGGCAATCTTGAGCTCGATCATGCCGACTACCTCGCGGCGAGGCGTGCCACGAGCCTCCTGGCCTGCGCTGCCAGACTGATCAGCGGATTGCCGCGGTTCTCGAGGTCGAGCTCGAAGGTCTCGGTGGGAAACACCAGTGCGCAGCGCGCCGGCGCGCTCTGGCGGTTGGCGAAATCGACGGCCGATCTCTTGAACAGAAACAGGCCGCCGATGCGGCCGCGCGCCTCGCGCGCGACCCAGAGGCCAGCCGTGTTGCGGCCGATGAAGAAGGCGGGAATGGCGGCGCTGAGCACGTCGGGATCCAGCGGCTTGACCTCCGCAACAGGCCGCTGGCGGGGCTGGCGATGTGCGGCTTGAAGAGCAATCGCGGCCATGGCGGCATCCTCACACATTTGCAAGGTCATAACAGCGCTCAGGCGTGAAGGTGCCAGATATAGATCGCGGTCTTCAGCGCGATCAGGGCAGTCAGCACGCTGCCCATCGTGAGCACCGCAAGCATGCGCAAGGCGACGCGCTTGAGCCGGGCCTTGCGCTCCATGGAGATTCGGGCCGGGCGTTCGGCCCAGTTGAGGGATCGCTCAAAGCCCTGTGTCAGCATCGACATGTCGGAAGTCCTTATCCGCGGAGCGACGAGACGGTCGCTCCAATCTGGCTTCCATGATGGGCATCGCGGCGTAGGATTGCGAGATGGGCGAGGCTGCTGTCATATAGGAGCGCCATAAAGGCGCGGTCCATGATTGAATCCGCGCCGGCCGCTTCAGCGCGCCGCGCGAGTTCGGCCGGGCATCGCCCACAAGCTCGCGATCAGCTCAGCCGATATTCTCGCAGGCCACCGGCTCATAGAGCGCATCCGGGGCAGGACGCACGCTGGGAACGCTCGGCCGCGAGGTTTCGACGGCCAGTGCCTGGACCTCCACGAACGCCGACAGCAGCGCGATCGCGAGGTCGCCGTGGCATCCCTCGACCGCGGCATCGAGCCAATCCGGCAGTTCGCGTTCACGCGACAGCGCGCAGTGCCATTCGCCTTCGTCATAGGCGATGCGGCGGACGTGCCACAGCGGCAGCTCGAGCTCCATCAATGCCAAGGCGGCATCGGTCCAGGCCTCTGCATCGATCAGCTGGGTCAGGCGGGCGGTGCGCTCGCTTTGACGGAGCGAGGGGATTCGCCGGCAGGCCTTGTCCATGATTTCGCGCATCAGCGGACCGGTCATGCCTTGCGCATTGCGCAGGCGGTCGCTGAGGGAGGGGGAATCGTAAGGTCGGAAAGCGACGGTCATGTCAGGCCTCCTGGAAGTGGCGTCGGTCAGTCGGCCGGCCTCTTCAGGATGGCGGGAGGGGCATTGGAAAACGAGATGGAGCGAGGCTGGGAGATATAGGAATTTCATAAAGGTGGGATTCGGTGAGGAGCACGATCCTGTTGCCAACCCCTCCGCCGTCATCCCCGCGAAGGCGGGATCCATAACCCCCGGGGGACGTTGCGGAGTGAAATCGATGACCGCGAGTCATCGCCAAACTCCTCCCTGGGGTTATGGATCCCGGATCTGCGCTTCGCTTGTCCGGGAGTACAGCGGGGGTGGGCGCGCCGACTTGTTTCGATCGCACCTGCCGCCCGGCCCTTTATGAGATTCCTATAACTTCGCCAGAACCCTCGTCTCGAAAACATATGCTCGTGGTGTCACTTCAGCACAGTCAAGAGTCCCGTCTGGCTAACGGAAATGCGTCGGGTTTCGCTTTTCGTCGATGCCGCCGGGTCCACGAGAAAGAGTTGCCCCCGGCATAGGGACGCAACGAGGAGCATCCCATGATGGACATTCTCATGCTGGCGCTGGCTGCGGCGTTCTTCGCGCTGGCGATTGGCTACACTTACGCCTGCGAGCGGTTGTGAAGGAGCGCACCATGATCTTCGACTATGCGCTCGCCGGTGCCGTCTCGTTCGGCCTCCTGATCTACCTCACCTATGCGTTGCTGCGGCCAGAACGATTCTGAGCCGTGCTGCTGCTTGTCGAACTGCTGCTGGCGGACGTTGCGCTCGTCGGCTGCCTGCTTGTGGTGCTGCTGCCGCTGTTGCGCCGGACACCGAGCCTGAAGGGTTGATTCCATGACCATGATCGGTTGGCTCCAGATCATTCTCTATTGTGCGATCATCGTCGCGCTCGCCAAGCCGCTCGGCTGGTACATGACGCGCGTGTTCAATGGCGAAAAGACGTTCCTCTCGCCGGTGCTGCGTCCCATCGAGGCCGGCATCTACTGGATCTCAGGCGTCGACGAGAAGCGCGAGCAGCATTGGCTGACCTATACGGTTTCCATGCTGTTGTTCCATGTCGGCGGCTTCCTCATCATCTACGGCGTGATGCGCTTGCAGGCGCTGCTGCCTTTCAATCCGGCCGGGCAGGTCGCTGTGGCGGAAGATCTCTCATTCAACACCGCGATCTCCTTCATCACGAACACCAACTGGCAGAATTACGGTGGTGAAAGCACGCTGTCTTATCTGGTGCAGATGGTCGGCCTGACACATCAGAATTTCCTGTCGGCGGCGACGGGCATTGCGCTTGCCGTTGCACTGATCCGCGGCTTCGCGCGGGCGTCGGTGCGCACGGTCGGAAATTTCTGGGTGGACGTCACCCGATGCACGCTCTACGTGCTGCTGCCGATCTGTGTCGTCTACACGCTGTTCCTGGTCTCGCAAGGCATGCCGCAGACGCTCGGAGACTATGTCGAGGCCACCACGCTCGAGGGCGCCAAGCAGACCATCGCGGTCGGCCCCGTCGCCTCGCAAGTCGCGATCAAGATGCTGGGCACCAATGGCGGTGGCTTCTTCAATGCCAACGCCGCGCACCCCTTCGAGAATCCGACCGCGCTGTCGAACTTCGTACAGATGCTGTCGATCTTCGCGCTGGGTGCGGCGCTGACCAACGTGTTCGGCCGCATGGTCGGTAACCAGCGCCAGGGCTGGGCGATCCTGGCCGTGATGGGCGTGCTGTTCGTCGCCGGCGTGGCCGTCACCTACTGGGCGGAAGCGAACGGGACCTCGACGCTCCAGGCGCTCGGCCTCGCCGGCGGCAACATGGAGGGCAAGGAAGTCCGCTTCGGCATCGTCGCGTCCTCATTGTTCGCCGTGATCACCACGGCCGCCTCCTGCGGTGCGGTCAACGCCATGCATGACAGCTTTACCGCGCTCGGCGGCATGATCCCGCTGATCAACATCGAACTCGGCGAGATCGTCGTCGGCGGCGTCGGCGCGGGCATGTACGGCATGCTGCTGTTCGTCATTCTCGCGATCTTCGTGGCCGGCCTGATGGTCGGCCGCACCCCCGAATATGTCGGCAAGAAGATCGAGGCGCGCGAGGTGAAGATGGCGATGCTGGCGATCCTGGTGCTGCCGCTGATGATCCTCGGCTGGACCGCCGTCGGCGTGGTCTATGCGCCGGCCGTCGCCTCCATGGCCAATGCCGGCCCGCACGGTTTCACCGAGGTGCTCTATGCCTATACATCGGCGACCGGCAACAACGGCTCGGCCTTCGCAGGCCTCACCGGCAACACCTTCTTCTACAACCTCACACTTGCGAGCGCGATGTTCGTCGGCCGCTTCTTCATGATCGTTCCGGCGATGGCGATCGCGGGCTCGCTTGCCGCCAAGAAATCAATCCCGCCGTCAACGGGCACGTTCCCGACCACCGGCGGGCTGTTCGTCGGTCTCGTCGTCGGCGTGATCCTGATCATTGGCGGCCTCACCTTCTTCCCGGCACTCGCGCTCGGCCCGATCGTCGAGCATCTCGCGATGAACGCCGGTACCGTCTTCTGATGTCTGGAGTGACCTCCATGGAAACCATGAAATTGCAAAAGCGCGCGTCCGTCTCGGCGATGCTCGACCCCAAGATCGTCGTGCCCGCGATCCGCGCGTCCGTCACCAAGCTCGATCCGCGGCTCATGATCAAGAACCCCGTGATGTTCGTGGTCGAGATCGTGGCTGCTCTCACCACGGTGATTTTCCTGCGCGACCTCGTCACGGGTGGGGCCAATCTCGGCTTCACTTTCCAGATCATCCTCTGGCTCTGGTTCACCGTGTTGTTCGCCAACTTCGCCGAAGCGGTGGCCGAGGGCCGTGGCAAGGCGCAGGCGGACTCGCTGCGCAAGACCCGCACTGAAAGCCAGGCCAAGCTTCTGACCGGCACCGGCCGGGATTTCAAGCTCGTGCCCGGCACGAGCCTGAAGGTTGGCGACATCGTGCTGGTCGAGGCCGGGGATACCATTCCGTCCGACGGCGAGGTGATCGAGGGCGTTGCTTCCGTCAACGAAGCCGCCATCACGGGTGAATCCGCACCCGTGATCCGCGAATCCGGCGGCGACCGCTCGGCGGTGACCGGCGGCACCCAGGTGCTGTCCGACTGGATCCGCGTTCGCATCACGGCTGCGCAGGGCTCGACCTTCATCGACCGCATGATCAGGCTGGTCGAGGGCGCTGAGCGGGCGAAGACGCCGAACGAGATCGCGCTCAACATCCTGCTCGCCGGCCTCACCATCATCTTCGTGTTCGCCACCGTCACCATTCCGAGCTACGCGGCCTATGCCGGCGGTTCGATCTCGGTGATCGTTCTGGTCGCGCTGTTCGTGACGCTCATTCCGACCACCATCGGCGCGCTGCTGTCGGCGATCGGCATCGCCGGCATGGATCGCCTGGTGCGCTTCAACGTGCTGGCGATGTCCGGCCGCGCGGTCGAAGCCGCCGGCGACGTCGATACGCTGCTGCTCGACAAGACCGGCACCATCACGCTCGGCAACCGCCAGGCGACGGCGTTCCGCCCCGTTCGCGGTGTGACCGAGCAGGAGCTGGCGGACGCCGCTCAGCTCGCCTCGCTTGCCGACGAAACCCCGGAAGGACGGTCCATCGTCGTGCTCGCGAAGGAAAAATACGGCATCCGCGGCCGCGACATGGGAGAATTGGGCGCGACGTTCGTTCCGTTCACGGCGCAGACCCGCATGAGCGGCGTCGATGCCGGCGGGTCATCCGTGCGCAAGGGTGCGGTCGATGCCATCCTGAACTACATCGGCGGCGGTGCCGCGCAGGCGGTCGCCACGGGAAACGCCGTACGCGCTATTCAACCCTCACCGAATTCCGACATGGCGCGGGAGATTCAGGCAATTTCCGATGAGATCGCCAAGGCCGGCGGCACGCCGCTGGCGGTCGCCAAAGACGGCAGGCTGCTCGGCGTCATCCAGCTCAAGGACATCGTCAAGGGCGGCATCCGCGAGCGCTTTGCCGAACTGCGTCGCATGGGCATCCGCACCGTCATGATCACCGGCGACAATCCGATGACTGCGGCTGCGATCGCAGCGGAAGCCGGTGTCGATGACTTCCTGGCGCAGGCAACGCCCGAGGACAAGCTGAAGCTGATCCGTGACGAGCAGGCCAAGGGCAAGCTGGTGGCGATGTGCGGCGACGGCACGAACGACGCGCCGGCGCTCGCGCAGGCCGATGTCGGCGTCGCCATGAACACCGGCACCCAGGCCGCCCGCGAGGCCGGCAACATGGTCGACCTCGACTCCAACCCGACCAAGCTGATCGAGGTGGTCGAGATCGGGAAGCAGCTGTTGATGACGCGCGGCGCGCTGACGACGTTCTCGATCGCCAACGACGTCGCAAAATACTTTGCGATCATCCCGGCGATGTTCCTGGCGTTCTACCCGCAGCTGAACGTGCTCAACGTCATGAACCTGTCGAGCCCACAGAGCGCTATTCTGTCGGCGATCATCTTCAACGCGCTCATCATCGTCGGCTTGATCCCGCTGGCGCTGAAGGGCGTTGCCTATCGTGCGGTGGGTGCAGGGGCGCTGCTTCGGCGTAACCTCTTGATCTACGGCCTTGGCGGTATCGTCATTCCCTTCATCGGCATCAAGGCGATTGACCTCGTTGTTGTTGCCTTGCACCTGGCCTAACCGTCGTCGCGGGGGCGCAACGCGCGCCTCGCGTCGCGACGAAGAATTGGAGACCCAACATGCTCAGAGAAATCCGCCCCGCCATCGTCCTGTTGCTGGTGCTCACCGCCATCACGGGCCTGGCCTACCCGCTCGCCATGACCGGTATCGCCGGCGCGATCTTTCCCGCCAAGGCGCAAGGCAGCCTGATCGAGAAGGACGGCAAGGTGATCGGCTCTACCCTGATCGGCCAGGAGTTCAAGGACGACAAATATTTCCATGGCCGCCCCTCGGCGACGCTGGCGCCGGACCCCAATGATTCGACCAAGACGGTGTCCGCTCCCTACAACGCCGCCAATTCCGGCGGCTCCAATCTCGGCCCGACCAGCAAGGCGCTGGCCGACCGGCTGAAGGAGGATGTGGACAAGCTGAAGGCCGAAAATCCGAACGCCGCCGTGCCGGTGGATCTGGTCACGACCTCGGCGAGCGGTCTCGATCCCGACATTTCGCCCGAAGCGGCCGAATTCCAGGTGCCGCGCGTTGCCAAGGTGCGCAACATGTCGGAGGATTCGCTGAAGCAGCTCGTCGTCGCCAACACCCAGGGCCGCCTGCTCGGCGTGCTCGGCGAACCCAGGGTTAACGTTCTGGCGCTGAATCTCGCGCTGGATCGTGCCTCCGCGAAGTAGCGCTCTAGGCTGGGGATTTCAGGGTGACTATATTGGCCTGATGGTTCAACAGCGCCGCGATCCCGAACAACGTCCGTCGCCGGAGGCGCTGCTGGAAGCAGCGCGCCGGGAGGAGAGCGCGAGCGGCAAGCTGAAGATCTTCGTCGGCGCCGCCCCCGGTGTCGGCAAGACCTACGAGATGCTGCAGAGCGCCCATGCCAGGCGCAAGGCCGGCATCGACGTCGTGGTCGGCTTCGTCGAGACCCATGGCCGCGCCGAGACCGAGGCACTGATGCGAGGGCTCGAAGTGGTCCCCCGCAAGCGGCTCGACTATCGCGGCCAGATCGTCGAGGAGATGGACCTCGATGCGGTGATCGCGCGGCGGCCGAAGATCGCTCTGGTCGACGAACTCGCCCACACCAACGCGGCCGGAAGCCGTCATCCCAAACGCTATCTCGACGTCGAGGAGCTGCTCTCCCACGGCATCGACGTCTATACCGCCGTCAACATCCAGCACATCGAGAGCCTGAACGACGTCGTTGCCCAGATCACCCATGTGCGAGTGCGCGAGACCGTGCCGGATTCGATCTTCGATCGCGCCGATGCGATCGAGCTGATCGACCTCACCCCCGACGATCTGATCCAGCGCCTGCGCGAGGGCAAGGTCTACGTTCCCAAGCAGGCCGAGCGCGCGCTGGAGCATTATTTCTCGCCAGGCAATCTGACCGCGCTCCGCGAGCTCGCGCTGCGGCGGACGGCCGAGCGGGTCGACGAGCAGCTTCTCACCCACATGCAGGCGAACGCCATCGCCGGTCCCTGGGCCGCGGGCGAGCGCATCCTCGTTTGCGTCAGCGAGGATCCGCGCGCAGCCGGGCTCGTGCGTTACACCAAGCGGCTGGCAGATCGACTGCATGCCCCGTTTACGGCGATCTCGATCGAGACGCGGCGCTCGCTCCAGCTCTCCGAGCAGGAGCGCGACCGGCTCGCCGATACGTTGCGGCTGGCCGAATCGCTCGGCGGCGAGGCCCTGACGATCCCCGCGGTTGGCCGGCGCATCGCCGACGACGTCATCAACTTCGCGCAGGGCAACAACGTCACCCAGATCGTGATCGGCAAGTCGACCCGCTCGCGCTGGTTCGAGATGACGCGCGGCTCCGTCGTGCATGATCTGGTGCGCCGCGCCGGCAATATCAGCGTTCATGTCATTCCCGGTGACGAACTGCCGGACGAGGCGGCACCCAAAACGGCGGTGCAGACCGCCGCGCGGGCCGAGCCGTTCAATCCGCTGCCTTATCTGAAATCGCTCGGCGTCGTGCTAGTCGGCCTCGGTGCCGCCGAACTGTTGCAGCCGCGGTTCGGCATCGAGAACGTCGACCTCGTGCTGATGACCGCAGTCGTCGCGGTCGCGGTGCGCTATGGACTGTGGCCGTCGCTGCTGGCGAGCCTCGCTGCCTCGCTCGCCTATAACTTCTTTTTCCTGCCGCCGGTCTACACCTTCACCATCACGGATCCGACCAACGTCGCTGCATTCTTCTTTTTCATGCTGATCGCGATCCTGGTCTCGAATGTCGCCGCGCGCGTCCGCACCCAGGCCGACACCGCGATCGGCCGCATCCGCACCACCGAACAGCTCTACGCGTTCAGCCGCAAGCTCGCCGGCACGGCCACCCTCGATGACGTGCTATGGGCCTCGGCCTACCAGATCGCGCTGATGCTGAAAGTCCGCGTGGTGCTGCTGCTGCCGGAGGACGGGCTTTTGACGGTGAAGTCGGGCTATCCGCCGGAGGACCAGCTCGATCAGGCCGACCTCGCGGCCGCCAACTGGGCCTGGAGCAACGATCGCTCCGCCGGCCGCGGGTCCGATACGCTGCCGGGCGCCAAGCGCCTGTTCCTGCCGATGCGCACCGGGCGCGGCCCGATCGGCGTCATCGGCATCGACAACGACCGCACCGGCCCGCTGCTGACGCCGGACCAGCGCCGGCTGCTGGATGCGCTGGTGGATCAAGGCGCGCTCGCGATCGAGCGCGTGTTGCTGGTCGAGGACATGGACCGCGTCAAGCGCACCGTCGAATCCGAGCGGTTGCGCTCGGCGCTGTTGACCTCGATCTCGCACGATCTGAAGACACCGCTCGCCTCCGTGCTGGGCGCGGCTTCGACCATGCGCGACCTCGCCGGGGCGCTGTCCGACACCGAAAAGCGCGATCTGCTCGCGACCGTGATCGACGAATCCGAGCGGCTCAACCGCTTCATCGCCAATCTGCTCGACATGACCAAGCTCGAATCCGGCGCCATCGTACCCAACACGGCGCTGCATGATCTTGGCGAGATCGTCGGCAGCGCGCTGCGGCGGGCATCGAAGATCCTCACCGCGCACAAGGTCGAGCTCGTGCTTTCAGCCGATCTGCCGATGCTGGAGCTCGACGCCGTGCTGTTCGAGCAGGTGTTGTTCAACCTGCTCGATAACGCCGCGAAATATTCGCAGCCCGAGACCACGATTGCGATCAGGAGCCGGCGCGAGCGTGACCAGGTGGTGCTGGATATCGCCGACGAAGGCGCCGGCATTCCGCCCGACGAGCTCGAGAGCGTGTTCGACAAGTTCTACCGCGTGCAGAAGGGCGACCATGTGCGCCCCGGCACCGGGCTCGGGCTTGCCATCTCCCGCGGCTTCGTCGAGGCGATGCGCGGCACGATCACGGCTGCCAACCGCAGCGACCGGACCGGCGCCGTCCTCACCATCCGTCTGCCGGTTCCGGCTCAGACCCACGCATTGGATACCGCCGCATGAGCGCTGCCCCGATCAAGGTTCTGGTGATCGACGACGAGCCGCCGATCCGCAAATTGCTGCGGATGGGACTGTCGACGCAGGGTTACGAAATCCTGGAGGCGTCGAGCGGCAAGATCGCGCTGGAGAAGCTCAGCGAAGAGCCGGCCTTGATCATTCTCGATCTCGGCCTGCCCGATATCCAGGGCCACGAGCTGCTGAGCACCATCCGCGCGCGCAACGAGAGCGTCCCGATCGTGGTGCTGTCGAGTCGCGGCGATGAGGCCGGCAAGGTGCAGGCGCTCGATCTCGGGGCCGACGACTACCTGACCAAGCCATTCGGCATGGACGAGCTGCTGGCGCGGCTGCGCGCCGCGTTGCGGCACCAGCTCCAGGTGCAGGGCGAGCGCCCGGTGTTCCGCACCGGCGATCTCTCGGTCGATCTTGTCCGCCGCATCGTCAAGCTCGGCGAGCGCGAGATAAAACTGTCGCCGAAGGAATATGACCTGCTGCGGGTGCTGGTCCAGCACGCCGGCAAGGTGCTGACGCATCGGTTTCTGCTCAAGGAGCTATGGGACGAATTGACGGATGCACAATATCTGCGCGTCTACGTCCGCCAGCTCCGCCAGAAGATCGAGGCCGATCCGGAGCGCCCGCAATACGTGCTGACCGAGACGGGGATCGGGTACCGGCTGAAGGCGGGGGATTAGGCCCCGCCGTCTTCCGGGCTCGATGCTTTGCATCGGGCCGGAATGATGACTACCCCGCCTTTCGATGTGGCGCCGTCGACCGTTGCGTCTTCCGTGTAGCCCGCCGCCGGCCCGTCGCCCGTCGCGCATGGGACTTCGAGGTCGTCTTCTTCCCGCCGCGCCCCTTCAGGCTCTGCTTCAGCGCATCCATCAGGCTGACGACGTTGCTCGGCTTCTCCTCGCGCTCCGGCAACTCGATGGTCTTGCCGCTTGCCTTCCGCTTCACCAGCGCCTTCAGCGCGGTCTCGTAGTCGTCCTTGAATTTGCTCGGGTCGAAATGAGCGGCCTTGGTATGCAGGATATGTCCGGCGAGCTCGACCATGTCCTTGGTGATCTTCGGGCTCTTGATATCGTCGAAGAACGGGTCCTCGTCGCGCAGCTCGTAGGGAAAGCGCAGCGTGGTGCCGAGCAGGCCCTTGCCGAGCGGCTCGATTGCGATGATGTGCTCGCGGTTGGTGAGCACGATCTTGGCGAGCGCGACGCGGTCCTGGTCCTTCATGGCATCGCGGATCACGGCAAAGGCGTCAATCGCGGCCTTGCCTTCGGGCGCGATGTAGTAGGGGTGGTTGAGATAGCGCTGGTCGATCTCCTCGCTCGGGACAAAGCTCTCGATGTCGATGATGTGGTTGCTTTCGATCTGAACGGCTTCGAGCTCCTCCGGCTCGATCTCGACATACTTGCCCTTGCGCAGCTCGTAGCCCCGGCCCTTCTGGTCGCTCTCGACGATGTCGCCGGTCTCGGCATCCACCATCTGTTGCTTGAGCCGGTTGCCGGTCTCGCGGTTGATCATGTGAAACCGCGTCTTCTCGGCCGCCGTGGTCGCGGGATACAGCGCGACCGGGCAGCTGACCAGCGAGAGTTTCAACGTTCCTTTCCAATAGGCGCGCGGAGCCATTCCATTCTCCTGTGATTTCAAGGCGTTTTGGAACCCCAACAACCCCATAGGGTTTTGGTTCCGGGTGGGACTTTTGCCATGATAGGCTTCACTGCGATTAGCGAATGCGGGACCGGACGTGCTGCGAAAACTCTCCACCTATCGACAGAAGCGTGATTTCGAGAAGACGCCGGAGCCCTCGGGCGAGGCCGGGGTTGCACCCTCGAAACAGCGGCGCTTCGTGATCCAGAAGCATGACGCCACGCGGCTGCATTACGATTTTCGTCTCGAGTTCGATGGCGTCTTCAAGTCCTGGGCAGTGACGAAAGGGCCGTCGCTCAATCCGCACGACAAGCGATTGGCGGTGGAGGTCGAGGACCATCCGCTCGACTACGGCGATTTCGAAGGGACGATTCCCGAGGGACAGTATGGTGGCGGCACGGTGATGCTGTGGGATCGCGGCACATGGGAGTCCGACAATCCCGAAGCCGGTTTCAAGAAGGGCGACCTGAAGTTCACGCTCCACGGCGACAAGCTGCATGGAAGCTGGGTGCTGGTGCGCATGCGCAATCGCGGCGGCGAAAAGCGCACCAATTGGCTGCTGATCAAGCACCGCGACGAATACGCCAGCGAGGACGAGGATATCTTGGCGGAGGACAAATCGGTCGCCTCCGGACGTGCCATGGCGCAGATCACTAGCGGCAAGGGCCGCGCACCAAAGCCGTTCATGCTGGCGAAAGGCAAGGGCAAGGCCGACGCGGTCTGGGAGTCCGATCGGGCCGAGGAGACGAAAGGGCGGACCGTCAAGCCGGCGCCTCGCGCCGCGTTGAAGAGCGTCAAGTCGTCGAAAAAGAAGGCTACCACTGCGACGACGGCCAAGAAGGTCTCGGAGATGCCGGACTTCGTCGCACCGCAGCTTTGCACGCCGGTCGAGCGGCCGCCGGGCGGCGATGGCTGGTGCCACGAGATCAAGTTCGACGGCTACCGCGTGCAACTCCGCGTCGAGGACGGCGAAGCCACGCTCAAGACGCGCAAAGGTCTCGACTGGACCGGGAAATTCGCGTCGATCGCGAAGGAGGCCGGTTCGTTGCCGGACGCCTTGATCGACGGCGAGATCGTTGCGCTCGACCATAACGGTGCGCCGAACTTTTCCTCGCTCCAGGCCGCGCTGTCCGACGGCAAGACCGGGGACCTGATCTTCTTTGCCTTCGACCTGCTGTTCGCCAAGGGGCTCGACTATCGTCGCCTGCCCCTTGGCGAGCGGAAACAGCGCCTCAAGACGTTGCTGGAGGCGCGCAAGGCAAGATCGAGTCAGATCCGTTATGTCGAGCATTTCGAAACCGGTGGGGATGCGGTGCTGCAATCGGCCTGCAAGCTCGAGCTCGAAGGGGTCGTGTCGAAGAAGCTGGATGCGCCCTATCGTTCCGGACGTACCGAAAGCTGGACCAAGGCAAAATGCCGCGCCGGGCATGAGGTCGTGATCGGCGGCTACAAGACCACCAACGGAAAATTCCGTTCGCTGATGGCTGGCGTGCATCGGGACGATCACCTCGCCTTCGTCGGAATGGTCGGGACCGGATTTGGTGCCGACAAGGTCAAACGCATCATGCCGTCGCTGAAAGCCATGGAGGCCAGGGAAAGCCCCTTCGGCGGCAGGAATGCACCGAAGAAGACGCGCGATGTGCATTGGCTGAAGCCCGAGCTGGTGGCCGAGATCGAATTCGCAGGCTTCACGGCCGACGGCAATATCCGCCAGGCTGCGTTCAAGGGCCTGCGGCAGGACAAGCCGGCCGAAGAGGTTGAGGCGGAAACGCCCGTCGCTACAGAACTGGTTAAGCCTTCGGCCAGGAAGCGCGTGCCCGCGAAGCCGGCGAAGGGGAACGGCACCGCCGAGGTGATGGGTGTCGTCATCTCGAAGCCGGAGAAAGAGCTGTGGTCGGACGGAGGGGATGGCGAGGGCGTCACCAAGCTCGACCTTGCGCGCTATTTCGAGGCGGTTGGCGCCTGGATGATCGAGCACATCAAGGGCCGCCCTTGCTCGATCCTGCGCGCGCCCGACGGCATCGGCGGCGAAACATTCTTCCAGCGCCATGCCATGCAGGGCACCTCGAACCTGCTCGAACTGGCCAAGGTCTCCGGGGATCGCAAGCCCTACTTGCAGATTGATCGCGTCGAAGGGCTTGCGGCGGTCGCGCAGATCGGCGGCGTCGAGCTGCATCCCTGGAATTGCGCGCCTGACGCCTATGACACGCCGGGCCGCTTGGTGTTCGACCTCGATCCCGCGCCGGACGTGAAGTTCGCCGACGTCGTCGAGGCGGCCAGGGAGATGCGGCAGCGGCTCACTGACGTCGGCATGGACAGTTTTTGCAAGACCACCGGCGGCAAGGGCCTCCACGTCGTGGTTCCGCTGCTGCATGGTGCACGCGACAAGGTGAGCTGGAAGGAAGCCAAGGCGTTCGCGCAAGGGGTCTGCCAGTGGATGGCCGATGACGATCCCGATCGTTACCTGCTCAACATGTCGAAGAAGCTGCGCAACGGAAAGATTTTCCTGGACTATCTGCGCAATGATCGCCTGTCCACGGCAGTGGCGCCGCTGTCGCCGCGCGCACGCGAGGGTGCTAGCGTGTCGATGCCCGTGACCTGGGCGCAGGTGAAGAGTGATCTCGATCCGAAGAAATACACAGTGCGGACCGTGCCGAGCCTGCTGGCGCGATCGAAGGCGTGGGACGGCTATGACGATGCGGCAGCGTCGATCAAGGCGGCGATGAAGAAGCTTGCGGGGAAAAAGTAGGGTGGGTTAGCTGAAAGGCGTAACCCACCCTACGACATCGCACTAGATCCGCCCCATCAGCAGCAGGATCAGCAGAATGACGATGACGAGCCCGAGCCCGCCGCCGCCGTAATAGCCGGTGCCGTAGAACGGTCCGCCGCCGATGCCGCTGAAGCCGCCGAGCAGGGCGATGACCAAAATGATCAGAATGATCGTACCGATAGACATGCGAATCTCCTCCAGCCCTTTGTTGAAAGGGGCGTTGCAACCTGTCCCGTTGTGCGGGGGCAACTTGCCGCATGTTTTAAAGTTCCGGATTTGAAACGGGTCCACAGGTCCCAACTTGCATGGAACCTTTGCGCCGCCACCCGGCATGACTATGTGAGGATCAGCCATCAAAGGGCAGGGCCATGTCAGCACCGCTTGTCGTCTCCATTCCGCATCGTCTCGGCCGCGAGGAGGCGGTGCACCGGCTCAAGAACGGTCTTGGCCGCGCTGCCGCGAGCATTCCCGTGATGCAGGTCGAAGAGGAGCGCTGGAGCGGCGATTCCCTGGCCTTCCGCATCCGCGCACTCGGCCAGATCGCGAGCGGAAAGGTCGACGTCGCCGACGATCATGTCAAGGTCGAGGTGGTGCTGCCGTGGCTGCTGCAACGCTTTGCCGAGGTGGCGCAGGCCACCATCCGCAAGCGCGGGCAGTTGCTGCTGACCAGGGACGAGGGGAAGTGAGCGTCAGGCGCTGGCGCGTTGCCGCAGAGGCCTGATCGCGCTGGCCGCGCGAGCCTCGATGACGGCGGCGGGAAAGTCACCGAAGGCCCGTGCGATCGGAAGCTCGTTGCTCTCAACGGCCGGCACGCTGTAGCCGGTCATGTCGATGGTCGCATCGAAGGCTTCGAGCGTGGGCCACTCGCGGCCACCTTGCGTGAAGGGGGCGAACTGGCGTCCGACCACGACAATCACGGCATTGCGGCCATGGCGGCGGGCAAAGGCGATCACATGATCGGCGTGCGCGCCACGCACTTCGAGCGGCCGATAATCGCCTTGCGTGAAAACGTCTGCGAGACGGTTCCGCAGCTTGAGCAGATGTCGTGTCCAGGCGAGCTTGAGCTGTCCATCGGGCCAGGTTCTCGTCAGCCCGCTCCAGTCCGGCGTTTCCAGCGATGCCAGCGCAGTCTGGCGCGCAGCGAAATCCACCGGGCGGCGGTTGTCGGGGTCGACCAGCGACAGGTCCCAGTATTCGGTGCCCTGGTAGAAGTCGGGGAGGCCCGGTAGCGTCGCCTTCAGCGTGAGCTGGCTCAGTGAGTTCAGCGCGCCGAGCAGTGCGACCCGGCGAGTCATGCTCTGCAATGTATCCAGAAATTCGCCTGACCGCGCCGGATCGAGAATCCTCTCGATAAAGCCGCCCACTCCGCTCTCGTACGCCTCGTGCGGATTGAGCCAGCTCGTTTCCTCCTTGCCCTCGCGCGCAGCTTTCAGCGCATAGGCCTGGATGCGCTCGACGAAGCTGGCATCGTGCCCTTCGAGCGGCCAGGCGCCGAGCAGGGTCTGGTAGAGCATGTATTCGAACGTCGCCGAGGGCGCGCGCAGGGGACCATTCAGTGCGAGATGCGGCGCGTTCAGCACCTTCCAGCGTGCCACTGCACTGGTCCAATCGCCGGGAATTTCGCTCAGCGCCGCGATCCGCGCACGCGCATCCTCACCGCGCTTGGTGTCGTGAGTGGCAGTTGCCGTCATGCCCAGTGGCCATTCCCTGGCACGGGCGCGCATCGCCTCGTGGAAGGCGGGAATGGTGAGCCCGTTGCTCGCGGGATCGCCGCCGACCTCGTTCAGCGCCAGCAACCGGTGGAACTGGTAGAACGCAGTGTCTTCCAGCGATTTCGCCATCATCGGCCCGGTGAATTGCTGCACCTTCAGCGCAAAGCGACGGACACGCGGGGCGCTGTGCGGCGGGCGGCCGGGCTCGAGCAGGTCCATGGTCAGGGCATCGCGCAGGAAGTCGAAGATGCCCTCGTCCGCCGCGAACCATTCCACCCGGGCGCGCGCGATGGTGTCGTCGATCAGCTTGCGGTCGAGCGCGGTCGGGCCGCTATGCGTGAGATAGGTGCGATAGACCGGGAAGTGCAGCACGTAGAGCTCGAGCGCCTGCCGCAGGCTGTCGGCGGAAAAGTCGCGGCTCGAGTAGTGCCCATTGGCGATGCGCGCGAGCAGGCGCGTCAGCACGGTGAATTCGCTGGTCAGCAGCGTCTCCAGCACGCGCCGTTTGGCGTCCTTGACATAAGGCGCCAGTTGCGGCGGACGGTTGCTGATCTGCCGCCAGGTCTCGCCCAGCGCCTCCAGCCCCTTAGGCGCGACCAGCACCTGGGTGATGGCGTTCATCCACTCGTAGCCGGTGGTGCCCTGCACGCCGGCAAAGTGCGGCAGCTTCTCGTGCTCGCACAAGATCTTTTCGATCACCGTGTAGAAGGGCTTTGCGTTGCCCTGCGCGTCGCGCACCAGCCGGCGCAGCCGCTGGCAATATTGCGCGGGATCGCGCAGTCCGTCGATGTGGTCGAGGCGAATACCTTGCAGCTTGCCGTCGGCGACGAGCTGCTTCACCAGCCGATGCGTGGTGGCGAAAGTAGTTGGGTCCTCGACGCGCAAGCCTGCGAGCCCGTTGACGTCGAAGAAGCGGCGATAGTTGATGTCGCTCGACGCAAGCCGCCAATGGCCGAGCTTGTAGTGCTGCCGCTCCAGCAGGTGATGCAGCGCCAGTGTCTGTGCTGGACGATCCTTTGCCGCGCGATAGGCGGCGAGGCCGTGCGCGATGATGTCGGCGCTGCCGGCGATCTCCTTCAGTTCGGCCTTGAAGGCGGGGGCTTCCTTGCGGCTCGGCCGGCGCAGGCCGGTGTAGCGCGCCGCGAGCGAGTGCAGGCGCTTGCCGGCGACGGTATCGGCGGCATCCGCCTCCTTCACGATCATCCGCAAGATCTCGCCATAGCGCTCCGGCGCGATCGGCAGGCGATGCTCGAAATACCAGGCCGAAAAGCTGCCTTCGTCGGGATCGTAACGCAGCTCGATCTCGCCGCGCTCCAGCGCCTCGCCATAGGATACGCCGAGGATCGGCAGCAGCACGCCGCCGCGGGCACGATAGGGCAATTGGTCCCAGTCGATGTCGAAGGAGACCGCGTGCGGTGAGGCCTGGCCCCATTCCAGCACGTCGAGCCACCAGGGATTGTCGGCAAAATGCACGCCGACATGGTTGGGCACGAAGTCGATGATGAGGCCAAGATCGTGCCGTCTCAGCGCCTCGCTCAGCCGCGCAAAGCCGGCCTCGCCGCCGAGCTCGGGATTGAACTTGCTGTGGTCGACGGTGTCGTAGCCGTGGGTCGAGCCTTGGCGCGCCTTCATGACCGGCGAGGCATAGAGATGCGTGACCCCCAGCGCCTTGAGGTAAGGCACGACAGCCGCTGCCTTGTCGAAGTCGAAATCCGCGGTGAGCTGGAGCCTGTAAGTCGCGAGGGGAATCGCGGGAGGCATATCAACGTCCGAGATGCCAGACGACCGACCAGGGCGGAAGCCGGTCTCCGGGCGCGCCGCCCCAGATCGGCGTGCTCGCGTCGTTGGTGGAATGCGCGATGCCCTCGTCCGACAGATTGGCGGTGAGCCGCAGCGTCGTACCGTCGCCCATGCGCCACTGCGCAGTGAGCAAGCCGCTGTCGGTCGCCTCTGCACCGCCAAAGCGCGCTGCCTTCAGGCGTGGCATGATCTCCTTGTGGCGAAGTGCGAGCAGATCGCGCACCAGTGCGAGCCGCGCGTCCTGCTCCGGTGTGTGGTCGGTCCAGTCGAGCACGGCCGACATCGGCGTGACCGGATCGAGCGGATCGGGCACCTCGTCGCCGTATTTCGCGTAGGCCCAGGCATATTCCTGCTTGCGTCCATTGCGCACGGCGTCCGCAAGTCCGCCCTCGAAATCGCAGAAGAACGGAAACGGCACTTTCGAGCCCCATTCCTCGCCCTGAAACAGCATCGGCACCATCGGGGCGAGCAGCGTCACCGCGAGCGCGGCCTCGATCTGCCGTGGCGATGCCAGGCTCTCCAGCCGATCGCCGAGCGGGCGGTTGCCGATCTGGTCGTGGTTTTGCAGGAAATTGACGAAGGTCGCGGGCGGCAGCTCTCCGCTCGCTTCGCCACGCGGCTTCTTGCCCCAGAATTCCGAGATCTCGCCCTGGTAGACGAAGCCCGACGCGAGCGCGCGCGCAAGATCCATGCGCGGCGTCTGATAGTCGGCATAGTAGCCGTCGAGCTCGCCGGTCAGCATCACGTGCCAGGCGTGATGATAGTCGTCGTTCCACTGCGCGCGATATTTGCCGTTGGGCGGCTCCTGCGCGGCATCGAGCAGGCCGGCGCGGTTGTCGCCGTTCTCGAGCACGAGATGGATGTGCCGCGCCGTCGCCTTGGCGAGCTCGCCGACCGCGATGCTGAGGTCGTGCAGCATCGACTGCTCACCGGGGATCGCCATGATGTGGTTGGCGGCGTCGAGCCTCAATCCATCGAAGCGATAGTCAGTGAGCCAGGACAGCGCATTCTCGACCGCAAACGCGCGCACCTGCGGCACGCGATAATCGATCGCACTGCCCCACGGCGTGTGTGCGTCGGTGAAGAAGGTCGGCGCGTAGCGGCCGAGATAGTTTCCCTCGGGGCCGAAGTGATTGTAGACGACGTCCAGAAAGACCATCAGCCCGCGCAGATGCGCTTCGTCGATCAGCGTCTTCAGTTGCTCGGGGCGGCCGTAGGCACTGTCGGGCGCGTACCAGAGCACGCCGTCATAGCCCCAGCCGCGGCGGCCGGCGAAATCGGCGAGCGGCATCAGCTCCAGCGCCGTGATGCCCGATGCGACGAGATGATCGAGCTTGTCGATCATGGCGCGATAGGTGCCATCGTGCGTGAAGGTGCCGACATGGGTCTCGATCAGCACCGTTTCTTCCCAGGGACGGCCGCGCCAATCCTTCGCGCGCCAATCGAAGGAATCGTGATTGATCACCTCGCTCGGACCGAACACATCGTTCGGCTGGAACGCCGAAGCCGGATCTGGCACGTCGATCTCGTCGTCGATCCTGAACTTGTATTGGCTGCCGACGCGGAGGCCGGCAATCTCGGCAACATACCAGCCATCCTGCCGGCGCTGCATGGCATGTCGTCTTTCAAGCAGCAGATCGACCCGACGTGCACCGGGCGCCCACAAGCGGAACGACACGCCGTCTTTGGTCGGCTTCGCCCCGAAGGATGGCCTCATAACGCCCCCGCGAAGGCGAGCACCGAGCGCGGCGGCGCCTTGCTGTCGCTTCCGGGCAGGAAATCAATGCTGTTCAGCTTGGCATCCGTCGTGTTCAGGATCTGCTGCCAGCTCTTGTATTCGGGCATTTTGGGCAATTTGAATGCGATCTCTTCGGGCGCGGCGTTCAATACGATAAAGATCGCCGCGCTGCCCGGTTCCATCGGCCCCATCACATATGAGAGGAACCGCCCGTCCGGGAATGTCCAGTCGCTTTCCGTCATCTCGTTGCCCTCGGGCGTCAGCCATAGGGCCCCGTAGGAGATGCCGTCCTTGGGCCGGCCGTCGAGCCATCGATGGCTGCGCAGCTGCGAGAAGCGGCGGCGGATGTCGGCGAGACCCGAGACGAAGTCGACCATGTCGTCGCCCTCCTTGCCGAGATTCTCCCAGCCGACCCAGCCGACCTCATTGTCCTGGCAATAGGCATTGTTGTTGCCGGACTGCGTGTTGCCGACCTCGTCGCCGGCGAGGATCAGCGGAATGCCCTGCGCCAGCATCAGGCAGGCCAGCACGTTCTTGCGCAGCTGCCGCCGCAGCGCGAGGATGTTGGGATCGTCGGTCGGGCCCTCGACACCGCAATTGTTGCTGTGGTTGTCGTTGGAGCCGTCGCGATTGTCCTCGCCATTGGCCTCGTTGTGCTTTTCGTTGTAGCTGAAGAGGTCGGCGAGCGTGAAGCCGTCGTGCACGGTGATGTGGTTGATGCTGGCGCGCGGCCGCCGTCCGTCGTGGTTGAACAGGTCCGAGGACGCCGTCATGCGGCTGGAGATGTCGCCGATCAGGCTGCCTTCGCCGCTCCAGTAGCGGCGCATGGCGCTGCGATAGCGATCGTTCCACTCCGACCATTGCGAAGGAAATGCGCCGACCTGGTAGCCGCCGAGGCCGAGGTCCCAGGGCTCGGCGACGAGCTTGACCGTCGCGAGCACCGGATCCTGTCGGATCGCGGTGAGGAACGAGATGCCGCGATCGAAGCCGTTCGGCCCGCGTGCCAGCGTGGTGGCGAGGTCGAAGCGAAAGCCGTCGACGTGGCAGACCTCGACCCAATAGCGGAGCGAATCCATCACCATTTGCAGCACGCGCGGATGCGTCAGGTTCACCGACGAGCCGCAGCCGGTGAAGTCGTCGTAATAGCGCGGGTTCTCACGGTTCAGCCAGTAATAGGAGGCATTGTCGATGCCGCGATAGCACAGCGTCGGGCCGAGATGATTGCCCTCGGCGGTGTGGTTGTAGACGACGTCGAGCATCACCTCGATGCCGGCATCGTGCAGGCGCGCCACGGTAGTGCGGAAGGAATCGAGTGCATTGTCCTGGGCGTAGCGCTGCTCCGGCGCGAAGAAGGACAGTGAATTGTAGCCCCAGTAATTGGCGAGCTTCTTCTCCACCAGCACGCGGTCGTCGACGAAGCTGTGAATGGGCAAGAGCTCGACGGTCGTGACGCCGACTTTCTTCAGATGCTCGATCATCGCCGGCGACGACAGCCCGCCATAGGTGCCGCGCAGATTCGGCGGCACGTCGTTGCGCTTCTGCGTCAGGCCCTTGACATGAGCCTCGTAGATGATGGTGTCTTCCCAGGGAATGTTGGGCCTTATCTCGCGGCGGCCCCAGTTGAAGGTCTCGTCGACCACGACGGCCTTGGGCATGCCGCGCGCATTGTCGCGCCGGTCGAAAGATAGATCCTCGCGCGCCGAGCCGGTGCGGTAGGCGAAATGCGCATCACTCCAGACCAGCCGTCCGGCGAGCCGCTTGGCATAGGGGTCGAGCAGCAGCTTGTTGGCGTTGAAGCGGTGGCCGTGCTCGGGCTCGTAGGGACCGTGCACGCGATAGCCGTAGAGCTGGCCCGGCGAGACGTCGTTGAGATAGCCGTGCCAGACGTCCTCGGTTCTTTCAGGCAGCTCGATGCGCTCGAGCTCGCGGCGCCCTTGCGTGTCGAACAGGCACAGCTCGACCTTCTGCGCATGGGCCGAGAACAGCGCGAAATTGGTGCCGCGTCCGTCCCAGCTTGCACCGAGGCGCGCAGACGTTCCAGCAGTCAGGCGCATCGGTCAGCTTTCCGGAACGAGGAAGATCGCGGCGAGCGGCGGAATGGTGAGGCGGAGCTCGGGTGCCTTGCCGGCAACCGTCTGTACCTCGCCGATGTTCCCGACATTGGTGCCGCCATAATGGGCGGAGTCGGAATTGAACACTTCTTTCCACTTGCCGGCAAAGGGCACGGGGATGCGATAGTTGCGATAGACATTGGGCGAGAAGTTGACGGCCACGAGACACCGTGCGTGCTCGTCAAAACCCTTGCGCAGCCATGCGAACACGTTGCGGTTGGCATCGTCGGTGATCAGCCATTCGAAGCCGGCCTGGTCGCAATCCATCTGGTGCAGCGCCGGCACCGCGCGATAGAGCCGGTTGAGGTCGCGGACCAGCGCCTGGACACCTTGATGATATTTGTATTCGAGCAGATGCCAGTCGAGCGACTGATCGTGATTCCATTCGCGGCTCTGCGCGATCTCGCCGCCCATGAACAGCAGCTTCTTGCCGGGATGGCCGAACATGAAGCTGTAATAGGCGCGCAGATTCGCAAAGCGTTGCCATTCGTCGCCGGGCATGCGGCCGAAGATCGAGCGCTTGCCGTGCACCACCTCGTCGTGTGACAGCGGCAGGATGAAATTTTCAGAGAAGGCGTAGTGCAGGCCGAACAGGATGTCGCCGTGATGATATTTGCGGTGGATCGGATCCTTGCTGATGTAGTTCAGCGTGTCGTGCATCCAGCCCATGTTCCACTTGTAGCCGAAGCCGAGCCCGCCGAATTCGACCGGGCGCGACACCTGCGGCCACGCGGTGGATTCCTCAGCCGCCGTGGTCGCCTGCGGGAAGCGCGAGAACAGCTCGGTGTTGAAGCGGCGCAGGAAGTTGATCGCCTCGATGTTCTCGCGGCCGCCATATTGGTTCGGAATCCATGCGCCGGGCGGGCGGCTGTAGTCGAGATACAACATGGACGCCACGGCATCGACGCGCAGGCCGTCGATCGCATAGCGCTCCAGCCAGAACAGCGCGTTCGACACCAGGAAGTTCGTCACTTCGGTGCGGCCGTAATTGTAGATCAACGTACCCCAGTCGAGGTGGCGGCCCTGGAGCGGATTGGCGTGCTCGTACAGCGCCGTGCCGTCGAAGCTGCCGAGCCCATGCGGATCATCAGGGAAATGGCCGGGCACCCAGTCGAGCAGCACGCCGATGCCCTCGCGATGGCAGGCGTCGATCAATGCGGCAAAATCCTCCGGCGAGCCGAAACGGCTGGTCGGCGCATAGAGGCCGGTCGGCTGATAACCCCAGGAGCCGTCGAACGGATGCTCGCTGACTGGCAGGAATTCGAGATGGGTAAACCCCATGTCGCGGGCGTAGGCCGGCAGTTGCTCGGCGAGCTCGCGATAGGTCAGCCATTCATTGCCGTCCTTGCGCCGCCACGAGCCGAGATGAACCTCGTAGATCGACATCGGCACCGATAACGCGTTGATGCCGTCAGGCGCCGGCCGCGGCCGCGGCAAGTGAGCCTCGTCGAACACGATCGACGCCGTCTTCGGCCGCACTTCGCCGGCAAACGCCATCGGATCGGACTTCAGTGGCAGCAGATGGCCGTGTGGCCCGACGATCTCGAACTTGTAGTGATCCCCGGCCTTGGCGTTCGGGATGAACAATTCCCAATAGCCGGCGCCGCGCACCCGCATCGGGTGACGCCTTCCGTCCCAGAAATTGAAATCGCCCACCACGGACACGCGCCGCGCATTCGGCGCCAGCACCACGAAGCCGATGCCGTCGACCCCCTCCAGCCGCATCGGATGCGCGCCGAGCTTGTCGTAGAGGCGCTGATGGGTGCCCTCGCCGAGCAGATAGAGATCGAAATCGGACAGGATCGGCGGGAAGCGGTAGGCGTCCTCGAACTCGACGACGTTGTCGCCGAACTTGGCGCGGAGCTGATAGTGTTTCGAGCCGTTCGGTAGAGCGCCGATGAACAGGCCTGATGCGTGGACGCGGTCGAGTGTCGCCACCTCGCCATGGTCGCCGACGGCCTCGACATTGGAGGCCTCCGGCAGGAAGGCGCGCACCACGCTCCTGCCGCCCTCGGGATGCAGCCCGAGATAGTGGAAGGGGTCGGAGTGGCGGCCCTCGATGATGGCGTAGGCTTCGGCAGGCAGTTTAGGCATGGGCTCCGCTCTCGGCACTGGACAGAATGCGAAGCAGGCCGGTCAGTGGCACATGGAGCCCCTCCGGCCGGTGGGACAGCTCGTACTCTACCTCGTCGAACGCTTGATCAAGCAGGAAAAACCTTAATATGCTTTCCGCGGAATGGCCCTCTTTCGGGCTGAGCCGCGGGTCGGTCATGGCCTCGCGATAGGCGGCCAGGAAGGTCGCGGTGGCGTGTTCGCGCCATTCGTCGAGCGCGGCCGTGATCCGGCCCTGTTCGTCACTGCCGCCCGAGAGCGCCCGGTTGAGCGCGGCGTTAACCGAAAGATCAATCGACCGGACCAGGCCAGCGACGTCGCGCGCGGCCGGCAGCTTGCGCCGCTTGTCGGCCAGCGTGAGGTGCGGGTTGCCGTCGAAATCGATGATGAAGATGTCGTCCTTCACGATCAGAGTTTGCCCGAGGCGGAAGTCGCCATGATGACGGATGTTCAACCCGTCGATGTCGGATGGCAAGAGCGCGTCGATGTGGTCCGGCAGGGTCGCGCGCACCGCAACCAGCCGGTCGATCAGCGGCCGGTCAGCCTCGCGGAGGCCGTCCCTGATGTCGGCGAGCCGCTCGAACACGCGCTCGGCCCGCCCCTTGAGGTCGGTTGTCCAGCGCTTGACGTCCGCCTTGCCGATCGGTTCAGGGGCAAGGTCGGTGGATTTCGCGGCGGCGAGCGCCATGTGCAGCTCGGCGAGCCGGCGGCCAATCTGCGTGATGAAGTGGAGATAGGGCGCCTGCTCCTGGGTCTCGCGGGGCGTCTCGCCCACAGGCCCCAGCCGCTGCTCGTCGATATAGCGGTCGAGGTAGCCGGTGGTGACGGCCCAACCGTCGCCCTGGTTCTCGACATAGGCGTGCAGAACGCCGATCGTGCTGCGGCTGTCGCCTTCGACCAGCTCGGCGCTGCCGAGCAGCGCCGGCGTATTGGGGAAGCGAGCGATTTCGGTGAGGTAGCAGCCGATTTCGATCTCCGGATTGATGCCGCTTTCGAGCTGGCGATGGATCTTGGCGACGTATTGGTTGTCGACCAGGGCCGTGCTGTTCGACTGCTCGACCGTGCGGATGCGTGCGGGCTCCTTGATGGTGTACTCGGCGAACCGGCTGGTGGCCTTGAACTCCAGCCGTAGATTGTTTTCGTCCACGACGAGGTTCTGCGATAGGCCGCGCAGGAACAGCCCGATGAAGATCTGGTCGGTGGCGACGTCGAGCAGCGTGCCTTCGCGCGCGCCCTGCCGTACGGCGGCGAGCGCCCTCGGGTTGAAGCGTTCGCGGTCGAAGCGGACCCACTCGATCTGCATAGGCAGCACGTAGCGCGTGGTGACCTCGTCTTGCGTCGTCTCGAAGAACGCGATCCAGGGCCTGTTGTCGCCGATGTCACTGAACGGCACCGCTGACGTCAGCATAGCTTTGATGTGCTTGGGGTTGTGCTCGGGATACCAGCGTGTCCGCGACAGGAAGCCTGGCAGTACGTCGCGCTCGAACACGCTGCGCTCGCGGGCGAGCGACACCCAGTTCGAGTTGACCGGCACCACCAGCGTTTCGAATTCCGGCACCGCCCGCGGCACCACCGGCTCGGACTTGTCGCGCTCCTGGAGCTGGAACCAGTAGAAGCCGTAGGGCCCCAGCGTGATCATGTAGGGCAGCTCGCCGATCGCCGGGAAGCGCGTGCGGCCAAGCATTTCCTGCGGGATGCGGTCTTTCCACGGCGACAGATCGAGCTCGGTCGCCTGCGCGGCGCGCGACAGATTGGCGACGCAGAGGATCACCTCGTCGCGATACTGCCGGACATAGGCCAGCACAGCGCGGTTGGCCGGGCGGATGAAGGTCATGGTGCCGCGGCCGAAGGCCAGCGTCGACTTGCGTACCGAGATCAACCGCTTGGTGGCGCTGAGCAGCGACGAAAGGCTGCGCGACTGCGCCTCCACGTTGACCGAATCGTAGCCGTAGACGGGATCCATGATCGGCGGGGCGTAGAGGCGGGCGGGATCGGCGCGGGAGAAGCCGCCATTGCGGTCGGGGCTCCACTGCATCGGCGTGCGCACGCCGTTGCGATCGCCGAGATAGATGTTGTCGCCCATGCCGATCTCGTCGCCGTAATAGATGATCGGCGTGCCGGGGAAGGACAGCAGCAGCGAGTTCATCAGCTCGATCTTGCGCCGGTCGTTGTCCATCAGCGGCGCAAGGCGCCTGCGGATGCCGACATTGATGCGGGCGCGCGGATCGTTGGCGTAGGTGGTCCAGAGGTAATCGCGCTCGACGTCGGTGACCATCTCCAGCGTCAGCTCGTCATGGTTGCGCAGGAAGAGCGCCCATTGGCAGCTCGCGGGGATATCAGGCGTCTGGCGCAGGATGTCGGTGATCGGAAAGCGGTCCTCCTGCGCGATCGCCATATAGATGCGCGGCATCAGCGGGAAGTGGTAGGCCATGTGGCATTCGTCGCCGCGGCCGAAATATTCCTGCACGTCCTCGGGCCATTGATTGGCCTCGGCCAGCAGCAGCTTGCCCTTGGAGTAGGCATCGAGCTCCAGGCGCAGGCGCTTGATGATCGCATGCGTCTCCGGGAGGTTCTCGTTCGAGGTGCCCTCGCGCTCGCAGAGGTAGGGAATGGCGTCCAGCCGGAAACCGTCGACGCCGGCGTCGAGCCAGCGCTTCATCACCTGGATGATGGCGCTGACGACGCGCGGGTTGTCGAAATTGAGGTCGGGCTGGTGCGAGAAGAAGCGGTGCCAGTAGAACGCGCCGGCCTCGGGATCCCAGGTCCAGTTCGACTTCTCGGTGTCGGTGAAGATGATCCGCGTGCCCTGGTATTTCTGGTCGGTGTCGCTCCAGACGTACCAGTTGCGCGCGCTCGAGCCGGCCGGGCTGCGGCGCGCGCGCTTGAACCATTTGTGCTGGTCGGAAGTGTGGTTGACGACGAGCTCGGTGATGACGCGCAGGCCGCGCTTCTGCGCTTCCTGGATGAAGCGCTTGAAGTCCTTCATCGTCCCGAAATCGGGATTGACCGCGCCGTAGTCGCCGATGTCGTAGCCGTCGTCGCGGCCGGGCGAGGGGTAGAACGGCAGCAGCCACAGTGCCGTGACGCCGAGATCCTGCAGATAGGGCAGCTTCTCGGTCAGCCCGGCGAAATCGCCGATGCCGTCATTGTTGCTGTCGGCAAACGCCTTGACGTGGAGCTGGTAGATGATGGCGTCCTTGTACCAGAGCTCATCCACGATCTCGGCAGCCTCGGCTTTCTTGGTGTCGACGGAAGACAGAACATTCATGGCGTGATCCTTACGCCAGGCAGCGGAAGAGCAGGGCCGGATCGCGGTCGGGATCGATACGCAACCTGATCCCGCCCCATTCGATGCGGGACTGTTCGCCTGTCATGAGATTTTCGATTGTCGTGACGGGGCGGCGTTCGCCGCCGACGTCGATGGTGAGGTCGCCGAGGGGCAACCAGAATTCGCGTACATGGCGCGAGAGGGCGATGGCCGCGACGACCATGTTGGCCGGCTCGGCTGCTTCCTTGACGAAAGCAATCGTCTCGCCGTCTTCGATGCCGAGGAAGCGCAGGTTCGTGGTCTGCTGGAGCGCGGAATTGTCGTTGCGGATGCGGTTGAGCGCGGTGATCCAGGGCTTGATATTGCCGGGCTTGTCCCAGTCGCGCTGGCGGATCTCGTACTTCTCGGAATCCCGATATTCTTCGTGGCCGGGAATCGCCTCGTGCTCGAGCAGTTCGAAGCCGCTATAGAGGCCGTAATTGCCCGACAGCATCGCGGCCAGCGCGACGCGCGACTTGAACATCCAGGCTTCGCCGCTCTGGAGATGATAGGGCAGCAGGTCAGGCGTATTGACGAACAGGTTCGGCCGATAGAAGTCCCGCTCGGGATACCGCGAGAGCTCGCCGAGATATTGCTCCAGCTCCCACTTCCCGGTGCGCCATGGGAAATAGCTGAAAGACTGGGCGAAGCCGAGCTTGGCAAGGCCCTTCATCAGCTTCGGCCGCGCAAAGGTCTTGGAGAACAGGATCACCTCGGGCTGCCGCGCGCGGATGTCGCGGATCAGCCACTCCCAGAACGGCAGCGGCGCAGTGTCGTGATTGTCGATCGCGAAGATGGTGACGCCGTGGTCGATCCAGAACAGCATGGCGTCGCGGAACGCATTCCACAGCCCGATCCGGTCGACGGAGGCAAAATCGGGGATGACGATGTCCGAATAGGGACCATCCGCCACCCGTACCGAACGGTCAGGCCGCCATTTGAACCATTCCGGGTGCTGCGTCAGCCAGGCATGATCCGGCGAGCATTGCACCGCGAAGTCGAGCGCGATCTCGAGGCCGTATTCGAGGCAGGTCGCGACCAGCGCGCGGAAATCCTCGATGGTGCCGAGCTCGGGATGCAGCGCATCGTGCCCGCCCTCCGCCGAGCCGATCGCGTAGGGCGAGCCGGGCTCACCCTCGGTTGCGACGGGCGCATTGTTGCGGCCCTTGCGCCTTGTGCGGCCGATCGGATGGATCGGCGTGAAATAGAGCACGTCAAAACCCATCGCGGCGATATCGGGCACGCGCGCGATACAGTCGCGCAGCGTGCCGTGCTGGCCGGCAACCGCGCTCTGGCTGCGCGGCATCATCTGATACCAGGCGCCGAAGCGCGCTTTGTCGCGGTCGATGACGAGCGGGAAGTTCGGCGAGCGGGTCAGGTCGGGCCGCGCCTGGCTCTCGGCCATGGCCTCGCTCAGCTCATTCGCCAGCAGCGGCGTGACATCGCCGCTGCCGAGATAGTCTTCGCACTGTCTGACGATGACATCAGCGGCGTCCTGTCCCGCGCCATGCGCCTTGGTCAAGAGGCCCGCGCCCTCGATGGCATCGAGCGTGATGTCGCCGCCGGACAGTTGCTTGCGTTCGACCCCGTGACGCCAGGTGGCGAATTCGTCGGTCCAGGCTTCGATCGCATAGACATATTGGCCCGGCTCGGTCGGCACGAACGCGCCGGACCAGCGATCATCGGCATGATGGGTCATCGGCTCGCGCCGCCATTCCCGATCCTGCTCACCACGCCAGACCAGCGCGGCGCTGATGCTGGCATCGCCGTCGCGGTAGATGTCGGCCCACACCTCGACCCGATCGCCCGCGATCCGCTTCACGGCAAAGCGGCCGCCATCGATCAAGGGATAGACGTCTTCGATCAGGAAAGCGCTGCCGGCAGCGGCACTCTCGACAGTTTGAATTGTCTTGTTCACGGTGATGCCATTGACAAGAAAGCAGGAGCCCGTTTCCCTTGTCGGGAACCTACGCTTGATACCAGTATAGAAAGCCGCTTGTGTGTCATTGGTTCCCATGGGAACGGCAGGCGCGGTTTGCGAGTTACCCCTGGCTAACCTCTTCCGCGACCTCGTTAAAATCGATACCCCCGGCCGATCAAAGGCCTGCAAGCTGCGTGCCGAATGGATCTTTTAGCTCAAGCCCGGATCAAGGGCGTCCAATCCGAATTCGTCGATGCCCTCGGCAAGCTGCGGGTCACCGCGCCCGAGGCGCTGAAATCGATCCTCGATGCCCTGCCGGAGAAACGAGTTTACCGTTTCGTCAGCGGGCCGGTCGTGGTTCGCGCGCTGGGCAATCCGCGCACCGAACTTGCGTCCGTTGGCGCGGCGCCGCTGCAGTGGACAATCACCGGCAATGGCCAAATCAGTGAACCCAGTGTGATCGGACAGGGCGAGACGCGCGAGCCCGTGATCGCCTGGCCCGCCGGCCTGCCGCTCGGCTATCACCGGCTGACGCTGACCGATGCGGCGGGCACGACGGAAGAGGTGCCGATGATCGTGGCGCCCGAGCGCGCCTTCGGCGGTGATTTCGACCGCGGCTGGCTGCTGGCGGTGCAGCTCTACAGCGTCCGCTCCGACCGCAATTGGGGCATCGGCGATTTCACTGATCTCGCCGGCTTGGTCCGATTGGCCGAGCAGCTCGGCGCCGATGGCGTCGGGCTCAATCCGCTGCATGTGCTGTTCGACGATCATCCGGCCGATTGCAGTCCCTATTCGCCGAACAGTCGGCTGTTTCTCAATCCGCTCTACATCGACGTCGAGGCCATCCCGGAATTCTCCGTCGACCTCGTCCCGGACGCAGCCGCGACCGCCGCGCGGCTGCGCGAGGGTGATCGTGTCCCTTATGCCGACATGGCGGCGCTAAAGTGGCTGGGGCTGCGCGCTACCTTTGACAGTTTCGTGAAAACCGCGACCGGTGTCCGCCGCAACCAGTTCGATGCCTTCCGCGCCGACCGGGGCGCCTTGTTGTCGCGCTTTGCCTGCTTCGAGGTGATGCGGCATCGTTTCAACGTGCCGTGGTGGGAATGGCCGGTGGAATGGCGGCAGCCGGACGATGCCAAATGCGCCGGCTTGCGCAACGGACCAGACAAGCACGAAGTCGAGTTCGTCGAATTCGTGCAGTGGACGGCGGACAGCCAGTTGCACGCGGCGAAGGCGCTGTCGGCCGAGCTCGGCATGCGCGTCGGGCTCTATCTCGACGTCGCCGTCGGCGTACAGTCCAACGGCTTCGACGCCTGGAACGAGCAGGCGGCGATCTCGCGCCACCTTGCGGTCGGCGCGCCGCCTGACGTGCTCAACACGGTCGGGCAGGATTGGGGCCTCGCGGGCTTCAACGCGGGCGGCCTCGAGGCGCAATCCTTCGTGCCGTTCGCCGACATGGTGGCCGCCTCGATGCGGCATGCCGGCGCCATCAGGCTCGATCACGTGCTCGGCTTGAAGCGGCTGTACTTGGTGCCCCGCGGTTTCAAGCCTGATAACGGCGCCTATGTGCAGATGCCGCTCGAGGCGCTGCTCGCCGCCGTCGTGCGCGAGAGCGTCACCCACAAATGCATCGTGATCGGCGAAGACCTCGGCACCGTGCCGGAAGGGTTTCGCGAGACCATGCAGGATTTCGGCATCTGGTCCTACCTCGTCATGATGTTCGAGCGCGACGATGCCGGTCATTTCCGCAATGTCGACCACTACCGGCCGAACGCGCTGGTCACGCTGAACACGCATGATCTCTGCACCTATGCCGGCTGGCGCTCCTTCAGCGATCTCAAGATGAAGCGCTCGCTCGGGCTCGATCCCGGCGAGGACGACCAGGGGCGCTGGAATGCGCTCGGCGGGCTCGACGATGTCCTGCGCCAGAACGGCATCAACGCCAACGACCTCTATTCGGTGCTCAATTTCCTGTCGCGCACGCCGTCGCGGCTGCTTGCGGTGTCGATGGAGGATCTGCTCGGCGTGATCGACCAGCCCAACATTCCCGGCACGATCGACGAACATCCGAACTGGCGCCAGCGTCTGCCCATTGCGCTGGACAAGATCGCCTCGAAGGTTGACCTCACGGCCTTGAGAGCCGCGACGCGGGAACGTTCGCTGCACGGCGGGAGTTGATCCGGCGGGGTTTCCAAGGCCCGCTTTGCAAGGCTCGCAACACATTGTCACAGAAGATCGAGGACTATGCGCTGATCGGCGACTGCGAGACCGCAGCGCTGGTCGGGCGTAACGGCTCGATCGACTGGCTGTGCTGGCCGGCCTTTGATTCCGATGCCTGCTTTGCTGCCATCCTCGGCACGCGCGAGAATGGCCGTTGGCTGGTTGCGCCGGCCGACGAGGTCACGACGACTTCGCGCCGCTATCTCGGCGATACCCTGATCCTCGAAACGCGCTTTGAGACCAAAGGCGGCACCGTCGCCCTGGTCGATTTCATGCCGCCGCGCGGCAAGGCCTCCGACATCGTGCGGCTGGTGCGCGGCCTCAAGGGCAGGGTGAAGATGCGGATGGAGCTCGTGATCCGCTTCGGCTTCGGCGTCGACATTCCCTGGGTGCGGCGGATCGACCATTCGCTGATGGCCATTGCCGGCCAGGACATGACGGTGCTGCGCACGCCAGTCGAGACGCGCGGCGAGGATCTGACCACGGTGTCCGATTTCGAGGTCAGGGACGGCGAGACCGTGCCGTTCGTGCTGACCTACGGCCCTTCGCATCTCGCTCCGCCCCAGGCGATCGACCCTGAGCTCGCGCTTCAGGAGACCGAGAAGTTCTGGAAGGAATGGAGCGGCCGCTGCGATCGCAAGGGCGACTACCATCATCTCGTCATGCGTTCGCTCATCACGCTGAAAGCGCTCACCTTCGGCCCAACCGGCGGCATCGTCGCCGCGCCGACCACCTCGCTGCCCGAAAAGCTCGGCGGTGCCAGGAACTGGGACTACCGCTTCTGCTGGCTGCGTGATGCCACCTTCACGCTGCTGGCGCTGATGAACTCGGGCTATTCCGAGGAAGCCCTGGCCTGGCACAATTGGCTGCTGCGCGCCGCGGCCGGCTCGCCCGCCAACATGCAGATCATGTACGGCATCTGGGGCCAGCGGCGGCTGCTGGAATGGGAAGCGGGCTGGCTCGACGGCTATGAGCGCGCCAAGCCCGTGCGCGTCGGCAATGCCGCGCATGCGCAGCTTCAGCTCGACGTCTACGGCGAGTTGATCGACGCCTTCCACCAGTCGCGCATGGCCAAGCTCAAGCTCGATGACGAGGCGACCTGGGCGCTGGAATGCGCCGTGCTCCAGCATCTCGCCGAGGTCTGGGACCAGGCCGATCACGGCATCTGGGAGCGCCGCGGCCAGCCCAGGCATTACGTTTTCTCAAAAGTGATGACCTGGGTTGCGTTCGACCGCGCCATCAAGAGCGCCGAGACGTTCGGCTTCAAGGCGCCGCTCTTGCACTGGCGCGCCCTGCGCGAAGCGATTCATCGCGACGTGTGCAACAAGGGGTTTGACGCGGAGGAGGGGGCCTTCGTCGAGTCCTACGGCTCGAAACTGCTCGATGCCAGTGTGCTGCTGCTCCCGGGAGTCGGTTTCCTGCCGGCATCGGACCCGCGTATCCGCGGCACCATTGCCGCCGTCGAGAAGCACATGATGCGGGATGGCTTCGTGCTTCGCCACGATCCGCGCGAAACCTCGGAGGAGACCCAGCCGATCGAGGGTGCGTTCCTGGCCTGTACATTGTGGCTGGCCGATGCCCATGTGCTCGCCGGCGATGTCGACAAGGCGCAGGCGCTGTTCGATCGTATCGCGGCGCTCGCAAACGATATCGGGCTGCTGGCCGAAGAGTACGACTCCGTCGCACGCCGCCAGACCGGCAATTTCCCGCAAGCGCTGACTCACATCGCGCTGATCAACACCGCGCATAATCTCTCGGCGGCAAGGCACGCCAGCGACAAGCCGGCGATGCAGCGGTCGAAATAGATCGGCGGGGCATGTCCTTCACCTCTCCCCGACGGGGGAGAGGTGAACCATCAGCGGCGACTGACCCGAACGATCAAGCTCTAACCCACCCCGTTCCGCTTCAAAATCATCTCCATCGCCTCGGCAAAACCATCCTGCTCGTTGGTCGCGGTGACGTTGGTGGCCTGGTCCTTGACGCTGTCGGTGGCGTTGCCCATGGCGATCGAGGTGCCGCTGACACGGAACATGGCAAGGTCGTTCTGCATGTCACCGATGGTGGCGACCGCATCCAGGGAAATGCCGAGGCGCCTGGCCATCGCCTCAACGAACGTGCCCTTGTTGACGCCGGGCGGGGTGATGTCGAGATAGTAGGTCTGCGAGCGGACCGCGGTCGCAGCGCTGCCGAGCGCCTGCTGCATCGCTTTCTCGCAGGCCTCGAGGCCTGCCGCATCGGCGCTGGCACCGACGATCTTGCAGGCGCCGGCGAGATACGGCGAAAAATCCGTCACGATGGTCGGGTCGGAGCGGATCGTGTGCTGCTCATGCGCGACGTATTTGCCGCTGGGGTTGTCGATCAGCCATTTGTCGTAGGTGAACAGCCAGATGTCGGCGCCGAACTCCCGCAGGATCTGCAAGCTGCGCTCGGCCGCGTCTTTCGGGATCAGGTGCTGTTCGACCGGATTCATCTCGGGATCGACGATCGACGAGCCGTTGAACGGGCCGACCGGCAGCCACAGCGCCAGCGGCTCGATCAAGAAGCGCATGCCGATCGCCGGGCGGCTGGAGGTGATGGTGAAGCCGATGCCGGCCCGGTGCAGCCGCAGCACAGCGGACCGCGCGCCGTCCGTCAGCGTCTTGTCCTTTGTGAGCAGCGTGCCGTCGACGTCGGAAACGACCAGAGAGATCTTCGTCATGGCAGGACCTTGGAGTTATCCGGCTTTGCTTTTGCCGCCGTCGATTTTCAGCTGCCGTACGATACCGTCGACGATCGCCTCGACCGATTCGTCGATCGAGGCCGTGATGACATGCTCGCTCGCCTCCGGCGGCTCCAGCGTGCTGAACTGGCTGGTGAGAAGCCCGGGCGGCATGAAATGGCCCTTGCGGTGCGCGAGCCGGTCGGCAATCAGCTCCTGCGTGCCCTTCAGGAACACGAAGCGCACGTCGTCACGTCCGCGCAGCAGCACGTCGCGATAGGTATGCTTGAGCGCCGAACAGGCGATGATGACGTGCTCGCCCTCGTTGCAGACCCGCGAGATCTCGTCGGCGATGGCGTTGAGCCAGGGCCAGCGGTCCTCGTCGGTGAGGGGGTGGCCGGCCCGCATCTTCTCGACATTGCTTGCGGGGTGAAAGCTGTCGCCGTCCTCGAACCGCCAGCCGAGACGCTCGCCGAGCGCCTCTGCAACCGTGCTCTTGCCCGAGCCCGACACGCCCATCACGATCAACGCACAAGGTGCTTTAACGCCCGCCACGAATTCCCTCCGGAAGCGCGCCCCTGTCGACCATCCAGACGGTCTCACCATTCGAGCGCGCGCGTAACGCCGGCAGATTCTCGCCATTGAGCAGGCGCGTCAAGATCGGCAGCTTGTCATGCCCTGCAATCTCGAACAGCATCTCGCGGCAGGCCGCCAGCGCGGGAAGCGTCAGCGAGACCCGCGGCACGAAGGGCGCGACATTGGCCTTGGGGACCCCGACCACCCAGCGCGCGGTCTCCTCGACCGCGGGATAGCCCGGGAAGAGCGAGGCGGTGTGGCCATCAGGGCCGGCGCCCATCAGGACCATGTCGAACAGCGGCCGCGCCGGGTCGAGGCGTTCAGACCCATAGAACGCCTTCAGCTCGCGCGCATAGGTTTCGGCGCTCTCGTCCGGAGTCTCGGCCGTGGTCGGGATCGGATGGATGTGATCGGCGGGTGCGTTGCGATCCAGAAACGTCGTGCGGGCAACCGTCATGTTGTTGAGGGGATCGGTCGCGGGGACAAACCGCTCGTCGCCGATGAACCAGTGCACGCGACCCCAGGGGATCTTGTCGCGATATGCGTCGCTGCCCAGCAGCTGATACAGCTTCCTTGGGCTCGAACCGCCGGTGAGGCAGATCGCGATGCGGCCAGGATTGGCTGCCATCCGCGCCACGACCCGTTCGGCAGCGGCTTGCGCCATGGCCTCGGCGTCGGCGACGACGATCAGCTTCGGCAGGTCGGCCGCCGCCATCATGAAAACTTCCGCCAGCTGCGGCCGTCGCGGCGCAGCAGCTCGTCTGCACATTTCGGACCGTCGCTGCCGGCCTCATAGGTCTCGATGCCGTTGCTGCCTGCGTTCTTCCAGGCGTCGAGGAACGGTTGCACGGCCGCCCAGCCGGCCTCGATGCCGTCGGCGCGCTGGAACAGGATGTTGTCGCCGATCATGCAGTCGTAGATCAGCGTCTCGTAGCCGGTGGACGGATCGGCGCGGAAATAGTCGCCGTACTTGAACTTCATTTCGACGCCGTCGATGGTGATGCTGGGCCCCGGAATCTTGGCGTTGAACTGAAGCTCGATGGTCTCGGTCGGCGCGATGCCGACGGTGAGGAAGTTTTGCGAGAGACGGTCGACCGTCGTTCCCGAAAACATCGACAGCGGTGCCTGCTTGAACTTGATCGCGACTTCCGTGCGCTTGTGACCGAGCGCCTTGCCGGTGCGAAGGTAGAACGGCACGCCCGCCCAGCGCCAATTGTCGATCATCAGCTTGAGCGCGACGAAGGTCTCGGTGGTGCTGCCGGGTTTGACATCCTCGGTCTTGCGGTAGTCCGGAATCTCGTCGTCACCGATGCGTCCTGCGAGATATTGCGCGCGAACGGAGTTCTTCAGCGCTTCCTCGTGACTCGGCTGCTGGATCGAGGTCAGCACTTCGGCCTTCTCGGAGCGCACGGAATGGGCGTCGAAGCGGGCCGGCGGCTCCATCGCGACCAGCGACATCAGCTGGAACAGATGGTTCGGCACCATGTCGCGCAGCGCGCCGGTGGCGTCGTAGAACCCGCCGCGATGACCGACGCCGAGCTTCTCCTCCACCGTGATCTGGATGTGGTCGATATGGTTGCGGTTCCAGATCGGTTCGAACATCCCGTTGGCGAAGCGCAGCACCAGAATGTTCTGCACCGTCTCCTTGCCGAGATAATGGTCGATCCGGTAGATCTGGTGCTCGTCCATCATCTTCAGCAGCTCGGCGTTCAGCGCCTTGGCCGAGGCGAGGTCGGTGCCAAAAGGCTTCTCGATCACCAGCCGCCGCCAGGCACCGTTCTCCTTCATCATCCCGGTGCGGCCGAGCTCGCGTGCGGTCGGCGCGAATGCGGCCGGCGGCGTCGCCAGATAGAACAGGCGGTTGCCACCGGTGTCCTGGGCGCATTCCAGCGAATCCAGGTGTTCGCGCAGGCGATCGAACGAGGGCGGGTCCTTTGCGTCCGCCTCGACGAAGGTCACGCATTCCAGCAGCTTGCGGGCGATGTCGTCGTCCACGGGCCGCGTCGCGAACTGGCGCAGCCCCTTCGACAGGCTGTCGCGCAGTTCGTCATCCGACTGACCCTTGCGGGCCACGCCGACGACGCAGAATTTTTCCGGCAACAGGTGCTCGGCCGCGAGATTGTAGAGTGACGGCATCACCAGGCGATGGGTGAGGTCGCCGGTGACACCAAAAATCACGAAGGCGCAGTTTTCCGGCTTGCGCTTGGCTTGCGGGTCTTTTGTCACGAACTGATGGCCTTCGCTTTGTTGCTTACTTGGTCTTCGAGGCGTCCGGCTGCTTCGGCTCCTTGTGGCCGCCGAACCCTGCGCGCATCGCAGAGAGAATCTTTTCGGCGAAGGTGTGTTCCTGGCGCGAACGGAAACGGGTATAGAGCGCCGCGGTCAGGACTTCGGCGGGCACCGCCTCGTCGATCGCCGCATTCACGGTCCAGCGTCCTTCGCCGGAATCTTCCACGAAGCCGGAGTATTCGGCGAGCTGCGGGCTGTCGGCGAGTGCGGTCGAGGTGAGGTCGAGCAGCCAGGACGGGATCACGCTGCCGCGCCGCCAGACTTCGGCGATGTCGGCGAGATCGAAATCGTAGCGATGATCGGCGGGCAAGGCGTCGATGTTGGCGTTCTTGAGGATATCGAAGCCTTCGGCATAGGCCTGCATCAGGCCGTATTCGATGCCGTTGTGGATCATCTTGACGAAATGGCCGGCGCCAACAGGGCCGGCATGGATGTAGCCCTGCTCGATGCGGGGATCGCGTCCCTCGCGTCCCTCGGTGCGCGGAATGTCGCCGGCGCCGGGCGCAAGGGCCGCGAAGATCGGATCGAGGCGGTCCACGACGGGCTTCTCGCCGCCGATCATCATGCAATAGCCGCGGTCGAGACCCCAGACGCCGCCTGACGTGCCGACGTCGACATAGTGGATGCCGCGCGCCTTCAGGGCCTTGCCGCGACGGACGTCGTCCTGCCAGAACGTGTTGCCGCCGTCGATGATGACGTCGCCGTCCTGCATCACGCCGGCGATCGTCTCGATCGTCTGCTCGGTGATGCGGCCCGCAGGCAGCATCACCCACGCCGTGCGCGGCCGCTCCAGTTTCGAGATGAACTCTTCCAGTGTTGCCGAGCCGACCGCGCCGTCAGCGGCAAGCCCGGCGACGGCCTTGGCGTCCTTGTCATAGACCACGGTCGAATGTCCGTGGCGCATCAGCCGGCGAACGATGTTGCCGCCCATCCGGCCGAGGCCGATCATGCCGAGTTGCATGTGAGAGATTCCCTTAATTCAGTGCGTCGTTGAGCGCGGCATTGAGCGCGGCGAGACCTTTCTTCAGCGGCCCCTTCAGGTGCACCCGCAGCGCGCGCCGGCCGCGCTCGGTGAGCACGTCGAAATCGCCGCGGGCCTGCGCCGCCTTGATCACGCCGAAGCTGGCCTTCTGGCCCGGCACGGCGAGATCCTTGGCGTCGTCGGCGGTGATCTGGAGGAACACGCCGCTGTCGGGCCCGCCCTTGTAGGCCTGGCCCGTCGAGTGCAGGAAGCGCGGGCCGAACTCGGCGGCGGTTGCCAGATGCCGCTTTTCGAGCACGGCCGTCCGCATCTCCTGGAGTGCCTCGATCGTGGCCTTGTCGCGCGCGATATAGCCGAGCAGGGCAAAATAGTCGCCGCGCCGCGAGCGCGTGATATGCGCCTTGAGCCAGGAGGTGAGGTCGCCATTGGCTCCCATCGTGCGAAGCGCGGCGGCGTTGGTGTCGTTGGTATAGAGATCGAACTCTTTGGTGCTGACGACCGGCTCTTCGGGAGGCAGCGCACCGGTCTTCTCGTAGGCCGACGTCAATTCGCGGGTCTTGATCTTGGCTGCTTCCACGTCGGGCTGGTCGAACGGATTGATGCCGAGGATCGCACCCGCCACCGCCGTTGCCATCTCGAAGCGGAAGAACTCCTGACCGAGATGGTCGATCGATTTCATCACGATGCGCACGACGGGGTGACCGGCCGCCTCGAGCGCAGCGAGCTTTGCGTCATGGCCGGCATCGGCCTCGCCTTCGGTGCGGATGTCGATGAAGAACCGGTCCGTACCGTAGACGGAGGGATCGCCCAGCGGCTCGCCGTCGATCGGGATCAGGCCCTTGCCTTCCTTGCCGGTCGATTCCGCGATCAGCTGCTCGGCCCAGGCGCCGAAATCGGCGATCTTCTTCGACGACAGGATCGTCACCTTGTCGCGGCCTTCGAGGCCGGCGAGGCCCATGGCGAGACCGAGCTGCACGCCCGGGTTCTCGCTCGGCGGCACGTCCGGTCCGCAGGAGCGGACCATCGAGAGCGCATGCTTGATGAAGGTCTTGACGTCGATGCCGGCGGTGGCCGCGGGCACGAGGCCGAACGGTGACAGCACCGAATAGCGGCCGCCGATCGAGGGTTCGCCATGGAAGATGCGGGCGTAGTTCAGCTTCCTGGCCGCCTTCTCCAGCGACGATCCGGGATCGGTCACCGCGATGAAGCGGAAGCCGGTCTTGGCCTTCGGGCCGAGCGCCTGCGCGACGCGCGCGTGGAAATAATCCTTCATCGCGTTCGGCTCGGTGGTGCCGCCGGACTTGCTGGAGACGATGAACACCGTGTTGGCGATGTCGATCTTGGCCTCCATCGCCCGCACCTGTGCCGGGTCGGTGGAATCCAGCACGTGCAGCTTCGGGAAGCCCGCCTTCCGCGCAAAGGTCTCGGCCAGCACCTCAGGGCCCAAGCTCGATCCGCCCATGCCGAGCACGACCGCATCAGAGAATTTCTGGCCCTTCACGCGGCTCGCATAGTCCTCATAGTCGGCGACGTCGGCCTTCGCCGCGCTGTCGAGCCAGCCGAGCCATTTGTCCTCGTCGGTCCCGGTCCAGACCGATTTGTCGCGCTGCCACAGCCTGCGGATCCTGGCCGATGCGCGCCATTCCTCGGTGCTCTTGGCCACGGCCTTGCCGAGGCCGTCGCCGAGCGAAAGCTGCTGGCGGTCGATCGCCGGCCCGAGCACGGTGGCGCGCTTGTGGGCGACCGCGCCGTAGAGCTTGTCGGCGGCGTCGGCGAACAGCTTGACGCCGTCCTTGACCAGTTCCTCGGTGATGGCGTCGAGCGAGATGCCGGAGCGCTCCAGCTCGTCCAGCACCCGGTGGGCGTCCTCGACATTCTCCTCGAGGCTGTCGCGCGGCTTGCCGTGGTCGCGGAACGCATCGAGCGTTGCCGGCGGCACGGTGTTGATGGTGTCGGGGCCGATCAGCTCCTCGACATAGAGCACGTCGCTGTAGTCCTTGTTCTTGGTCCCGGTCGAGGCCCACAGCATGCGCTGCGGCTTGGCGCCCCTGGCGGCAAGCTTCTCCCAGCGCGGCCCCGAGAACAGGCGCTTGTAGTCCTGGTAGGCCACCTTGGCGTTGGCGATCGCGATCTTGCCCTTCAGCGCGGCGAGCCGCTCCTTCTCGGACGGGTCATTGGCGCGGGCGATCTTCTCGTCGAGCTGCTTGTCGACCACGCTGTCGATGCGGCTGACGAAGAAGCTCGCCACGCTCGCGACATGGGAGGGGTCGCCGCCGCCGGCGACGTATTTTTCGAGGCCGGCAATATAGGCCTCGGCAACCTGGAGATAGACCGCCTTGGAGAACAGCAGCGTGATGTTGATGCTGATGCCATCGCCGATCAGCGCCTGGATCGCCGGCAGGCCCTCGACCGTCGCCGGCACCTTCACCATCAGGTTCTTGCGATTGACGTCCTTCCAGAGCCGCCGTGCCTCGGCGATCGTGCCTGATGTGTCCATTGCCAGATAGGGCGAGACCTCGAGGCTGACATAGCCGTCACGGCCTTTGAGTTTGTCATAGACCGGACGCAGCACGTCGGCGGCGTTCTGGATGTCCTCGACCGCGACCGCCTCGAACAAATCGGCCACGGTCCGGTCGCCGCGCTTCAGCGCCTTGCCGATCGGGGCGTCGTATTCGTCCGAGCTGCCGATCGCCTTCTCGAAAATGGAGGGATTGGAGGTGACGCCCTTGACGCCATCGGTGTCGATCAGCCGCTTCAGGTCGCCCTTGGCGATGAAGCCGCGGGCGAGGAAGTCCAGCCAGACGGCTTGTCCGTGCTTTTCCAGTTCTTTGACGGGATTCATGGTGCTTTTTATCTCCAAGCCTGCGGGCGGAGGGGGTTTCCGCGAGGGTCCTGACGCGCTATCCTTTAGCTCACATGCTCCCGGGAGGGAACCAATCCAGGGCGTAGGCGTCATACTCTCAGTTTAACTCCGTCGCGATCATGGCGATCCAGGCGGCTATCGCGGTTTTGCGTAATAAAAATTTGGCCGGGATGGTCGGCCGATGTCTTGTTGCGTGAGGTCGGTCTGTCGCGTCGGAGTGTCATCGGTGGATCATCGATCCGCCTGATCGTCATAGGCTGGGTCGCGAATGGCCATGCTGGGGGAAAGCATGCACGCACGTCCTGATGGCGTTGTCATCGCCGATAGCCGGCAATCGATCGCGCCGGCCGTCTGCATCGATGCATCCCATGATCTCGAAATCGGTCCATGTGTCATGCGCCTGCGGCTGCTGGTCGCGGCGGGCTTCGCGATGACGCTGTTGAGCGCAAATCTCGCCTTCGACTGGTGGGGCCACATCGGCGGTTACGACGGGGCGGTGGGTTATGTTGGTGTCGCGCTGTTCGGTCCCATCACCGCCTGGCTGATCTGGCTGCTGCCGACCGAACGCGGGCCGGTGCTGATCGTTACCCCCTACGGCATCCGCGACTTGCGGATCGGCAATGAATTTCTGCTCTGGGAGTTCATCTCGGATATCTCGGCCGAAGACATCAGGGGGCACAAGGCGATTGTGCTGACCCCGACGCCTGCCTTGCAGCGGCAGCTCGCTTGCATCCGCACCGCGGCGCGCGGCACACCGGACCGGATCGTCATCCGTTCGGAGGGGCTGGCGGCCGATTTTGACACACTGCTGCGCGCTTGCCGCGATTGTCATGCTGCACGGAGCCAGGCCGCTGCAGGCACTCGAGCCACCGCGTTGCAGCAGGAAGATGAACGCGGCACGCAAGGCATTGCCCTGCAAGCGTCATAAGTTTGCCGCTCGCGGATCGTCATGTTGCAGTGCCGGAGAGGCTCGCCCCGGTATTGCCCGGATGTGGCGAGCCAGTGACAAATTCTGGAAATACGCCAAGATGGTTGGAGATTCGCACAAATTACAGGCAAGTGCCTGTTCGTAGTTCAGCGAGTGCCTACCTTGTGCGTTGCGTCGTGTTGGCACCCGGGTGTCCAATGATCGTCATGTGCTCACGCTGATTCGAGAAGCGGCCTGAGGAACGGTCCAGTAACTGCTTTCGTTTCAGCTTGTAGCGGAACTCACGCGGAGAGGGATCATGTACAACGATTCTCTATTCAACGCTTTCGCTCGGTCGTTCGAGGCGAGAAGCCAGCACGACATGTCGATGGCGGAATACCTGGAATCGTGTCGAAGCGATCCCATGAAATACGCGAACGCGGCCGAACGGTTACTAGCGGCGATCGGCGAGCCTCAAACGATTGACACGGCCAAGGACCCACGCCTTGGCCGTATTTTTTTGAACCGCACGATCCGAACCTATCCGGCCTTCGCCGGCTTCTATGGCATGGAAGAGACGATCGAGCGCATCGTCGGATTCTTCCGGCACGCAGCGCAAGGTTTGGAAGAGCGCAAGCAGATCCTCTACCTGCTCGGCCCCGTCGGCGGCGGCAAGTCATCGCTCGCCGAGCGGCTGAAGTCGCTGATGGAAGTGCATCCGATCTACGTGCTCAAGGCCGGCGACGAGCTCTCGCCGGTGTTCGAGAGCCCGCTGAGCCTGTTCGATCCCGATCAGCTCGGGCCGATGCTGGAAGAGAAGTACGGCATTCCGCGCCGCCGCCTCACCGGCCTCATGAGCCCGTGGTGCTACAAGCGGCTGGAAGCCTTCGGCGGCGACATCTCGCAATTCCGCGTCGCCAAGATTCAGCCGTCGCGGCTGCGCCAGATCGCGATCGCCAAGACCGAGCCGGGTGACGAGAACAACCAGGACATCTCCTCGCTGGTCGGCAAGGTCGATATCCGCAAGCTCGAGACCTATGCGCAGAACGACCCCGACGCCTACAGCTATTCCGGCGGCCTCAATCGCGCCAACCAAGGCGTGCTCGAATTCGTCGAAATGTTCAAGGCGCCGATCAAGATGCTGCATCCGTTGCTGACCGCAACGCAGGAAGGCAATTACATCGGCACCGAGAATATCGGCGCGATCCCGTTCACCGGCGTCATCCTCGCGCACTCCAACGAAGCGGAGTGGGCGAGCTTCAAGGCCAACAAGAACAACGAAGCCTTCATCGACCGCATCTGTGTGATCAAGGTGCCCTATGTCCTGCGGGTCACCGAAGAGCAGAAGATCTACGAGAAGTTGATCCAGGGCTCCGAGCTGGCATCGGCGCCGTGTGCGCCGTCGACGCTGGAGACGATGGCGCGGTTTTCGGTGATGTCGCGCCTGCGCAAGCACGAGAATTCCACCGTGTTCGGCAAGATGCGGGTCTACGACGGCGAGAGCCTGAAGGAATCCGATCCGAAGGCGCGCAGCGTCCAGGAATATCGCGATGCCGCCGGCGTCGACGAAGGCATGGACGGCGTCTCCACCCGCTTCGCCTTCAAGATCCTGGCAGCGACCTTCAACCACGACCCGCAGGAAGTCGCCGCCGACGCCGTGCATCTGATGTACGCGCTGGAGCAGTCGATCCGCCGCGAGCAACTGCCGGAGGAAGTCGAGAAGCGCTATCTCGAATTCATCAAGGCCGAGCTTGCGCCGCGCTATGCCGAGTTCATCGGCAACGAGATCCAGAAAGCCTATCTGGAATCCTACTCCGATTACGGCCAGAACCTGTTCGACCGCTACGTCGACTACGCCGATGCCTGGATCGAGGATCAGGACTTCAAGGATCCCGACACCGGCCAGCTGCTCGATCGCGAACTGTTGAACCAGGAATTGACGAAAATCGAGAAGCCGGCGGGCATCGCCAACCCCAAGGATTTCCGCAACGAGGTCGTCAAATTCTCGTTACGCTCCCGGGCCCAGAACGGCGGCAAGAATCCGACCTGGACATCCTATGAGAAGATTCGCGATGTGATCGAAAAGCGGATATTCTCCCAAGTCGAGGACCTGCTTCCGGTCATCTCGTTCGGTTCGAAGAAGGACGGCGAGACGGAGAAGAAGCACGGCGAGTTCGTCGCACGCATGGTGGAGCGCGGCTACACCGAGCGTCAGGTTCGCCGACTGGTCGAATGGTACATGCGCGTGAAGCAAGCCGGTTGAGACGGATGAGAAAGTGGCCATTCACATTATTGACAGGCGCCTGAATCCAGGCGGCAAGAGTCTCGAGAACCGCCAGCGGTTCTTGCGTCGGGCCAAATCCCTGGTGCAGGGCGCCGTCAAGAAGACCTCGCAGGAACGCGACATCAAGGATGTCCTGGAGGGGGGTGAGGTCACGATCCCGCTGGACGGCATGCACGAGCCGCGGTTCCGCCGTGAGGGCGGGACCCGCGACATGGTGCTGCCCGGCAACAAGAAATTCATCGAGGGCGATTATCTCCAGCGCCAGGGCCAGGGCAGCGCCAAGGACTCGGGTCCGGGCGAGGGCGACAGCGAGGACGCCTTCCGCTTCGTGCTGAGTCGCGATGAATTCGTCGATCTCTTCCTCGACGATCTCGAATTGCCTGACCTCGCCAAGCGCAAGATCGCGCAGACCGAGAGCGAAGGCATCCAGCGCGCCGGCTACACCACGTCAGGTTCGCCCGCAAATATCTCGGTCAGCCGCACCGTGAAGCTGGCGCTCGCCCGCCGCATCGCGCTCAGGCGTCCCAGCAAGGACGAGATCGACGAGCTGGAAGCTGCGATCGCAGCCGCCACCGACGAGGACGAGCGTGCCGAACTCGTCGCCCAGCTCGAAAAGCTGAAGGCGAAGACCAAGCGCATCCCCTTCATCGATCCGCTCGACATCCGCTACCGCCGCTACGAGAAGGTGCCGCGGCCGGTCGCGCAGGCCGTGATGTTCTGCCTGATGGACGTCTCCGGCTCGATGTCCGAGCACATGAAGGATCTGGCGAAACGCTTCTACATGCTGCTCTACGTGTTCCTGAAGCGGCGCTACAAGCATGTCGAGATCGTCTTCATCCGCCACACCGACCGCGCCGAGGAGGTGGACGAGCAGACCTTCTTCTACGGCCCGGCCTCGGGCGGCACGCTGGTTTCCAGCGCGCTGCAGGCGATGCACGAGATCGTGCGCGAGCGCTTCAATCCGTCGGACTGGAATATCTACGCGGCGCAAGCTTCCGACGGTGACAACTCCTATTCCGACGGCGAGCTCACCGGCCTCTTGCTGACCGAGAAGATCCTGCCGGTCTGCCAGTTCTTCGCCTATCTCGAGGTCGGGGAGTCAGGTGGCAGCGCCTTCGACCTCTCCGATTCCTCGCTCTGGACTCTCTACGAGCGCCTGCGCAACGGCGGCGCACCGCTCTCGATGCGCAAGGTCTCTGAGCGCAGCGAGATCTTTCCGGTGTTCCACGATCTGTTCCAGCGCCGCGAAACTGCCCAGGAGAAAGCCGCTCCATGACGGAACGCTTGTTCGAAGGCGCCGATTGGGATTTCCACACCTTGCAGCGCATCACCGATGCCTGCGAGGAGGTGGCGATGAAGGATCTCGGGCTCGACGTCTACCCGAACCAGATCGAGGTCATCACCGCCGAGCAGATGCTGGATGCCTATTCGTCCGTCGGCATGCCGCTGTTCTACAAGCACTGGTCGTTCGGCAAGCATTTCGCGTATCACGAGGCGTCGTACCGCAAGGGCCTGATGGGCCTTGCCTATGAGATCGTCATCAACTCCTCGCCCTGCATCTCCTACCTGATGGAGGAGAACACGGCGACGATGCAGACGCTGGTGATCGCGCACGCCGCCTTCGGCCACAACCACTTCTTCAAGAACAACTACCTGTTCAAGCAATGGACCGATGCGGAAGGGATCCTGGATTATCTCGACTTCGCCAAGAACTACGTCATGCAGTGCGAGGAGCGCTATGGCCGCACCGAGGTCGAGCGCACGCTGGACGCCGCGCATGCGCTGATGTCGCACGGCATCGACCGCTATCCCGGCAAGAAGCAGCTGGATCTGCGCGAGGAGGAGAAGCGGGCAGGGCGCCGTCGCCAGCACGAGGAGGAAGTCTTCAACGACCTCTGGCGTACCGTGCCCAAGGGCGCCTCGAAGGCCCGGACCGCGATCTCGCTGGAACGGCGCCGCAAGCTGCTCGGCCTGCCGCAGGAAAACCTGCTCTATTTCCTGGAGAAGAGCGCGCCGCGCCTCGCTCCCTGGCAGCGCGAGCTGCTGCGCATCGTCCGTCACATCGCGCAGTACTTTTACCCGCAGAGCCAGACCAAGGTGATGAACGAGGGGACGGCGACCTACGTCCACTACCGCATCATGACCAGGCTGCATCAGCAGGGCCGCATCACCGACGGCAACTTCCTCGAATTCCTGGGCTCGCACACCAATGTGGTGTTCCAGCCCGAATTCGACGATCCGCGTTACTCCGGCTTCAATCCCTATGCGCTCGGCTTCGCCGTGATGCAGGACATCGAGCGCATCGTCACCAATCCGGAAGATGAAGATCGCGAGTGGTTCCCCGACATCGCCGGCAAGGGCGACGTGATGGGCGTGCTGCGCGACGTCTGGGCCAATTACCGCGACGAAAGCTTCATCGGCCAGTTCTTGAGTCCGAGGCTGATGCGGCATTTCCGCATGTTCCACCTCCACGACGATCCCGAGGAGCGCGCCGGCATCCGGGTCGACGCCATTCACGACGAGCGCGGCTTCCGCCGCGTCCGCCGCGAGCTGGCGCGGCAGCACGATGTCGGCTTCATCGACGCCAACATCGAGGTGGTCGACGTCGATCTCTCCGGCGACCGCCGGCTGATCCTGCATCACCGCGTCATCAAGGGCGCGCAGCTCAACGAGACCGACACCAAGCGCGTGCTCCAGCACCTCGCAGATCTCTGGACCTACGATGTCACGCTGATCGAGGTCGATGCCAACGACAAGGTGCTGCGCGAATACGTCGTCAGCCCACGCCCGATCCCGGCGGCGGTGGCGTGAGGCCGCTGATTGCGCGGCGGGATGCGCGTGAATGTGCCCTCGCCCCTTGTGGGAGAGGGCAACGACGCTGGTAGATGCAAACTCACTGGGGTGAGGGGTATCTCTCGGCATTTCCCTGCTGATAGAGACCCCTCATCCGGCGCGTCGCGCCACCTTCTCCCACAGGGGGAGAAGGGAAGACGACCGTGGCTGTACTCCTATTCGGAACGCTTTGCCGGCTTCGTCTTCGACATATTCAGCTCCACCGCCGCGCGGATCAGCGCCTTCAACGCCTTCTCGTTGATCTTCGCGCCCTCGCCGATGTCGATCGCGCGCCGCACGTTGCCGTCGAGGCTGGAGTTGAACAGGCCGGCCGCATCGTCCAGCGCCGCGCCCCTGGCAAAGGTCAGTTTCACCACCGCCTTGTAGGTCTCGCCCGTGCAGATGATGCCGTCGTGCTCCCACACGGGAACGCCGCGCCATTTCCATTCCTCGATGACATCAGGATCGGCCTCCTTGATCAGCGCGCGGATACGCTTCAGCGTCTCGCCGCGCCAGTCGCCGAGCTCCTTGATCCGGCCGTCGATCAGCTTCGAGGGTGACGGGACGTCCGCCTCCTTCACGCTGCTCTTCTTCGCGGTCACGGCTTTCTTCATGATCGTGCCTCGTTCACGCTGCTGCGACGACCAAGATAGGGCTGGGCAAACATGTATAGCCCGGTCGCAAGCAGCGGAATCAGCGGCACGAAGGCCATCAGGCCAATCCACGTCGCTTGAATCTGCATGGTCAGCGCAACGATGTTGGCGATGACGGCAAGTGTGAAGGCAATCGACAGCCAGCGATGGATCTGCCTGATCCACATGTTCGAACTCATCTAAAGTCTCCTCCGCGTAAAATCGGGATGGACGTCTGGGCCGGACTATTCGGTCCGCGCCAGCAGCTCGTCCAGCTTGGTGAAGAACTGCTTCCAGCCGGCATGCGCGCCGCCATAAGCCTGCTTCTGGCTGGGACGGAAGCCTGCCTGCTCGACGCGCAGATGCGTGCCTGATCCTTGCGGCGTCAGCGTGAACGTCACCACACTCTTGAGGTCGTAGGCCGCATCCTCATGCGTGAAATTCCAGGTGTAGGCGAGGGAACGCTGCGGCTCGATGGCGAGCACCTCGCAGTCGAGCACGCCACCCCATTCGCCGCGCAGATTGAAGCGGTGACCGACATCAGGCTTGAAGTCGTTCTTCATCAGCCATTCCTCGATCAGGTGCGGCTGGGTCAGCGCCCGCCACAGCCTTTCAGGCGGATAGGCGAATTCGCGCTCGATGATGACGGAACGTGTTTCGGTCGCAGCTTCGGTCATTGGTCCATCCTCTTCAGGAGATCGTCGAGCGCATCGAGCCGGTTCTGCCAGAACCCGGCCATCTGGCCGGTCCAGTCGATCAGCGGATTGAGCGCACCGGGCTGCGCGCTGTAGTGGGTCTGGCGTCCCTCGTGGCGGTCGCGCACCAGGCCCGCCTGTTTCAGCGCGCCGAGATGCTTTGACACCGCCGGCTGGGAAACCCCTGACAGCGCCGTCAGTGCCCCGACCGTCTGCTCGCCCTCGCGGCACAGCCGCTCGAAGATCCCCCGCCGGGTCGGATCGGCGAGCGTCCGGAACAGAAGATCGGGTGTGGTGGACATACGGAATCCATAACTCAATGGTTATGGATTAACTCATAACCGTAGGGTTATGGGTAAGTCAAGTGCCTCTCCACCGTCATTGCGGAGGACGAGATGACCCTTCGCGGCTCACGGCCGCAAATACAGGTACCCCTGCGACTGAAGCTCGGCCAAACGAACCACGCCGCCTTTCTCCGCACTCACGAATCCCGGCAGCAGATCCTTCAGCGTGATGTTCTGCGCCTTCATCGTGTTGCCGCAGGCGGCGAGCTCGACGCCGTCCTTGGAGAAATCACCGATCCGCTTGCTGATATCGGGATTGGCTTGCGCGGAGTGAAACGCCTTCAACGCCGGGCCGTGGATCACCAGCGCGAGCGTGACATGGTCGGGGCCGCCGACGCCGTCGATGTGGTTCTGGATGTTGCCGAGCACGAAATTGACCTTGTCGGCGTCAGCGAGGTGATAGACGACCTTCAGCTTGTCCGGTTTGTTATCTGACTTTTCAGCTGCAGCCTTTTCAGTTGCAGCCTTGGCGCGCGATGCGGCAAAGGCTGCGCCCAGCGCCGAGACGGTGCTCCACAAGATGTTGCGGCGGTTCATGACGATCTCCCTCAATTTTGCTGAGAGACATATCACTTGTGGCGCAGCGCGGCGAGTTCCTTGCGGTCGGTTACGAGCGCGGCGCACTCGCTGTTGTCGACCCGGTCGAGCCGAAAAATCCCGTCGTCCTGGCCTGCGACCAGCGTTCGGTCTTCATCTTCAGTCGGATTGTCGTGCAGCCAGATCCTGATGCGTTCGAACCGCACGATGGCTGACTTGTCGTCCTTCGACAGGGCAATGCCGAGGCCGCCGCCCTCGCAATCGACGCCGCAGCCGAGGCGGACCTCGTTGCCGTCCTTCGTGAATACAGCGTGGTGGCAGGAGCCGCTGGAGTCGAAATCGCTGCTGCGGTTGCGATAGCGGAAGCCGAGCCGGAACGAGTTGCGCAGCTGATTGTCCACTTCGTAGGTCTCCGCCGAGACCAGCAGCTTCATCGAGGCGACCTTCTGCTTCGGATGCTGCGCCAGATGTGCGGCATCGTAGCGGCGGACGAAGCAAGCATAGGCCGTCTTGCCGGGCGGTCCCGCATAGATGCGCGCGTTGAAGGCCTCGGCCTCGCTCGCGGTGGCCTCGTGGATGTCGCCGGCCTCCTCGGCTCGGGCGACGCCGATGAAGGCCACAAAGGCCAGCGGAAGGATGAGGGCAAGCTTCATGATGACACCGGGGCTTCAGCCATGGACGGCCCGCATCGCGCGGCGAGGGCCAACTGGCCGTTAGTCGCAAGCCGCGCATGGCGCGTTCAACTGCGTTCCCTCCGGCAGCCTCGCGCAAGGTTCCAGGCTTCCCCCTTGCGCAGGAGAGGTCAAGGACCGATGCCGGTAATGCGTCACCGCAGGCTGGCGTTGATCTTGTCCAGCACCGCCGAGCCCGGGCACAGCGTGTCCGCTTCCAGCGTGTTGAGCGGCGTCTCGACCGTGTTGAGATGGCTGTGCAGATCTTCCGCGTCCGGGTCGACATAGAGCAGCCCGGTGACGATCTGGCCCTTGGCCGCGTGCTTGGCGAGGAAGGTCTGGGCGCCCAGCCGGTCATGCGGATCGTAATCGGCGTCGATCTTGCGCAGCGCGATCTTGCTGCCGTCATGCTGCTCGACCACCTGCACCGTGCCTGGCGCATAGTCCACCGCGATGGGATCGCGGCCGACCAGCACGTCGAGCCGGTTCACGGCATCGTTGTGCTCGCGGACGTAATCAAAACTCTTGGTCGAGCCCGCGTGGTTGTTGAAGGCGATGCAGGGGCTGATGACGTCGATGAAGGACGCGCCCCTGTGCCGGATCGCGGCCGCGATCAGCGGCACCAGCTGGGTCTTGTCGCCGGAGAACGAGCGCGCGACAAAGGTCGCCCCCAGCTGCAATGCGATCGCGACCAGGTCGATGGCGTTGTCGGTGTTGGTCACGCCCTTCTTGCTCTTCGAGCCGCGGTCGGCGGTGGCCGAGAACTGGCCCTTGGTCAAACCATAGACGCCGTTGTTCTCGACGATATAGGTCATGTTGACGCCGCGCCGGATCGAATGCGCGAACTGGCCGAAGCCGATCGAGGCGGAATCGCCGTCGCCGGAGACGCCGAGATAGATCAGGTCGCGGTTGGCGAGGTTGGCGCCGGTGAGCACGCTGGGCATGCGGCCGTGCACGGAGTTGAAGCCGTGTGAATTGCCGAGGAAGTAATCCGGCGTCTTCGACGAGCAGCCGATGCCGGAGATCTTTGCGACGCGATGCGGCTCGATCGAGAGTTCGTAGCAGGCCTCGATGATCGAGGCCGTGATCGAGTCGTGGCCGCAGCCGGCGCACAGCGTCGAGATCTTTCCCTCGTAGTCGCGGTGCGTGTAGCCGAGGTCGTTCTTCTTCAGACCCGGATGATGGAACTTCGGCTTGGCAATATAGGTCATGACACGGCCTTGCGGAGCGGGGTCACCTTGAGGTGATCCTGGTGGTCGCCAATGGCTTTTGCGATGAAGCGCGCGGTGATCGGGGTGCCGTCATAGTGCACGATCGGCACGAGGCGGACGGGATCGATCCCGTTCTCGTTGACGATGAGTTGACGGAGCTGGCTGTCGCGGTTCTGCTCGACGACGTAGACGAAGTCGTGCTCGGCGAGGAAGCTCGCCACGCTGGAGTGGAACGGGAAGGCGCGGATGCGCAGGCGGTCGAGCTGATGCCCGCGCGCCTCGAGCAACCCGATCGCCTCGTCCATCGCCGGGGAGGTCGAGCCGAAATAGATCACGCCATATTTTGTCGGCCGTTCGGCATTGGCCTGCAGCGGCCGCGGCACCAGGTCCTGCGCGGTCTCGAACTTGCGCACGAGCCGCTGCATGTTGTCGGCATAGACCGAGCCTTCCTCGGAATAGCGCGCATAGCGATCACGCGAGGTGCCGCGGGTGAAGTAGGAGCCCTTGGTTGGATGCGTGCCGGGATAGGTACGATAGGGGATGCCGTCGCCGTCGACGTCGAGATAGCGGCCGAAGTCGCGACCTTCTTCCAGCATCTCCGCGGTCATCACCTTGCCGCGGTCATACTGCTTGGCATCGTCCCACTTCAGCGGCCGGCAGAGCCGATGGTTCATGCCGATGTCGAGGTCGAGCATCAGGAAGATCGTGGTCTGCAGCCGCTCGGCGAGATCGAAGGCGGCCGCCGCGAACTCGAACGCCTCGGCCGGATCTTCCGGGAACAGCAGCACATGCTTGGTGTCGCCGTGCGAAGCATAGGCGCAGGCGATGATGTCGCATTGCTGGGTGCGGGTCGGCATGCCCGTGGAGGGGCCGGCGCGCTGGATGTTCATGATCACGGCCGGGATCTCGGCAAAGTATGAGAGGCCGATGAATTCGGTCATCAGCGAGATGCCGGGGCCCGAAGTGGCGGTGAAGGCGCGCGCGCCGTTCCAGGAGGCACCGATGACGATGCCGATCGATGCCAGCTCGTCCTCGCCCTGAACGATCGCATATTTCGCCTTGCCCGTTTCGGGATCGTGCCGGTACTTCTTGCAGTGGGCAGTGAAGGCTTCCGCCACCGACGAGGACGGTGTGATCGGATACCAGGCGCAGACGGTTGCGCCGCCGTAGACGGCGCCGAGGGCGGCTGCGCTGTTGCCCTCGATGAAGATGCGATCGCCGACCTTGTCGGATTTCTTCACCCGCAGCCCGATCGGGCATTTCAGGTTCTGCAGAGCCCAGTCGCGGCCGAGATGCAGCGCGTGGACGTTGGAGGAGAGCAGCTTCTCCTTGCCCTTGTATTGCTCGCCGATCAGTTGCTCGATCAGTTTCGGATCCATCTCGAGCAGCGCACTGAGCGCGCCGAGATAGATGATGTTCTTGAACAGCTGGCGCTGGCGCGGATCGGTGTAGGTCGAGTTGGTGATGGCGGTGAGGGGAACGCCGATCACGGAGATGTCGTCGCGGAATTTGGTCGACGGCATCGGCTTGGTGGAATCGTAGAACAGATAGCCGCCCGGCTCGATGCCGGCGACGTCCTTGTCCCAGGTCTGCGGATTCATCGCCACCATCATGTCGACGCCGCCGCGGGCGCCGAGATGGCCGTCTTCGGTCACGCGCACCTCGTACCAGGTCGGCAGACCCTGGATGTTGGAGGGGAAGATGTTGCGCGGGGACACCGGCACGCCATGGCGCAGGATCGCCCGCGCGAACATTTCGTTGGCGCTGGCCGAGCCCGAGCCGTTGACGTTGGCGAAGCGGACGACGAAGTCGTTTACGCTGCTGATCGGCTTTTTGTCGGACATGTCGAACCTGCGTGAGTCATCTCGATGAAATATTTCTGCATGTCCCAGGCCCCGGTGGGACACCGCTCGGCGCATAGCCCGCAATGCAGGCAGACGTCCTCGTCCTTGACCATGACGCGCCCGGTCTTGAGATCGGAGGAGACGTAGAGATCCTGGTCGGGGTGCGGCGAGGGCGCCTTCAGCCGATGGCGCAGATCGCCTTCCTCGCCATTGTCGGTGAAGGTGATGCAATCCATCGGGCAGATGTCGGCGCACGCGTCGCACTCGATGCAGAGCGAGGTCGAGAACACCGTCTGCACGTCGCAGTTCAGGCAGCGATGCGCTTCGCCGAGCGCGAGCTTGACGTCGTAGCCGAGCTCGACCTCGGTCTTGATGTCCTTCAGCGCGATCACCTTGTCGCGATGCGGCACCTTGAAGCGCTTGTCGATCGAGATGTCGTTGTCATAGCTCCATTCATGGATGCCCATCTTCTGCGAGGAGACGTTGACCTCCGGCAGCGGCCGTTCGGTGATGTCCTCGCCCGACAGCATCTTGTGGATCGACAGCGCCGCATCATGACCCTGCGCCACCGCCCAGATGATGTTCTTCGGACCGAACGCCGCGTCGCCGCCGAAGAACACCTTCGGGTTGGTCGAGACGAAGGTCTTCGGGTCGACCTTGGGCATGTGCCATTTGTCGAACTCGATGCCGCAATCCTGCTCGATCCAGGGGAAGGCGTTCTCCTGGCCGACCGCGACCAGCACGTCGTCGCAGGGAATGGTCTGATCGGGGTCGCCCGAAGGCACGAGGTTGCGGCGGCCTTTGGCGTCATATTCGGCCTTGACGTGCTGGAAGGTGACGCCGATGAGCTTGCCGGCGACATGCTTGAACGCCACCGGCACCATGTAGTTGAGGATCGGAATATCCTCGTGGATCGCGTCCTCCTTCTCCCAGGGCGAGGCCTTCATCTCCTCGAAGCCGGAACGCACGATCACAGTGACTTTCTCGCCGCCGAGGCGGCGCGCGGTGCGGCAGCAGTCCATCGCCGTGTTGCCGCCGCCGAGCACGATCACGCGCTTGCCGATCTTGTCGGTGTGGCCGAACGACACGGACGAGAGCCAATCGATGCCGATATGGATGTTGGCGGCGGCTTCCTTCCGACCGGGAATGTCGAGCTCGCGGCCGCGCGGCGCGCCGGAGCCGACGAAGATCGCGTCGTATTTCTCCGCGAGCAGCGCCTTCATGCTCTCGATGCGGTGACCGCCTTTGAACTCGACGCCGAGACCCAGGATGTAGCCGGTCTCTTCGTCGATGACGGAATTGGGCAGGCGGAATTTCGGGATCTGCGTCCGCATCATGCCGCCGGCTTCGGGATCGCCGTCGAACACGGTGCAGTGATAGCCGAGCGGTGCGAGATCGCGCGCCACCGTCAGCGAGGCGGGACCGCCGCCGACGAACGCGACGCGCTTGCCGTTCTTCGCGGTCGGATGCGGCAGGCGCTGCTTGATGTCGTCCTTGAAGTCGGCGGCGACGCGCTTGAGGCGGCAGATCGCCACCGGTGTCTCCTCGACGCGTCCGCGGCGGCACGCCGGCTCGCACGGACGATCGCAGGTGCGTCCCAGGATTCCTGGAAACACGTTCGATTTCCAATTGATCATATAGGCGTCGCTGTAGCGGCCTTGCGCGATCAGTCGGATGTATTCGGGAACCGGGGTGTGCGCCGGACAGGCCCACTGACAATCGACCACTTTGTGAAAGTAGTCGGGGGCCGCGATATCGGTCGGTTTCATTCCTACCCTCGTCCGCGCAGGCTCAAAGACCCGGCGGCCTCTTCTTGAGCTTGTCGGACGCTTAATGTGCGTCGATCTGGTTTCTGAATGACGTCATCGGGTTAGCTTATTGGAACGGTTCCGAAGTACAACGCCAAATTTGCGCGCTTCCCCGCTTTCATGGGAGCTGCGCGCGTACAGCATTAACGGCCGCAAGCAAGATGCGTGCGGTGCAATATGTTGCAATGCGGATAGACGCTCAGCGGCTCGTGATGTCGCCCTTTGCGAGATCCCACATCAGGTTGTAGGTGCCGACGGAAACGGGCAGCGGGAACGGCGCGGCGGCCGGGCCGGTGAAGCGTTCGGCAATGACGGCCGAGACCGCGCCGACATGCGTGCCATCGATCAGCACGAACCAGTCGCGTGCACCTTCGTTGCGCACGGCTGGAATATCCGCCGTGGCGCCCGACAATTCCGGCTCGCTTTCGAGCAGATGCATCGAGATGATGCTTGCGCGGTCTTGTGGCGCCAATTTTTCTTGCAGTGCATCACGCCATGCGCCGGCATTGTCCGGCGTGGGGCGCAGCCGCACCAGGCCGAGCGCGGCGCCGCGGCCGGTGCCCTTGCTGATGGTGATGCGTGCGACCACGCGCAGCATGTCCTTGAAATGCGCCATGGTTCGCCGCGACCATTCGGTCTGGTTGGCGAGCCGCGCGCGGTAGGCGGGACTGTCGAGCACCTCCAGCGTCGCGGTCGAGTACAGCGAGAGATATTTGGGATTGGCGGCGTGCGCGACATAGCGGCGCGCCTCCAGAAAGCCCTCGATCGCGACGCGCTCTTCCAGATGCTCGCGATCGTACCAGCGGTTGAAATCGGCTTCGTCCGCTGCGTCGATGTTCATCGACGTCAGCAGCATGCCTGTCCCGGCGAGCGGCATCGTTCTTGTTGCCCTTGCTTTCGCGCGTCAGCGCGCGGCCTTCGACGCGAGATCGGCGATCGACTTCATGACCGCGTCCCGCACGCCGGCATCATAGAGCGAATGTCCGGCCTCTTCCACGATCCTGACCTCGGAACCCGGCCAAGCTTTTGCGAGCCGCGCCGATGTCTCAGGAGGGCACAACAGATCGTAGCGGCCCTGCACGATGATGCCGGGAATGCCTTTGAGCCTGTCAGCGTTTCGCAACAGCTGGTCTTCGCTCATGAAGGAGTTGTTGATGAAATAATGCGCCTCCATGAACGGCGTCGCCGGCAACGTGCGCCAGACGTTGAGCGAGGCGAGGTCGATCCGCGTCTTGGCCGCCTTGTGCTCCGACAGCGCGCGCTCGGTATCGTGCCAGGCGCGCGAGGCCGGGCCGTGCACGGCGGGATCGGCATCGAGGATGCGGCGATAATAGGCTTGTACCGGTTGGGCGCGCTCTTCCGGCGGCAGCACGCTCAGAAAATCCTCGTAGAGCGCGGGATGGAATTCTGCCAGGCGCGAGGTGAAAGCGGTCTCGACTTCGCCTTGCGTGCCCAGAAACGTCGCACGCAGCGCAATGCCGGAAACGCGCTCGGGATGGGCCTCTGCATACGCCAGCGCCAGCGTCGCGCCCCAGGAGCCGCCGACCACCATCCAGCGTTCGAATCCGAATTTTTCGCGGATCTTCTCCATGTCCGCGATCAGATGCGCCGTGGTGTTGTGCTCGCGCGAGCCCTTCGGCCGGCTGCGGCCGCAGCCGCGCTGGTCGAACAGCACCGCATGCATGCGCTCGGGATCGAACAGACGGCGGTGGTCGGGCTGGCAGCCGGAGCCGGGGCCGCCATGCAGATAGACCGAGGGGATGCCGCCGGCGCAGCCGACGCTTTCGACATAAAGCTCGAAGCCGTCGCCGACGTCGAGCATGTCTGAGGTCAGCGGCGCAAAGGGATCGGCGCGTCTGGCCGCGGTGCCTGCGTCGGCGTCAGGCATCATTCCCGGATTCCAGGGTGCCGCCGGCGAAGTTGCGGTAGAGGAAGCGGTTGGTCTCGCCCTCGGCCTCGCGCTCGGCCTGCTTGAAGATGGTCTCGTGCAGCGGCGACAGCGCGCAGGCAGGGTCGGTGTTGGCGGCATCGCCGGTCAGCGCGAAGGCCTGGCAGCGGCAGCCGCCGAAATCGATCTCGCGGAATTCGCAACTCTTGCAGGGCTCCTTCATCCAGCCGGTGCCGCGATAGCGATTGAAGGCCTCCGAGTTCTGCCAGATCCAGGCGATCGAATGGTTGGAGCGCACCGATTCGAACTCGAGCCCGGTGATGCTCTCGGCGGCGTGGCACGGCAGCACCTTGCCGGCGGGCGAGATGTTGAAGAACTGCCGGCCCCAGCCGCCCATGCATTTCTTCGGTCGCAGCGCGTAATAGTCGGGCACCACGTAGTCGATCGCGAGCGTGCCCTTCAGCCGCTCGCGCGCCTCCTCGACGATGCGGGTGCATTCGTCGAGTTGCGCCACGGTCGGCATCAGCGCGGCGCGGTTCTTCAGCGCCCAGCCGTAATACTGGACATTGGCGACCTCGAGCCGGTCGGCGTCGAGATCGATGGACATCTGGATGATCTCGGGGAGCTGGTGCAAATTCTGCCGGTGCATCACTGCGTTGACGGTCAGCGGCAAATCCAGCTCGCGCGTCCACTTCGCGACTTCGAGCTTCTTGCGGTGGCCGCCCTTGTAGCCGGCGACGCGATCGGCGAGGCCTTCCTCGATGCCCTGGAACGAGATCTGCACGTGGCACAGTCCGGCGTCCGCAAGCTCGCTGAGCCGCTCGCGCGTCAGCAGCACGGCAGAGGTGATCAGGTTGGTGTAGAGGCCGACGTCGCTGGCATGCTTCACCAGCTCGACCAGGTCTTTCCGCGCCGTCGGCTCGCCGCCGGAGAAGTGCACCTGCAGCACGCCGATCTCGGCGAGCTCGCTCAGCACCTTCTTCCATTCGTCCGTGGTCAGCTCCTTGCCCGAGCGGTCCAGCTCGACCGGGTTGGAGCAATAGGGACATTGCAGCGGGCAGCGATGGGTGATCTCGAGCAGCACCGCGAGCGGGATGCCGAAGGTCTCCGCCGTCGAGCGTTGCTTTTCCAGCACCGCGAGGCTGTCGCCGGCATGAGGCGGGACGATTGGGAGCACATCGCTCATGGCGTCTTCTCCCTGGCCTCCGTGAGAAAGCCCTTGTCGGCGAGATCCTGCAGCATGGCGATGACATCGGTCAGGATCGCCTCGCGCGGAGCCGCGTATTTCGCCGCCAGTTGATCGGACACGTCGCCGACATTGCGCTTGCCGTCGCAGAGCTGCAAGACCTCGACGGCGATCTCGTCGGGCGCCAGCACGCGTTCCGGCGCCAGGATCACCCAGACCTTTCGCGTCTCGTCGTATTTCAGCTTGGCATGCCGCGGCAGCACGGGGCGGCTTGCCTCGCTGACGCTGATGTTCCGCGGCCCGGCCATGCTCTATTCCCTAACTCGCTTTGGGCACGAACGCGCCCGGCGGAATGTTGCCCTCGACATAGGCGTGCTGGAGCGCATCTAACTGCACCCACAGCACGTTGGTCTTGAAGATCAGCGCGTTGCACACAAGCGCGCGCTGCTCCGGCGTCGTCGCATGGGTCCTGACATAGTCGAGTGCAAAGTTGGCATCGCGCGGCGCCTGCGTCAGGCGGCGCTTGAAATAGCTCATGATGTCAGGATTGACGAAGTCGTAATGCTGTAACATGCCGGCGATGCGCTCTTCGTGAATGCTCGGCGCGAACAGCTCCGTAAGCGAAGAGGCGATCGCCTCCAACGGGCTCTTCTCGCGGCAGTAATGGACGTAAGCCTCCACCGCAAAGCGCGTTGCAGGGAGAATTCCCTCGGTCGATTCCACATAGGCCGTGTCGAGCCCGAGGCCTTCGGTCAGCTTCAGCCAGCGCTCGATGCCGCCCTCGGAGCCGACATCGCCGTCATGGTCCTCGATGCGGTGGCGCCATTCCAGCCGCGTGGCGCGGTCGCGGAAGCGCGAGATCACCACCGCGTCCTTGATCGGGATCGTGCTCTGGTAATAGTAGCGGTTCAGCGCCCAGGCCTGTACCTGGCCCTTGTTCAGCTTGCCGCCGTGCAGCAGCTTATGGAACGGATGCAGGCTGTGATAGCGCGTCGCGCCGATATGGCGCAGCGTCGCCTCGAGCTCTTCGGCCGAATTCAGCCTGATGTCCTTGCCGATCGAGAGCGCGGTCATTCCGGTCATGTTTAGTCCAGTCTTGGACGTGGCATTCACAGCACGATCTCCGTTCCGTCGGCCGGTATCTGCCATCCCGCCGCCTCGGCAATCTTGCGTTCGGGCGAGGCGGGCAGCAGCGCCGGGTTCGAGTTGTTGATATGCAGAAATATCTTCCTGTCGATATTGAGGTCTGCCAACCGTGCAATCGCACCGTCGTCGCCGGACATTGCGACGTGGCCCATGCTCTTGCCGGTCTTGTGGCCGAGCCCGGCCCTGATCATCTCGTCGTCCTCCCACACCGTGCCGTCGAAGAACACCAGCGCCGCACCGTCGATCTCGGCCTTGAGCGCGTCGGTGATTTCGGCGCAGGCGGCGATGAAGTAGAAGCACTTGCCTGATGACTTGTCGGTGATCTTCAGCCCCAGCGTATCGCCGTCGCCGCTCTCGCCGCCGGGATGCGCCTTGCCTTCCAGATACCAGGCCGACTTGCCGGGCACCGCGAAGGCCAGCACTTCGAGGCCTGAGCGCGCGCCGTCGGGCAACCGTGGCTCGAACGGCTCGCTGATCCCGATCGGCTGGCGCTTGACGTTCTTCTCGTTCAGCACGTTGAAGATGCTGTTGCTGGCCATGATCGCCAGCACCTTCTCGTGCGCATAGACCGTGAACGGCGAGCCCTCGCGCATCGACAGCAGGCCCGCGACCGCATCGACCTCGCTGTTGGTCAGGATCACGCCTGCGACAGGCGTGTGGCGCAGCGCGCCCGCCTTGGGATGGAGCTGCGGCGTGGCATTCAATTGCTGGCGCAGATCAGGGGAGGCGTTGATCAGAAACCAGTGCTCGCCGTCGCCGCTGAAGGCAACCGAGGCCTGGGTTCGAAAAAGCTCATGTCCATGGCTGCGGGCCGCGCGGCAGCCCTGACACCCGCAATTCCATTGCGGGACTCCGCCGCCAGCCCCGGCGCCCAGGACGACGACGCGAAGCATGATCCGTCTCCTGGAGGCAACGTCGCGAGGTGGATCTCAGGCCGTCACGGTTTCCATCGTGCGGAAACGGATCGTGACAGAAAGACCCACCTGCGCAGAACGCATACTCACCAACCGCTCACTTGCGGGTGGCGCTCACATACATGTTGATTTCCATGCCGCAGGGCACTTCGACGATCTTGGGGGCTTTCCAGGCCATCTCGGCTCTCCTTATTCGCGAATTCGGACGTATCCGCCCGGGGTTAAATTACTGCGGGCGTGAAAGTTCGCCAGTGAAATTTTCCCGAGCATGGGCATGTTGCGTCGCGAAACTCGGCTGGGGAACAGTACTTTCTGGTGATACGGCCTTGCGTCTGGCGCATTCGGTCGCGAACCCTGTCCTGATAAAGCAGTTGTGAGTGCAGTGCAGCTTTCAATCCGGTACAGGCGGCTCTAGCTGGATCTCGTGATGCCCAAATATTTCTTCAACACCCGTATCGGCGATGAACTGATCGTGGACCCCGACGGCGAGGATCTGCGCAACCCCGATCGCGCCTGGGAGGTCGCCCGCCAGATGATCCTGGAGGTTGTGAAGTCCGAAGGCGCCCAGCCGGCCCTGCTCGAGGCGGTCATCGAGGTGACCGACGACGACGGCGAGATCGTGCTGGAGTTTCCCTTCAGCGAGGCCCTGCTGGACATGCCGGACGAGTCGGCGACGAGGCACTAGGCGAAAGGGCAAGTTGCGAGCGTGGCGGGGAGGTGAGCCAACTTGCTCCCCTGCGAAATCCGCATGGCTTTGCTGCGGTCCCGGCGCTAAAAGACGCCGGTCACACGGAGCACGTCATGCAAGATCTCTGGCGCCTGTCGGCTGCCGACCTCACGACCCTCGTCAGGTCCAAAAAAGTATCCGCCCGGGAGGCGGCCAAGGCCGGCCTCGACCGTCTGGACGCCGTCAATCCCAAGCTCAACGCCGTGATCGACCACCGGCCGGAGGACGTGCTCAAGCAGGCCGACGCCGTCGATGCGGCGATCGCGCGGGGCGAGGACCCCGGCGTGCTGGCGGGCGTGACCGTCACCATCAAGGCCAATGTCGACCAGGAAGGCTTCGCCACCACCAACGGCCTGAAGCTCCAGCGCGATTTGATCGCGCGCGAGGACAACCCTGTCGTCGCCAATTTCCGCAAGGCCGGCGCGGTTCTCCTTGGGCGCACCAATTGCCCGGCCTTCTCCTATCGCTGGTTCACCACCAACCTCGTCCATGGCGACACCAGGAACCCGCGCGATGCGTCGCTGACCCCCGGCGGCTCGTCCGGTGGCGCCGGCTCGGCGGTCGCGGCCGGCATCGGCCACATCGCCCACGGCACCGACATCGCCGGCTCGATCCGCTATCCCGCCTATGCCTGCGGCGTGCACGGCCTGCGTCCGACCCTCGGCCGTATCCCAGCCTTCAATCCGGCGCTGCCGGAGCGCCCGATCGGCCCGCAGATCATGGCGGTCTCGGGTCCTTTGGCCCGCACGGTCAACGATCTCAGGATTTCGCTCGCCGCGATGTCGGCCCGCGACGTCCGCGATCCCTGGTATGTGCCGGTGCCGCTGGAAGGCCCCGCGCGCGAGAAGCGCGCCGCGATCTGCCTCAACCCGGACGGCCTTGCCACCACACCCGAGGTGAAGGCGGCCGTGACCGACGCCGGCAAGCGCCTCGAGCGCGCCGGCTGGACCGTCGAAATGATCGAGAACACCCCGCCGATGCGCGAAGCGGTCGAATGGCAGCGCAAGCTCTGGCTGGGCGATGCCTTCGAGGCGCAACTCGAAATGGCGGAGCGCGAGGGCGATCCCGGTGCGCTGGCGTGCCTGCGCGGCAACCGCGCCAAGGTCACGCCAATGGACCAGGCCAACTACGCGAAGGCGCTGACCCGCCGCGCCACGCTGACCCGCGACTGGATGCTGTTCTTCGAGAAATACGCCGTGGTGCTGACGCCCGTTTCCGGCGAACTGCCGTTCCCCGATCATCTCGACCGCAAGGACGCCGCCTCCTTCGAGCGCGTCTGGGAGGCGCAGCTGCCGCAGATCGCGACGCCCTTCATGGGATTGCCGGGCCTCGTCGTCTCCACCGGCCTCGTCGGCAAGATTCCTGTCGGCGTGCACATCGTCTCCGGCCGCTATCGCGAGGATCTGTGTCTGCTCGCCGGCGAAGCGATCGAGGCGGGCGGCGTGCCGCCGTCGCCGATCGATCCCGTGGGCTAGCGATGTCTGATCTCTACGACTTCAAGGCCAATTCGCTCGCGGGCGAAGAAGTGTCGATGCGCGCCTACGAGGGGCAGGTGCTCCTGATCGTCAACACCGCGAGCAAATGCGGCTTCACGCCGCAATATCGTGGGCTGGAAGATCTGCACCGCGACCTCTCACCGCGCGGCTTCTCGGTGCTCGGCTTTCCCTGCAACCAGTTCGGCGCGCAGGAGCCGGGGCAGGCGGCCGAGATCCAGGCGTTCTGCTCCACCAATTACGACGTCACCTTTCCGCTGTTCGAGAAGATCGACGTCAACGGCGCCCACGCGCATCCCTTGTACGAGTACCTGAAACGCCAGCAATCCGGCCTCTTGGGCGCCTCCATCAAATGGAATTTCACCAAATTCCTGGTGGACCGTGCCGGCCAGGTGATCGCGCGCTACGCGCCCACCGCGCGGCCGGAAGGATTGCGGCAGAAGATCGAGACCCTGTTATGAGCGAGACATCAATGAGCGAAGAATTTCCGGACCGCCTGTCGGTCGACCCCAACAGCCCCTATTACAACGCCGATATCCTCCAGCGCGACGTCGGCATCCGCTTCAAGGGCGTCGAGAAGACCAATGTCGAGGAGTACTGCATCAGCGAAGGCTGGGTCCGCGTCACCGCCGGCAACGCCAAGGACCGCTACGGCAACCCGCTGACCATCAAGGTGCACGGGCCCGTGGAGCCGTATTTCAGGGACAAGAAGTAAGCACCTCAAGCTCTCTCCTCGTCATTGCGAGGAGCCCTCGCGACGAAGCAATCCAGAATCCATCCGCGGTGACAGACCGGATTGCTTCGCTTCGCTCGCAATGACGAAAGGAATCCCCCATGTCCGTCCGCATCGTCGACGTCCGCGAAATCACCAAGCCGATCTCGTCCCCGATCCGCAACGCCTATATCGACTTCACCAAGATGACGACGAGCCTCGTCGCCGTCGTCACTGATGTGGTGCGCGACGGCAGGCGGGTCGTCGGCTACGGCTTCAACTCCAACGGCCGCTACGGACAGGGCGGCCTGATTCGCGAACGTTTTGCCGCCCGCATCACGGAGGCCGATCCGAAGTCGCTGCTCAACGTATCAGGCGACAATCTCGACCCCGACAAGGTCTGGGCCGCGATGATGACCAACGAGAAGCCGGGCGGCCATGGCGAGCGCTCGGTCGCAGTCGGCACCATCGACATGGCGGTGTGGGATGCGGTGGCGAAGATCGCGGGCAAGCCGCTGTTTCGTCTGCTGGCCGAGCGTCACGGCGTCAAAGCCGACCCGCGCGTGTTCGTCTACGCCGCCGGCGGCTATTACTATCCCGGCAAGGGCCTATCGATGCTGCGCGGCGAGATGCGGGGCTATCTCGATCGCGGCTACAACGTCGTGAAGATGAAGATCGGCGGCGCCGATATCGACGAGGACCGCAAGCGTATCGAGGCCGTGCTGGAAGAGATCGGCAAGGACGCGCAGCTTGCCGTCGACGCCAACGGCCGCTTCAATCTCGAGACCGGCATCGCCTACGCCAAGATGCTGCGCGACTATCCGCTGTTCTGGTACGAGGAGGTCGGCGATCCCCTCGACTACGCGCTGCAGGCCGCCCTCGCCGAATTCTATCCCGGCCCGATGGCGACGGGCGAGAATCTCTTCAGCCACCAGGACGCCCGCAACCTGATCCGCTACGGCGGCATGCGCCCCGACCGCGACTGGCTGCAATTCGACTGCGCTTTGTCCTATGGCCTGTGCGAATACCAGCGCACGCTCGAAGTGCTGAAGACCCACGGCTGGTCCCCCAGCCGCTGCATCCCCCACGGTGGCCACCAGATGTCGTTGAACATCGCGGCGGGCCTCGGCCTCGGCGGCAACGAGAGTTACCCCGACCTGTTCCAGCCCTATGGCGGTTTCCCGGACGGCGTCCGCGTCGAGAACGGCCACATCACCATGCCCGACCTTCCAGGCATCGGCTTCGAGGGCAAGTCCGATCTCTACAAGGAGATGAAGGCGCTGGCGGAGTAGCGGTGGTCGTTGGACTACGACGACTGCGCTATCCACTCCCCATGGAATCTTCGCCACGCTCGCAATGGCGTGGAAAGTGCGTTTGCCCCCTACGACAGCCGCATGTCCAGCAGCCGTCGTCCCTCGCCCTTGAGCAGCTTCTTCACTGCGCTGGAGGCCACGACCTCGCCGTCATTGGCGTAGGCTTCGTGGTTCTTCTCGATGTCGTCGAGGCGGTAGAGGTAGTTGACCATCACGCCGGCGGATTCGCGCAGGCCCTTGGGCGAGAGGTCCCCCAACCAGTTGATGCGCTCGAGGCGCGCGCCGTTGCCGAGGTGGAAACGGGCGACGGAATCGATCAGGCGGCCCTTCGCCGTGCGCGCCTTCAGGAAGTAGTGGGCGGCGAGCGGCTCGATCACGCCGCGCAGCTGCGCCGTCGTCTCCGGGTTCTCGAACCATTTGGGATCGTCGAGGCGCTTGAGGATCTCGCGGTCCTCCTCCGACAGCGGCAGATCCTTGTCCTGCTTGATCCATTGCATGAAGCCCGGCACCGGCGACAGCGTCACGAAGGTGTCGAGCTTCGGCGTTTCGCGGCGCAGCTCCTCGACCACCTGCTTGATCAGGAAGCTGCCGAAGGAGATGCCGCCGAGACCGCGCTGGGTGTTGGAGATCGAATAGAATACTGCGGTGCGCGCCTTCTCGATCGGCAGGTGCTGGCGATCGACCGCCAGCAGCGGCGCGATCGCGCCGGGAATCGTCTCGGTCAGCGCCACCTCGACGAAGATCAGCGGCTCGTCGACCATCGCCGGATGGAAGAAGGCGTAGCAGCGGCGGTCGACCGGATCGATGCGGCGGCGCAGATCGTCCCAGTCGCTGATCTCGTGCACGGCCTCGTAGCGGATGATCTTTTCGAGGATGTTGGCCGGGGTCGACCAGTCAATCCGGCGCAGCACGAGAAACCCCCTGTTGAACCACGACGAGAGAAGATGCGAGACGTCGCGGTCGAGCGCGGCGAGATCGGTGTGTCCGTTCATCATGCCGAGCAGGTCGGCCCGCATGGCGACGAGATCGCCGGTGCCGCCCGGCGCGCGGTTGAGACGGCGGATCAGCTCCTGTCGCCGCGGTTCCGAGGCGAAATGCAGCGCGCTCGCGTCCTCGTCGCTCGGTTGAGTGCGCCATTTCTCGATCGCCTTGGTCAGGCGCTCGTGGTCCGGGCCGAAATCGCGCACCAGCCCTTCGAAGAAGGCGCGGCGGCCTGCCGGATCCAGCTCCTGGTAGATGTCGAGAACCTCTCGCGCCATGGCGGTGCCGGAGGCCTCGCCCCGGCCCGACAGCAGCGCGCCGCAGAGCTCGATCAGCCCGTCGGCATCCTGCTTGGCGTCGGTGGCATCCCCCCGGCGCAGCAGCGTGCGGCCGCGCTCGGAAATTGTGGCGAGCAGGTCGGAGAAGAAGGCATTGGCCATCTGGGCTTTTCGAATCCGGGTTTGTGCGGTGCGGAAGCTTACACGGGATTTAGGCGGATGCCGATCACAATCAAGCGGTGGAGTTTTGTATCTTTAGTGGTGCCATGCATCCCCGAAGACGCAGTCATGCCCCGGTCAGGCCGGGCGATGACACCGAGTGCGTGGCAAACTCCGTCGGCGTCCGTCCCGTCACCTGGCGGAACGCGGCCGAGAACGCGGGCACGCTGGCATAGCCGAGCTGCGTCGCGAGCTGCTTCACCGATACATTCGCGTCGGTCGACAGCCTCCGGATCGCCGCCGCGATCCTGGCACGCTGGCACCAGCTCTTGAAGCTGAGCTGTGTCTCCGTCGAGAAAAGCCGCGACAGCGTGCGAGCGGAGGTGCCGACCTCGCGCGCGAGCGTGTCGATGTCGTGGAGCCCGGTGGGATCGTCGAGCACGATCATCGCGGCGCGCCGGCAGCGCGGCTCGTGCGGCAGCGGCACGAAGGTCGCGGAATCCTCGGCCTGGTGCAATTCCAGCATCACCAGGCGCACCAGCAGCTCGGTGCGTTCCTCGGTGTTGCGCGGGTCGAACAGCGCGAGGATCGCCTGGTTGAGCAGCGGCGACACCCGCACCACGAATTCCCGGGTCAGTCCCTCGTAGCGCTTTTCGCGCTTCAGCCAGGCCACGTCGAAATACAGCGTGCGCATCTCGATGTCGGCGAGCAGGTCGATGGCGTGCTGGAGCCCGGCCGGCACCCAGACCGCACGGTCCGGCGGCACCAGCCAGCGCCCCTCGGGCGTGTTCACCTGCATCGTGCCCTTCGCCGCATAGATCAGCTGGGCCTCGCGATGCATGTGCAGGTCGATCCGCATGCCTCTCGGATAGTCGCGCGCGACCAGGTGCACGCCCGCGGTGGAGCGGTGGTTGCCCTGGACCTCCCTCAGGATTGGCGTTTCCAAGACAGTCATTGGCAGCATCCCGTCATGGCTCCGACATATAACTCATTTCGGAGCAGGAGAGGATTCCGAATGAACAGCCCCGTCAGGGTCATCAGTTTCGTCAATGCCGGTCATTTCATCGACCATTATGCGATGCTGATCTTCGCCGCCGCCGTGATCATCATGGGGCCGGCGCTCGGCATGGCCTATTCGGAACTGCTTCCCTACGCGACCCCCGGCTTCATCGCCTTCGGCGCGGGCTCGCTGCTGACCGGCTGGCTCGGCGACCGCTGGAGCCGCCGCCACATGATGCTGATCTTCTTCGTCGGCATCGGCGCCTCCATGATCTCGGTCGGCTTCGTGCAGACGCCGGTGCAACTGGGCGCCGCGCTGCTCGCGATCGGCGTGTTCGCCTCGATCTATCACCCTGTCGGCACCGCGATGATCGTGTCCTATGCCAACAGGCTCGGCCGCGAGATGGGCATCAACGGCGTCTGGGGCAACCTCGGCGTTGCATCCTCGGCGCTGGTCACCGGCGTGATCGGACAATATCTCGGCTGGCGCTTCGCCTTCATCATTCCCGGCATCGTCACCATCCTGATCGGCATCGCCTTCGCGATGCTGGTCGTGCACGAGGACCGCAAGGGCTCGAAGCAGGCGGCCGCGCAAGCGCGCGTCGCCAAGCAGGACATGTGGCGCGTGGTGCTGTCGCTGCTGATCGTCGTGATCGCGATCTCGACCACCTTCAATGCCGTCACCGTGGCGCTGCCAAAGCTGTTTGCGGAGCGGCTCGCGGACCTGACCAGGAGCCCGGCGCTGTTAGGGGTCATCGCGGCCTGCGTCTACGTGTTCGGGGCGATGACGCAGTACACGATCGGCCGGCTGCTCGACCGCTATTCCCTGAAGACGGTGGCCTTGCCGCTGTCCTTCATGCTGGCGCCGTTCCTGTATCTGGCCGCAAGCCTGAACAATCTGCCGCTGATCCTGGTGTCGATCGGCATCGTCATGGGTGCGTTCGGCCAGGTCACGGTGAACGACGCCATGGTCGGCAAGTACACCAGCGAAGAATGGCGCTCGCGCGCCTACGCCGTGCGCTATTTCATCGGCTTCACCGCGGCCGGCGCGTCGGTGGGCCTGGTCGCCTGGCTCTACGAGCAGGGCGGCTTCGTCACCATGCTGCACGCGTTTGCGGGCCTGTGCCTGCTGGCGATCGCCGCCGCGATCATCCTGCCGCGCGAGATCAGGACGCCGGCGGCGGCGTGAGCGAAGGCGCGCGCTCAATGTTTCGGGTTGCGGCCGCGGATGTGGTCAAAGCCCTGCTTGATTGCGGCGAAGCGCGCTTCGACGATCGGCTCGAATTCGAGGTCGGTGAAGATATATGGCCAGTCGTTTTCGACGCCTTCGCGGACGAGTTCACCGACATAGAGGGGATCGATGCCCTGAGAGACGCGTTCGCGGATCAGGTTGATCCGCTCGGCGACGGGGCCGGAAGTCGGCATGGCAGGAACGCCCTCCTCGAAGCGTTTGGGGACATTGCGCCTTGAGTTGATGATTTGAGTGCGGATGAACCCGGGACACAGCACCGATACGCCAATTCCGCGGGGCGCGAGCTCCTGCCGTAGTCCCTCGGACAGCGCGACAACGCCATACTTTGAAACGTTGTATGCAGTGCTTGCCCCTGAAATCAGGCCGGCGATCGAGGCTGTGGAGACGATATGTCCACCTTCGCCATGCCGTTCGATCAACGGCCCGAAGATCTCGATCCCCCAAATGGTCGCCATCAGGTTGACGCCGAGGGTCCAATTCCACGACGCCTCGGTCCAGGCGCCATAGGGCCCGCCGCCGCCGACGCCCGCATTGTTGACGAGGATATGCACCTTGCCGTAGCGGGCAGTCGTGGCTTCGGCGGCCGCCACGAGTTCGGCTTTGAGTGAGACGTCGGCTTTCACGCCCTCGACATCGACGTTGGTGAGCTTCAGTTGCTCGAGCGCTGCGGACAGAGCCTCTTCTTCAATATCGCAAAGCATGACCTTCGCCCCCGCCTGGGCGAAAGCGGTCGCGATCCCCAGGCCGATACCTGACGCTGCACCCGTCACGAACGCAGTCTTTCCAGCGAGTTCTTTCACGCGCATTCTCCTCCGGCAAGCCGAGACTTTTGCACTGAAACTTCAGGTTGTTTCCGGAGGGCATATGATCGCACTTTCGAGCGATTTGGAAGCCTGCCGGATGTCCGCGTCTGGCCGCGCGGTGCCGTGATGGGTGTCGACCGTATCAAGGCCGACCACCTCTCCTTCGGCGGCGTTGCCGACGCGGTGCTGCGGCAGTCGAAGGCCCCGGTGCTGCTGGTCTCCAGCGGCGAGGCGCCAAGCGAGAAGGCCTGAGCGACGCTGCGCTCGCAACGACGGAGGTACACGTCACGAACGCCTCCCATGATGCCATTATGCCGGTGTTTTGCCCGACGGTGCAAGCAATTTTCGGCAAAAGCGAATATCTCGCGCCATTTCAACCCCATGTCTACTGTGCATGGGGTTGTTTTGGCGATTTCGGCCGAGCAGCCTTCAGGACTTCAGGACTTCACTTCCGCTGGCCGCTTTCGCCTTCTGCGCCTTCTTCGAGGCGCGCCAGTTCTCGAAGCGCTGCACCACCACGAAGAAAGCCGGCACGAACAGGACCGCGAGGCAGGTCGAGGCCAGCATGCCGGAGAACACGGTGATGCCGATCGACTTGCGCGCGCTGGCGCCGGCGCCGGTCGCGAGCACCAGCGGGACCACGCCGAGAATGAAGGCGAACGACGTCATCAGGATCGGACGGAAGCGCGCGCGTGCCGCCTCGATCGCAGATTCGATGATCGGCTTGCCGTCGCGGCCGTGCAGCTCGAGCCCGACCTCGACGATCAGGATCGCGTTCTTGGCCGACAGCGCGATCAGCAGGATCAGGCCGATCTGGCAGTAGAGGTTGTTGTCGATCTTGAGGCCCGAGAGGATCAGCATCGGCCCGAGCAGCGACAGCGGCACCGCGAGGATCACCGAGATCGGCGCGTACCAGCTCTCATACTGGCCGGCGAGCACGAGATACACCAGCAGCATGGCGAGCCCGAACACCCAGTAGATCTGGTTCGAGACCGCCTTCTCCTGGTACGACATCGCGGTCCATTCATAACCGGTGCCCTGCGGCAGCGTCTTGTCGGCGATCTCCTCCATCAGCTTCAGCGACTGGCCGGACGAGTAGCCCTGCGCCGGCAGGCCGATCACGGTCGAGGAGGGATAGAGATTGTAGAGGCTGATCAGCGACGGCCCGGTGGCCGGAGTAATCGTGGCGACGGTACCGATCGGGATCATGTCGCCGTTCGAGTTGCGCACCTGCATGTTGGCGATGTCGCGCTCGGTGACGCGGAAGGCGGGATCGGCCTGGGTGTAGACCTGGAACACGCGGCCGAACTTGTTGAACTGGTTGACGTAGGACGAGCCGAGATAGGTCGACAGCGCCGCGAACACCTGGTCGGTCGTCACATGCAGCGTCTGGGTCTTGATGCGATCGATCTCGACGTTGAACTGCGGCACCGACGAGCGGAACGAGGACTGCACGCGCTGGAGCGCGCTCTGGCTCTGGCCGTTGTTGACCATCGCGCCCGTGATCGCTTGCAGCTTGGCGAAATCGCTGTTGCCGTCGCGAAGCTCGACCTGCATCGAGAAGCCGGCCGCGTTGCCGATGCCTTGGATCGGCGGCGGCGGCAGCACCAGGGTGCGCGCCTCCATGATATCAGCGACCTTGTCGTTGAGGCCGTAGACCAGCGAGCGCAGATCCTCGCCCTTGCCGCGCGATTCCCAGTCCTTCAGGATGATGTAGGCGACGCCGGCATTGGCAAGGCTGGCGCTGTTGTCGAGCGCGGAGATGCCGGCGATGGTGATGACCTGCTGGACGCCGGGCGTGCCCTTGATGATGTCGGCGGCCTTGTCGAGCACCTTCTGGGTTCGCTCCAGCGAGGCGCCGTCGGGCAGCTGCACGGCCGCGATCAGATAGCCCTGGTCCTCGATCGGCAGGAAGCCGGTCGGCACCCGCGACAGGCCGTAGCCGCTGCACCCGATCACGACGAGCGCGAAGGCGACCGAGATCGTCGCGTGCTTCACCAGGAAAGTGATCAGCCGGGTGTAGCCGCGCTCGACCTTGTCGTAGACCGCGTTGAAGCCGCGATAGAAGAAATTGCGCTGCTCCGGCGGCACCGTCGGCCGTAGCCACAGCGCGCACTGGGTCGGCTTCAGCGTCGCGGCGTTGATGGCCGACAGCAGCGCGGTCGCCGCGATCACCAGCGCGAATTGCGAATAGATCCGCCCGGTGAGACCGGCGAGGAACGAGGCCGGCAGGAACACCGAGATCAGCACCAGCGTGATGCCGACGATCGGCGCGAACAGCTGGTCCATCGCACTGATCGCGGCGTCGTGGCCGTTCATGCCCTTCTCGATATTGTGGGCCGCGCCTTCCACCACCACGATGGCGTCGTCGACCACGATGCCGATCGCCAGCACGATCGCGAACAGCGTCGACATGTTGATGGTGAAGCCGAGCGCCGCCATCGCGGCGAAGGCGCCGATGATGGTGACCGGCACCGTGGTCGCCGGCACCAGCATCGCGCGCCAGTCCTGCAGGAATACCAGGATCACGACCAGCACCAGCAGGCCGGCCTCGATCAGGGTCATGTAGACCTCGTGCACCGAGGCGTTCACGAATTTCGTGGTGTCGAACGGCGTGTCGTATTTGATGCCCTCCGGAAACCGCTTGGCGAGCTCCACCATCTTCTTCTCGACGGCCTGCTCGACCTCGAGTGCGTTGGCGCCGGGAGACTGGAATACGCCGATGCCGGTGGCCGGCTGCTTGTTCAGCGAGAAGATCTGGCTGTAGGTCTGCGCGCCGAGCTCGACCGAGCCGACGTCGCGCACGCGCGTGACGTCGCCGCTGGTGCCCGTCTTGACGATGATGTTCTCGAACTCGCTGGTGTCGTCGAGCCTTCCGTTGACGTTGAGCGTGTACTGGAACGCCTGTCCCGGCGGTGTCGGCGGCGCGCCGACCTGTCCGGCCGAGACCTGCTGGCTCTGCTGCTGGATTGCGTTGATGACGTCCTGCGGCACGAGGCCGCGCACCTGCAGCCTGTTCGGATCGAGCCAGACCCGCATCGAATACTGGCCGGCGCCGAACACCGTGACGTTGCCGACGCCGGGCAGGCGCGAGAGCTCGTCGCGGATGTTGATGGTGGCGTAGTTGCTCAGGTAAAGGCTGTCGAACGTCTTGTCCGGCGAGGTCAGCGTCACGAACAGGAGGATCGAGGTCGACCGCTTCTGCACGGTGACGCCCTGGTTCTGCACGGCGGACGGCAGTTGTGACAGGGCGCTGGAGACGCGGTTCTGCACCAGCACCTGCGCGAAGTTGAGGTCGGTGCCGATCTTGAACGTCACGGTCAGCGTGTAGGTGCCGTCGGAGCCGCTATAGGACTGCATGTAGAGCATGTCCTCGACGCCGTTGACCTGCTGCTCGATCGGCAGCGCGACGGTGTCGATCACGGTCTTGGCGCTGGCGCCGGGATAGCGCGTCGTCACCTGCACCGTCGGCGGCACCACATCGGGGTATTGCGCGACCGCGAGGTTGAACAGCGCGACGCCGCCGATCAGGATCATCAGCAGAGCGATGACGTTCGAGAGGACGGGCCGTTCGATGAAGAACTTTGAGATCATGACGCGCGGCCTCTCACTTGCCCGAGGCCTGCGGCTGCTCGATCTTGGTCTGCTGCGGGTCGATCTTCTGGCCCGGGATCACGCGCAGCAGCCCCGACGTGACCACACGGTCGTCGGGCTTCAGGCCGCTCTCGATCACGCGCAGGCCGTTGTCGGCGGGACCGATCTGCACCTTGCGCTGCTCGACGACGTTGTCCTTGTTGGCCACCAGCAGATAGCGGCCGCCCTGGTCGCTGCCGAGCGCCGTATCGGGGACGAGGAGGGCCTCCTTCTCCTGGGTGAAGGGCACGCGGACGCGGACGAAATAGCCTGGCAGCAGCACCCGCTTGTCGTTGGGCACGATGCCGCGCACGGCGAGCGTGCCGGTCGACGAGTTGAGGGTCGGCGCGACGTAGTCGAGCTTGCCCTCATGCGGATAGCCGGTCTCGGTCTGCAGGCCGATTTCGATCGGGAGCTGCTTGAGATCGGTCGCGGTCATCCCGCGGCGTTGTGCTTCGGCGCGGATGCGCAGCACGTCCTGCTCGTTGACGGTGAAGTTCACATAGATCGGATCCATCGCGACGATGGTCGCGAGCTGGGTCGGGGAGGAGACGCCGACGAGCTCGCCGATCGAGACCAGATGTGCGCTGACGATACCGTCGAACGGCGCAGTCACCTTGGTGTAGCCGTAGTTGACCTCGGCGAGCCTGGTGTTGGCCTGGGCCTGCTGGAGGTTGGCCTGGGCGTTGTCGCGGGTCGATGTCGAGGTGTCCAGGGTCGCCTGCGAGACCGCCTGTCGCTGCACCAGATCGGCCTGCCGCTTGTAGTCGGCCTCGGCCTGCTTGAGCGAGGCCTGTGCGCCGGTCTCGGCGGCCTGCGCCTGGTCGAGCTTGAGCTTGTAGGTTTCGGGTTCGATCGTGAACAGCTGGGTGCCCTGCTTGACGAAGGTGCCGTCGGTGTAGTCGATCGTTTGCAGAAATCCCTGCACGCGCGCGACCAGATCGACGCTCTTGATCGGCGCGGTGTTGCCGGTGGCCTCGACATAACGCGTGAGCGGGCGCTGCACCGGCGTGGCGACGTCGACCTTCGGCGGCGGCGGGGCGACATACGCATTCTTGTCCTCGCAGCCGGCGAGGGCAGCCAATGCGGCCAAGGCAGTCAGCGCTCGCCCGATCTGTCGCCACTCTTCGTTCCGATGTGCGAGAGAAGCGGGATTCGCGCAGGTCATTCGATGGCCCCCGATGATTGTCTGTCGGAGCGGCAGGCTAGCAACAAATCACCGGCCGTGGAACACCATAGCCATGGCAGTCACAGCCCTTGCGTTGCAGGGAGCGGCGTGACCTTTGACAGATTTGTCACGATAAACCGCTTTTCACCGAGCGCATGATCGACCAGAATTGTGTCAAAGGCCGCATGCCCTGGCGCGAGGACCGACTTCAGGCAATCGGACAGCACAAGAAGAAACGCGAGGAGACGATGATATGCCAACGCCATTCCGGTCGGCCTGCGCCGGCCTCGCTCTTGCCGCCACGGTCGCGATGCCCGCGCTAGCCGATGGCCTGAAAGACGAGATCGCTCCGACCGGCAGACTGCGGGTCGCGATCGCGATCAGCCCGGCGGGCGGGGCGTTCTGGTCGACCAAGACCGAAGCCGGCTATGCCGGCGTGCCCGTCGACCTCGGCAAGGAGATGGCCGCCCAACTCGGCGTGCCCGTCGACTATGTCGTGCACCAGAATTCCGGACAGATCACGGATGCCGCCGGCAAAGGCGCCTGGGACGTCACCTGGTTGCCAAAAGATCCCGAGCGCGAGACCAGGATGATGTTCGGCCCGATCTACGAGGTTGCGGACGCCACCTATATCGTCAAGGCGGGGTCAAGCATCACCAGTTTCGCCATGCTCGACCAGCCCGGCATCAAGGTCGCGGCCGTCAACGCCACGACCACGATGCGCGGCGCCGTTGCTCATCTGAAGAATGCGAAGGTCACGGGTTATCAGACCTATGAT